>CAZGOD010000012.1:11486-51628 GCA_964527715.1 uncultured Thermoplasmatales archaeon | reverse complement strand
GGGCCTGTAGCTCAGCTAGGTAGAGCATCTGGCTTTTAACCAGGTGGCCAAGGGTTCGAATCCCTTCAGGCCCGCTTAAAAAAACCTTAGATACTAGGAGGAAAAATTGCGTCATGGCTAAAACTGTCGATAAACAGCCATTAAATATAATGGGACATGAGTTAGTTCCTCTCCATACAATTATTTCTGAGGAAGAGAAGAGCGAGTTATTTAAGAATTACAATATAACTCCTGATCGACTTCCTAAAATTTTAGACACCGATCCGGTATCTATTTCTGTGGGGGCAAAACCGGGACAAATTGTAAAAATTGTTAGAAATAGTCATACCGCAGGAGAAGCAGTTGCTTATAGATTTGTAGTGGAAAGTTCCGTATAATAACTTATGATGGGTGTAAAAATATGAGAGATCTTATTGATGCTTTTTATAGAGAGCGTAGTATAGTAAACCACCAGATATTTTCTTATAACGATTTTTTAGAACGCAGATTGCAGAACATCGTTGATAGTACTATTATTGGCCAAGAAGAAGAAATGGAAAGAGGCTTTATTTATCCTGAAATAGAAGGCTACAAGATAAAATTTGGGAAAATCACAATAGGTAAACCAGCAGTAAAAGAAGCAGATGGTACAATTAGGCCATTAATGCCTATGGAGGCGAGACTACGGGATTTAACCTATGAAGCACCCCTAACTTTAGAATTTATACCAGTTAAAGACGAAGTAGAATACGACCCGGAAGAAGTAAGAATAGGCGAACTACCAATAATGACAAAATCAAAAGTATGCAACCTTGCGAAACAGGGCATCGAAGAGAAAAAAGGCCATGAACTCATGAATGAAGAATACCGGGCGGAATTACAAAACATGCAAGAGGACCCCCTGGACCCGGGTGGATATTTTATTAGCAACGGAACAGAAAGAGTTCTTATCACAGTAGAAGACCTAGCACCAAATCGGGTACTTGTAGAGACAAGTAGCAGATATGGTAGAGATATAGAAGTAGCTAAAGTATTCTCACAAAGAGAAGGATATCGAGCATTGACCGTTGTAGAAAAGAAAAAAGATGGCATGTTAATGGTATCACTTCCCACCACATATGGTCAGATACCACTTATGATTCTACTTAGAGCACTTGGAATGGAAAACGATGAGGAAATCGTCGACGTAATAAGTGTAGACCCTAAGATGGAACCATATATTCTCGCCAACATAGAAGAATGCGCCAATGAATATGGAATAACAACAAAAGAAGAAGCAGTCGCATATTTAGGTAAAAAATTTGCTGGTGGGCAAGCAAAAGAATACCGTGTAAAAAGAGTAGAAACTTTGATGGATAAAAATCTTTTACCACATCTAGGAAACGAATCATCAGATCGATTGACTAAAGCTATTTTCATGGCCCGAATGGGCATGGCAGTACTTGAACTTGCATTAGGAAAAAGAGAACCAGATGACAAAGATCATTACGCAAACAAAAGATTGAAACTCGCAGGAGACTTGATGGAGGATCTCTTCCGTGTAGCATTCACTGCTTTATGTAAGGATCTCAAATATCAAATTGAAAGGATACACGCAAAAGGAAAAGAAATAAAGATTGCGTCATCTCTTCGCGCTGATGTGCTCAGTCAACGAATTCATCATGCACTAGCCACTGGTAACTGGGTTGGTGGGAGAGCAGGAATATCTCAACTGTTAGATAGAACAAGTAACCTAGCTGTTCTAAGTCACCTTAGAAGAGTGACATCTCCACTTACCAGGTCTCAACCACATTTCGAAGCCCGTGATTTACACTCTACACAGTGGGGTAGACTATGCCCCAATGAAACACCTGAGGGACCAAACTGTGGTCTAGTGAAAAACCTAGCACTAACAGTTGAAATATCTGAGGGATTCCTAGAAAAAGAAGTAGAAAACATCCTCAGAGACATGGGAATCAAAGAAATCACTAAGAAATCAACTGGTACCCGAGTATATCTAAACGGAGATCTCATAGGTATGCATTCAAACGGGCAGGACCTTGTACAAAAATTAAGGGATAGAAGGAGAAAAGGGCTTTTAAACAATGAAGTAAACGTCGCTTATTATGAGGATGCAAATGATCTAATTGTTAATTGTGACTGTGGTAGACTTAGAAGACCACTAGTTATCGTTGATAAAGGGAAACTAATGCTCACTAAGAAATACATACAAGATGTAGAAAGCGGTAAGAAAAAATGGTCTGACCTTGTCAACGAAGGAATAGTAGAATACGTCGATGCAGAAGAAGAAGAAAACACTCTTATAGCTCTTAAAGAAGAAAATATCACTCCAGATCATACACACATGGAGATGGATCCAATGTGCATCCTTGGAATAGGTTCATCATTAGTTCCATATCCTGAGCATAACTCTTCTCCACGTATCACTATGGGTGCAGGTATGGGTAAACAAAGCCTTGGTTTTGGATCCTCCAATTATAGGATTAGACCAGATACAAGAGGACATCTTCTCCATTACCCACAAGCACCACTTGTTCAAACTCATCCTGTGAAATACATAAAATTCGCAGAAAGACCCGCGGGTCAGAATTTCATAGTGGCAGTCGCATCTTACAAGGGATATAACATGGAAGATGCACTAGTTATGAGTAAATCCAGTATAGAAAGAGGTATGGGGCGAAGTAGCTTCTTCAGAACATATAGCAGCGAAGAAAAACGTTACCCGGGTGGCCAGGAGGACCATTTTGAAGTACCCGACCCTGATTGTAGAGGAGTCCGAAGTGAAGAAGCCTACGTAAACTTAGGTGAAGATGGTCTTATCTCACCTGAATGCAATGTCAAAGGTGCAGATGTATTAATAGGTAAAACATCACCACCTCGTTTCTTAGAGGAACCAACAGATTTTCTAACACCACAAAAAAGACGAGAAACATCGGTAACAGTTCAACACGGTGAAGGAGGAACAGTTGATAAAGTAATGTTATCTGAATCAGTGAATGGCTCACGTATGGTCAAGATAAAAGTCAGAGAAGAAAGAATACCGGAATATGGTGATAAATTCGCATCGAAACATGGTCAGAAAGGAGTCATTGGATTACTAGTTCCACAAGAAGACATGCCATTTAACGAAAAAGGAATATCACCTGATCTAATAATTAACCCACATGCAATCCCAAGTCGTATGACCATAGGCCACGTATTAGAAATGATAGGTGGAAAAGTAGGCTCCATGGAAGGTAGAATAGTCGATGGAACTGCTTTTAGCGGAGAAACAGAAGGCACACTAAGGAAAACATTATTAGAAAACGGTTTCAAACATAACGGAAAAGAAATACTATACAACGGCGAAACAGGTAAACCACTTGAATGCGACATATTCGTAGGATGCATATACTACCAGAAACTACATCACATGGTAGCAGGAAAAATACATGCTCGTTCACGTGGACCCGTTCAGATATTAACCAGACAACCAACAGAAGGAAGAGCACGTGAGGGAGGTCTAAGATTCGGAGAAATGGAAAGAGACTGTCTCATAGGACATGGGGCATCCATGGTAATCAAAGACAGACTTCTCGATGAGTCAGATCTTACAATAAAATACATATGTAACACCTGTGGACATGTAGCTATCCAGGATAGACATGGAGCGCTACGCTGTCCCGTGTGTGGTGACAGAGCAGATATATATCCTATAGAGATGAGTTACGCTTTTAAACTGCTTATAGACGAATTAAAATCTCTTGTTATAGCACCTAGAATAAAATTAGATTCACTTGTATAAATAATAAATATAATGTTGAAGGGTTAAATATGGAAAGAGGGAAAAATATAACAAAAAAGATTGGGAAAATAAATTTCTCTTTACTCTCACCAAATGAAATTAGAAAAATGAGTGCTACAAAAGTTATAACCGCTGACACATATGATGATGACGGTTTTCCAATAGCTATGGGACTCATGGATCCACGACTTGGAGTTGTAGAACCAGGGCTTCGTTGTAAAACCTGTGGGCTAAGAGTAGGTAAAGATAAATGCCCAGGACATTTCGGTCATATAGATCTAGCAATGCCAGTTATACACGTTGGACTTGTTAAATCAATAAGAAACAACCTTCGATCAACATGTAGAGAATGCGGACGTATACTATTAACCGATAAAGAAAAAGAAGAATATGCCAAAGAAATTGAAAAATACGAAAGAGAAGGTAGAGACACTGCATATCTTTTCAAACAAATAACAAAAGACTGTGTAAAAGCTGAGAAATGCCCACATTGTGGGAGAGAAGTAGGAAAAATAGAACTGGACAAACCAACGTCTCTAAGAGAGAATGGTAAAAAAATCACCCCGTCAGAAGTAAGAGAATGGTTGGAGAGAATATCAGATGAAGAGCTTTCACTACTAGATATAAACAAAAAAGCAGCTAGGCCAGAGTGGATGATCCTAACAGTCCTACCAGTGCCACCAGTCACAGTTAGGCCATCTGTAACACTTGAATCAGGAGAGAGATCAGAAGATGACCTTACACACAAACTAGTTGATGTTATACGTATAAACCAACGTTTACAAGAAAACAGAGACGCTGGTGCACCACAGCTCATAGTAGAAGACCTATGGGAGCTCTTACAGTATCATATTACAACATATCTCGATAATCAGACATCTGGTATCCCACCAGCACGTCATCGTTCAGGGAGACCATTAAAAACCTTAGCGCAACGTCTAAAAGGAAAAGAGGGGCGTTTCAGAAGCAATCTATCAGGTAAGAGAGTGAATTTTTCAGCACGAACTGTTATTTCACCTGATCCAAACCTGAGTATAAACGAAATTGGCGTACCAAGGAAGATAGCTGAAGAGTTAACCATCCCAGTGAAAGTTACACCACATAACATCGAATGGTGTAAAAAGCTGATTAAAGAAAAATCAGCTCCACCTAAAGATCCTAGTATACATCAGCCTAGTGTAAACTATGTTATAAGAGAAACCGAAGGGATGAAACAACGTATCAAAGTAACAGAGAAAAACGCTGAAGATGTAGCTGAAAAACTAGAGATAGGAGCAGTAATGGAACGACAACTAATGGATGGGGATTTAGCTCTTTTCAACCGACAGCCTAGTCTTCATCGTATGTCTATGATGGCACATCGAGTTAAAGTAGTACCATATAAGACTTTTAGATTCAATCTTAGTGTATGCCCACCATATAACGCTGATTTCGATGGAGATGAAATGAACCTCCACGTGTTACAAGGTGAAGAAGCAAAAGCTGAAGCAGAAATACTCATGAAAGTTCAAGAAAACATTCTTTCACCTCGATTCGGCGGGGCTATAATCGGAGGCATACATGACCACATATCTGGATGTTTTCTATTAACACATGATCCTAGGAAAATTCAAATTGATACAGCTTCACACATACTGGCAGCTATTGGATATGAAGGAAAAATACCAGAGACAATAGTGGAAAAAGGCAAAAGATATGTTGATGTAAAAGATATTTTCAGCGCACTACTACCAGAGGACCTTAATCTAGAATATAAATCCAAATGTTGCCTTAACTGTGAAAAATGTGAAGCACCAAACTGTCCACATAATGCATATGTTATAATAAAAAATGGCGTACTGAAACAGGGGACAGTGGATGAAAACAGTATTGGTGCGTTTAAAGGAAGAGTTTTAGACAGAATAATCCGGGACCATGGAATGGATGCAGGTAGAGAATTCATAGATAAAGTCACAAGACTCGCAGTAGAAACCATAACATTATTTGGTTTCACAACAAGTATAGACGATGAGGATATACCTGCTGAGGCGAAAAGACAAATAGAAGAAGGATTAGCTAAGGCTATGCAGAAAATAAGCAGCCTTGTAAAAGCCTATGAAAATGGGGAACTAGAATCATTACCTGGTAGAAGCCTTGAAGAAACCCTTGAAATGGAAATAATGAGAGTCACAGGTAGAGCAAGAGACATGGCAGGAGAAATCGCAGGAAAACATCTAGGTTTGAACAATAGCGCAGTTATCATGGCAAAATCCGGAGCCAGAGGGAGCATGCTTAACCTATCACAGATGTCCGGATGCGTAGGACAACAAGCAGTAAGAGGTGAAAGAATACACAGAGGCTACCAATATCGAACCCTACCGCATTTCAAAAAACATGACCTCGGGGCAAGCGCAAAAGGATTCGTAGCAAGTAGTTACAAAACCGGGCTAACACCCACCGAATATTTCTTCCACTCAATGGGAGGACGAGAAGGTCTAGTAGACACAGCAGTACGTACCTCCAGATCAGGTTACATGCAAAGACGATTAATTAACGCGTTAGAAGACGTCAAAGTAGAAAACGATGGGACCGTGAGACACTCAGGAGGACAAATAATACAATTCACTTATGGAGAAGACGGTGTAGACCCCGCTAGGAGTATAAATGGAAATGCTGTAGACGTAGATAGAATAATCACTGATACAAAAGAGGGTAGATAAAAATGGCTAAAAAAACTAGCGCGAATAAACCTAAAAAAGAGGATAAAAAAACCAAAAAACAAGTAAAGAAAGAAACTAAAAAAACAACACCGACACCGAAGAAAACACCTACAAAAAAAACAGTAAAGGAAAAGAAAACAATTAAAACACCAGAGGAAAAAATAAAAAAACCAGCTAAGAAAAAAACCACAGAGAAAACCAAAGAAGTTAAAACTAAAAGAGAAAAGACTAAAAAGAAACCTGTAAAAGGCGAAAAAGAAGAAAAAAAAGAATTTATACCACTGCCCCTACCTAAAAAAGTAGAAGAACCAAAAGAACATAAAAAAATTAGAGAAGAAATAGAAGAAATCCTAAAAGGTAAATCTTTACCAAAATCCATAATTGATAAAATCATTTTAGAAATCATAGAAAATGAAAAACTAAAACCAAAATTAAAAAACATTATCGACAAAACATTAGCTGAATATGAGAAAAACCTTATCGACCCATCAGAGGCATGTGGAATAGTAAGCGCACAAAGCATTGGTGAACCCGGAACACAGATGACAATGAGAACATTCCACTACGCTGGTGTCGCTGAAATAAACGTTACATTAGGCTTACCACGGCTTATAGAAATCGTAGATGCAAGATCCACGCCATCTACGCCTATGATGAATATCTACCTAAGAGATGAATATAAACTCAACCCGAATCTAGCAAAAAAAGTCGCTAATCAAATAGAAATCACTCGTTTAAACACCGTAGCAGATATCGAGACGGATCTCACAAACCTAGTTATTTATATTATACCCAATAAAAAAACAATAGAAGATAAAAACATAACAATGGATGAGCTAGTAGACTACAACAAAAAAATAAGAGGAATAGATGCCAAAGCTGAAAAAGACCGCATTAAAATAACATTAGATGACCCTAGCTACAAAAAACTACTCGACGTCAATGAAATACTTAAAGACCTACAGGTAAAAGGCATAGATGGTATCAAACGTATCATCATAAGGAAAGAACCAAATGAGGGATACGTAATATATAGCGAAGGAAGCAACCTAGAAAAAGTACTAGAAGTAGAAGGCGTAGACCAATATAGAACAACAACAAATGATATACAAGCCGTTGGAAAAGTACTAGGTATAGAAGCAGCTCGTAACATGATAATACAAGAAGCACATAACACCCTCTCAGAACAAGGATTAAACGTTGATCTCAGACATATCATGCTAGTAGCAGATATTATGACCACGGATGGAACAATAAGAGCTATAGGACGGCATGGTGTTAGCAAAGAAAAAGAATCAGTACTCTCACGTGCTGCTTTTGAAATCACTGTTGCCCATCTGTTACATGCTGCAAAACGTGGTGAAACCGATAAACTCGGTGGTGTAGCCGAAAACATCATAGTAGGGCAACCAGTTAACCTGGGAACAGGTGCAGTTGAACTAATAATGAAACGAAAAAGTAGTAGTAAAAAGAAGGGGAAATAGTAAATGGTAGATGTTGATAAAGTCTTAAAAAACACTATTAAAAAAGGAAAAGTAAAAATTGGGACAAAACAAACAAAACAAGTATTAGACAAAGGCTCAGCTAAACTAATAGTACTAGCAAAAAACTGCCCAGTTGCAACTGAGATTGATAGTCTCGCTAAAAAGAAAAAAGTCCCAGTCTACATCTCGGATTCTAACTCTATCGATCTTGGGTACACCTGTGGTAAAGCATTCGCTGTTTCTGTTTTCGCTGTCTTGGATGATGGCGGTTCTAACATTTTAAATCTTGTTAAAAAAAGGTAATCGTATATGACAGATATTCTTCTTTCTAATGAAAATATGCAATACATTAACATGGCTAGCAAAATCACTAAAACCGATGTTCTAGACTGTATAATAGCTGAGGATAAACTAGTTTTTATTATACGAAAAGGTCAACTTGGAGCAGCTATAGGCGTTAAAGCAAGAAACCTGGAAAAACTAAGGAACATGTTCAAAAAAAGTATAAAACTCGTCGAGTTTGATGAAGATAAAAAGAAATTCATCATTAACCTATGTAAACCCTACAGTACCAAAGAAGTTACGTTAGAAGGAGAAGGAGAAACTACTATTGCAAAAGTAGAAGTGAGCCCTAGTGATAAATCTAAAATAATTGGTAAAGCAGGGAGAAACATAGAAATAATCCGTAAACTAGCAAGCAGACATCATTCAATAAAAGACGTACAAATAAAATAAAAAAACAATTTTTTTTAACATAAGTGTTTTTAAACAGGGTCATTATTCGGGAGTGGGGAATTATTTTTGAGAATAAAAAAACATCCCATAATCGACTTCAAAGATCGGGATAAAATCACATTCTATTTTAATAACAAAAAAATCGATGGCCTCCATGGAGATACAATCGCATCAGCTCTTCACGCTCGAGGAATTAAAAAGCTTACAACAAGTCTCAAATATGATAGCCCCCGTGGTTTTTTTTGTGGAATTGGTAAATGCTCTTCATGTTTAATGAGAGTTAATGGTGTCCCTAATGTTAGAACATGCATAGCACCTTTAAGCGAGGGTATACGTGTTGAAACACAGGGGAAGTTTGCTGAATTCCCAGATGCAGATTTCAAAGGAAAACCAGTTAAAACTATTGATTTTGATATATTAATTGTTGGTGCTGGACCTGCAGGGCTCTGTGCAAGTATAGAAGGAGCGAAACAAGGCGCAAATATATTACTAGTAGATGAAAATCAACAAATCGGGGGGCAGCTCGTCAAACAAACACATAAGTTTTTTGGTTCAAAACATGAAAAAGCAGGTACAAGAGGTACCCAAATAGCAAAAGATCTAGGAGAGGAGGCAAAAGAACTAGAGAAAAAAGGAAAAATCAAGTTAATGCTTGACTCCACAGTTATTGGGTACTATGAGAGTGATAAAAAGAAACATAAATTCGGAGTTGTAAAAAGAGATGATTATAAAAGCACATTATACGAGATTAACTGCAAAGCAGTAGTTTTTGCCTGTGGAGCAATGGAAAACATGTTACTGTTTCCGGGAAATGATTTACCAGGCGTATATGGTGCGGGTGCTGTACAAACACTTATGAACGTATATGGTGTAAAACCAGGTGATAAAGTAATCATGGTTGGCGCTGGAAATGTTGGCCTCATTGTATCATATCAACTACTTCAAGCAGGTATAAAAGTCGATAGGGTTGTGGAAGCTGCTCCAAAAATCGGTGGTTACCATGTTCATGCTGCAAAACTACGACGCTGTGGTGTTCCAATTTACACGTCTCATTCAATTAAAGAAGTATATGGTGATGGAAAAGTTGAGGGTGCAACTGTTGTAAAACTTGATAAAAACTGGCAGCCAATCAAGGGATCTGAGGAAAAAATTGATTGTGATACTATATGTCTCGCAGTTGGCTTATTACCTTCAACAAGGCTTCTATCTCAGATAGGGATCAAAATGGAGTCCGTCCCAGAAGCAGGAGGGTATATCGCACTTCATGATAACTCGATGCAGACCACTGTGAAAAATGTATACGTTGCTGGTGACGCCTCTAGTATCGAAGAGGCATCCACGGCTATGATAGAGGGAAAAATAGCAGGTGTTTCAGCAGCATTACAACTTGGTTATGATAAAAATGCGAAATCACTGAGGAAACAGTACATAGAAGAACTAGAAAAACTGAGAGAAGGACCTTTTAGTAAGAAACCTAGAATAGCAAAGAAAAAAATAAAAAAACTATTGGAGAAAAAAAATGCTTGATTACGAAAAAACAGGTGTTTTAACCA
Organism: uncultured Thermoplasmatales archaeon; assembly: GCA_964527715.1. Taxonomy (GTDB): domain Archaea; phylum Thermoplasmatota; class E2; order DHVEG-1; family DHVEG-1; genus CAZGOD01. Next base: position 41,394 of record CAZGOD010000012.1, on the reverse strand, counting down.
CTAGGGATTTAAAAATCCCTACCAGGAAACAGCTTGAAAAGGGTGTAGCAATAATTGAATGCATCCAAGAGATACCATGTGACCCATGCGTTGAATCATGCCCAGTTAATGCCATCTCAATGAAAGACGTTAACGCTCCACCAATAGTTGATTACAATAAATGTATAGGTTGCAGACAATGCATTGGTATATGCCCAGGTCTTGCAATTTTTGTGGTAAAAAACGAGAAGGGAAAAGCATTGGTTACACTTCCTTATGAGTTTCTACCTGTTCCAGAGGTTGGGGAAACATTACATGCACTTAATAGAGAGGGAAAAGAAATAGACAAGGGAACTGTGAAAAAAGTCGTTGGAAAGGGTAAAACCATGGTTATCACTGTTGAAGTAAAAGAAAAACTTGCTATGGATGTTAGAAATATAAGGGTTTAAAATATGAAAAAAAGAGCAATTGTTTGCCGATGTGAAGATATCATAGAAGAAGACGTAGTTAAAGCTATTGATGAAGGCTATACTGATCTTGAAGAACTCAGGAAGAAACTTAGAATTGGAATGGGACCATGCCAGGGCCGTGTATGTATCCAACTGGTAACTAAAATACTTGAAAAGAAAACAGGTAAAAAGGTTACAAAAAAATCTCTACCCACGTCTCGTCCGCCTATTGTACCTGTTTCTCTTGGTACTCTTGCAAGTGATAAAAAATGAAAAATAAAGCAGAAGTAGTAATCATTGGTGGTGGTGTAAACGGGTGTTCTTTAGCATATCAACTAGCAAGGAGAAAGATTGATGTTGTAGTTCTTGAAAAAAAATATTTATCATCTGGTGCAACGGGTGCTTGTGGCGCGGGTATAAGACAACAATGGTCCACAAAAGAGAACATAGAGCTCTCGATGAAAAGTGTAAAAATTTTTGAAAAACTCAGCAAGGAACTCGGCGAGGACATAGAATTTCGCCAAGGAGGGTACCTGATTGCTGTTCATAATGATAAAGATATGAAACAATCTGAGAAAAATGTGGAAATGCAGCGTTCTCTTGGTTTAAAAGTTGATATATTAAAACCAGAGCAAATAACAGATGTCGTACCAATACTAGATGTAAAAGGCATGAGAGCTATTGGTGCTACTTTTTGTCCAACAGATGGTCATGCTAACCCGTTTAAAACAACTTTTGCATATGCCAACGCAGCTAGGAGAAATGGTGCAACTATTTATACTCATACAAATGTTGTTGATATAAAACTAGATAACAAAAAAATCAAAGAAGTTATAACAGACAGAGGGAATATAAAAACAGACACTGTTGTAAATGCTGCTGGTGTATGGTCCAAAGACATAGGCCTAATGGCAGGTGTTAAACTACCAAATATACCTTTTAGGAAAGAAATAATGGTTACTGAGCGTCTTGAACCCATGTTTGAAGCAATGGTAATCTCTTTTAAAGATGGTATCTATTTTAGTCAACAAAAAGAAGGGCAAATCATTGGTGGTCTACCCATACCAGGGGAGCGAAGTGGATATAAAACAATACCTACTCTTTCGTTTGTTAAACATATGGCAAAGACACTAACACGTTATGCACCTGTTCTTAAAAATGTGAACATGCTTCGTCATTGGACTGGTTTTTATGATGTAACACCTGATGCGCGATCAATCCTAGGAGAAATAGAAAAAGTGAAAGGGTTCATTCAGTGTAACGGGTTTAGCGGACATGGTTTCATGCTTTCCCCCAGGGTTACCCTACTACTATCTGGTCTTATCGTTGAGGGTAAAACATCTGATATACTGGAGAGTCTGAATTTGGATAGGTTTAAAGATAAAAAAATCGAAAGAGAAACATCAGTTGTTGGATAAACCAGTTTTTGTAGTAACAGTAATAAACCTTATTTCTTATGCCATCTGAGACAATGGATTACAAGAAAATTGGTTTTAAAGCAGGACTTGAAATACATCAACAGCTTGATACACATAAACTGTTCTGCGAATGTCAATCTGAAATCACTGAGGACACAGATTACTCCTTTAAACGTTTCCTTAGACCTACGCAGAGTGAGCTCGGTGATGTTGACCGTGCTGCTCTTGCAGAGTCTAAAAAAAACAGGTTATTCCTCTATACTGCTTCTAATAGCTCAACATGTCTTGTAGAAGCTGATGAGGAGCCACCGCACTCTGCTAATCCTGAGGCTATAAATATTTGTTTAACAGTTGCAGCTCTTATCGGTGCAAAACCTGTTGATGAAATACATTTTATGAGAAAAATAGTGATTGATGGGTCTAACACGGGTGGTTTCCAGAGGACAGCTTTAATAGCCATAAGCGGAGAAATTGATGATGTAGGTATTCAAACCATTGCTCTTGAGGAGGATGCTGCGAGAAAAATAGAAGAAAAAGGTAAACTTGTGAATTATGGTCTAGATCGACTTGGTATAGCATTGATTGAGATAGCTACTGATCCGGATATTAAAAATCCTTTGCATGCTAGAAAAATAGCGGAACGTATAGGGTTACTAATTCGTGCTACGGGGATGGTTAAACGTGGACTTGGGACTATACGTCAGGATCTAAATATTTCTGTTTCTAATGGTGCTCGTGTTGAAATAAAAGGTGTTCAATCGTTGAGTTCTATATCTGGTGTTCTAGAGGCGGAGACATTGAGACAGATAGGACTAGTAGAAATTAAAGAAAAACTTAGTAAAACTATAAAAAAAGAGGATTTTGAAGGTATAAAACTAGTTGATATCACAAATGTTTTAAAAAAATGTGATTCTAAAATTGTAAAGAAAGCACTAAAAGATAAGGGATGTGCAAAAGCAATTAAACTCCTGGGTTTCAAAGGTTTATTGAAACAGAAACACACTCGATTGGGTAAGGAATTTGCAGTTTATGCTAGACATGCATCTGGAATAAGGGGCATAATACACAGCGATGAACTGCCAGGTTACGGTATAAAAAGTAAAGATGTTGATAAGATTAAAAGTATCTTAAAAACAGGGGATAAAGATGCTTTTGTAATAGTATTAGGTGCAGAAAAAGTCGTTAACAATGCTATGCAGGCTGTTATAGAAAGAGCAAAGAAATCGCTCGAGGGAGTATTAGAAGAGGTTAGAAGAGCTCTTCCAGATGATTCCACTGAATATCTGAGGCCACTACCTGGTGCTGCTAGGATGTACCCTGAAACTGATGTTCAACCAGTTAGAATCACTAAAAAATATATTACAAAGATAAAGAATAACCTACCAGAGAAACCTGAAGAAAAACAACAACGTTTTATAAAAGAATATGAAATTAACTCTGAGCAAACCAAACAGATCTTGTCTAGTGGTTATGAGAAAGATTTTGAAAAACTTGTTAAACAGTTCTCAGGGCACAGAAACACAATCATTAGAACGTTATTAAACACGTTATCAGAGCTTGAAAAGGAAAGACTTGATATACAGGTTATAAACGAAGAAATGCTCGTAAAAGTCTTCTCAGCGCTCTCAAAGGGTAGATACTCTAAAGAAGCTATACCTGATATATTAAGATATCTTATAGAGAACCCACATGATCCTATAGAAAAAGCAATTGAGTCTCGCAATTTGGGTACAACAGATGTATCAGATATAGAAGAAATTGCTAGGAAAATTGTATCAGAAAGAATAGATTTCATCAAACAAAGAGGACTCGGAGCTATAGGACCACTAATGGGCATTATTATGAAGCAACTACGTGGAAAAGCAGATGGAAAAACAATAAATGAGATACTTAAGAAAGAAATTGAGAAAGTTATCTAATTCTTTTTAAAAACAGGAATTTAAGGTTCCTCCAGCCATCTTTAAAACTTTCTAGTTTTACTTCTCCCTCTCTAGGATGTAAAGACGAAAGGATTTCCCGGGATTTTACATTTTTTGATTTGAACATTTCAATTTTTATTTCCTCAGAGAAAGGCATACCATCATTAAAATCCTCAAGGGGTTGTATCTCCTTAAGTGCCTGTTTCTTGAATATCCACATACCCGATTGAGAGTCTCTAATGTTAATTAAGAACAGTATACGAAGTGTTATAGCAAGTATCATGTTCCCAAAACAATGTTTAACACTCATGGAACCATGTTTTAACTCTGCGAAACGGTCTGTAGTTATAAAATCAAGGTTTTCATCGATTAATAGTTGTATGTATTTGTGTATCCTATCAAATGGGTAAGTGGCATCTGCATCACCAGTAACGATTATGTGGCCTGTTGCTTTTGGCATACCTGTCTTATATGCACGGCCATATCCTCGTCTTTTTTCAACTATTATTTTTGCTCCTTTTTCTTTTGCTATCTGCGGGGTTTTATCTTTTGAATCTCCGTCAACTATGAGTATTTCTAAGTTCCATTTGTTTTTTTTGAAATAGTCTTTATTTATTGAGTCTATTGTTTTACCTACTCCTTTTTCCTCATTTATAGTAGGTAGTATCACTGTAACTGTTGTAATGTTGATCACCCTGGCAAAAAAAGGTATATGTAGATGGTTAAAAGAGTTTGTTAAAAAAATATAAAAAAAGTTTAGAGAAGGGGAATTTTCCCCTTTTTAGTATGGTTTTTAGTGTCGTCTGCGTCTTAATAGTATTAAGGCTACTCCTATTGCTGCTATGAGCGTTAGTAGTTCAAATCCAGGTGTGCCACCTGCTTCTTCAACTTTGAACGATTTTGTCTCAGATGGGTTGTAACCAGTCTTTGTTGCCTGTGCAGTATATGTCCCAGCTTTCCAGGATTTACCTACCTTGAATGTAGCCTCGCCATTAACTGTTGTATCTGAAGCTACTTCTACTCCGTTTTTGTATATTGTTACTGTTATTCCGTTGCCGTTGCCATCGTCTCCACCAGCTATAACTGTGAATGTTTTTCCTTCTGTGACACTTGCTGGTGGTTTGATGAATAGTTCTGGCATGTTAATGACTTTTATTGTATCACTAGCAGATGTGTAACCTGTCGCGGTTACATCTATATCGTAGTCTAGTGTCACTTGTACATCAGGTGCTTCAATTGGAGGATCTATCTCTCCGTCTGCATCCGTAGTGTAGAATTCGCCAGCAAATTCTACTACAGCGTTTTCTACGGGGTCACCATTGGAGTCTGTTACTGTGACTGTGAAGTCTTCACCTTCATTTACTGATGGAGGTGCATCTATTTCCAGCGTCTTTTTGATTGCTCCTGTTATCACGTATTTATTTTCAGAGTCGTAGTTTCCCTTGATAAAGATTACTGCTTGACCTGTTGCCTCCGCAGTTATGCCAAATGCTACTTGACCATTTGCATCGGTTTTCGTTGAAGTTGGAAGCTTTGATAGTATAGACTCGCTTAAGTTAATATCTTCATCTATACCTACAAGGACTCCTGGTATTGGATCACTGCTAGCTGGGTGTGTAAGTGTTATTACAACATTAGTTGACTCAAGAAGGTAAATTGTTGGCGGGCTTGGTGTTGCAACTGCTGTGGTAATTCTTACAAGACCCTCAGCAGGTCTAGACTCGCTACTATCGGCTGGTTGGAACGCAAATGTTATGTTTCCAAGTGTTGAAGCGTTTAAACCGTCAAGAGTAGCTATTCCTTCCTCCACATCAATATCAAGTGATGTTGTTGTATCAGATGCATTTGGTGTTGCTGAAACATTATTTAGAGTTAATGTTCCATTTACCGCTGGTAATACCTGGAAGCTCATGTTAATATCAATATCAATTAACCAGGCTAATACGCTTGGTGTGCTTTCAACAGTATATGGTGTAATTGTTATTGTAGCATTATTTCCTCGGCTATCCCATGTGTTGTTGTAGGAATAAATTTGATAAGTTCCTCCTGAAAGAATGATTTCCTCGTCTTCAATATCTGCTGGATCTGCACCGGGGTATGTCCATTCATCAACACCTGTTACAAGGTCTCCATTCATATCATATAGTGCAACAGTTATATCATCATCAGGTTCTCCTCCACCAACTAGTGATACCTGTATATCATATTCTGTTGCATCTCCAGCGTAGGCTGCTGTTGGACTTGCATTAACCATCAAGTTGTGGTTTTTCTCCATTTTAAGTTTTGTATAACCCCAGAAGTTACCAGTTCCAGGCCAATTTGCTGCTATAGTTATGTTTTTAGGAGCTACGCCACCTTGATCTGATGGTTTAATCCAGATAGTGTATTCACCATTTTTACCATTTCCTTCGGTGTTATCACCCGTAATAGTAGCAGTATCGTTGATGTTTCCGCCTCCTTCAAAGAATATTCTAACTGTGGATGTTTTTATTGGATCATTGTCCATGTCTTTAACTGTGACTGTTAGGTTTATGTGGTTTCCAACAGTAAACTCGTTAAGATTTGTAGTTACTGTTGTTCCATTTACAATATTTATCTCTTCACTATCAGTTCCATTATCACTTCCAGGCCAATCAACTGATATAGTTATTTTTCCACCGGGCTTAGTTGGAGTAACAGTTGCAGTCCATTCATTGGTCCCTATATTATAGTTAAGGGTTGTGCCTGTGGTAGCATATAGGATGTCACCTGATATTGTTATATTATCTATGTTTTCGCCTGTATCATCTCCATAATACACTCGTTTTCCAGTTGTGCCTCTACCATATATCTTAAATTTGATATCTATTGTCTCTTCACCGCCATTTTGACCGGGGTCTACATGAGGAACATCTACTTTCTTGTCTGTCTTTGTACCTGTGGTGGAGTATCCATCGTCAGTTATTTCGAGATCAACTTTTGGACTTGCGCTGCTTATTGTGAGCTTTTTGCTGTTATTCCATTCATAAATGGCATCGACACCGCCATCGATATCCATTTCAAAGTATAGATACCATGTACCGTTACCGAGGTCTGACCAATTGGTATCAGATGGTGGATCAGCTCTTGGCATTTCAATTGTGTAATGACCTGCTTTAGTCTCGTTTAACCAAACTTTTTCGAAATCTTCGCCCTCTTTACCAGCAACTGTTGTATTCAAAGTATAATAAGTAGCTCCGGTTGATTTCTTAAGTTTAATAGTCCCACCAGATATCCCATCACCGTTGTAGTCAGTAACGTTTACTTCAATTTTTGTCTGGTGACCCCAATAAACAGGTGAAGCATTTGTCAATATGATAGCAGGTTTACCAGTTAATACTTCAAATATTACAGGTGTTGCATTGTACTCTGGTGGATCAAAAGGACCAACTACGCCATAGTTATAGTCATTAAAACCGCCGTTATCTGGATCAATTGGGAAGTTTGTACCGTTACCATAACTGCTGTTATATGCCTCATAGTCTGTTTCGCCATCAGGATAGAAATAAACCTGCTGTTGGTTTTCGTCTGCATCTAGATATGCCAATACTCTATATTCACCAGCTTTAGAAAAATTGGTAGAACCTAGAGTCCTTTTACCATCTGCACGATATGCATGATAAACTGTTTTGCCATCAGGATCCAAAACAGAGATCATACAACCAACTTGCTCGTCGTCTTGGTCTGTAACTATAATTGCTACATTACTTGTGCTATTATAGTAAATATCATCTATACTATCTATATATAAATAATCGTCACCGTTATCCTCGCTAGAGGTATTTACCCACATATAACCATCAAAGCTAGCAGAGTTGTTACCATTGTGATTGCCATCTGTATCAAAAATCCACATACCTGAACAGTTAAAATCGATAGCAGCCCCACCGGCATCTAACTCATCATCATCCGCGGGGGTGGCATCTACTCTTACATTATAGCCTCCTACTTTATATGGGACAGTAGACCAATTAAAGTTACTGGCACTACCTAAGCCATCCTCTCCATATATAGGGTAATACAGATAATAAGTATCTGCTGCCCAGCCAGTCGTGTTTATCGTTATAACTCCATCAGCATATGTCTTAAATACTACTATCTCCATGTTGGCGTTTCCCCATTCATTATGACCGGGGATAGCAGCACTAGGTGTATTGCTTATTAACACTATAGCAGACAAAATCATTGCCATTGCTATAATTGTAGCTAATATTTTCCTACCTCTCATTTTGTTTTCCTCCTAACTAAATTTATCTACTCTCTTATTTAGATATAAGTCCAGTTTTTCACCACCACATCGATTCACACCGTGAACCGGTAAATGAAAGCCATAATTTCATCTAAACACATAGGTTAGCTTTCATAGTTGTGTCCTCACCGGACCCTCGCTTTCACCGTAAATAACTACCTCGTTTATATAAGTTACGATTTTACTTATCCTACCAACAGATTCAAATAAAGTCCTACCTAGTTAACTACCTACATAAGAACATAAAAAAACTATAATTCTAAATCACATATTTAGCGATCCTGCGGGGTGTTAACCTCATCAACTATTTTCATCCCAGCAGATACCCCATCGATAGAGTGAATAACTGCACCACATTCAGAAATTGTCTGATTAACATTCTCATAATCAATATTTGTACCTTCAATAGTAATCTTTACACTATCTGTGTCTTTATCAACTTCCTCAAGAGAAATATTTACACCGGAAATACCTTCCAAACCACCTAGCCTCCCAGCTAATTCAATAATTGATGGAGCATGAGGCTTAAGAACATCAAGTACTATCCTTTTTATACTAGTCAAATCAGACCACTTCATCCACCAAATCAACATCTCTCTAATAAAACTTATTATCAAAGAAGATTTTTGAAATCTTTAAGCTTACCTGCCATCTCAGCGTTGATTAAACCAAGAGCTCTTCTTAACTCCTGCTGAGAATTAGTTCTATAAAGAATCCTTAATTCTTTCAACTTAAGGATCCTGCCACATCCAATGCACTTAGTAGTCTTACTAAATAAATCCACAGCCTTTGTCCTCTTACACTTCGGACAAACAATTATTCCAAATCTCATAACAAACTGAGAAACAAAATAACCTTAACAAATAAATATAACTATCGTTATTGCCTTTTTTATTCTATCCCGCCTTAGCTCAGTCTGGCTGGAGCGGCCGGCTGTAGACCCTTACAGGCCGTAACCGGCAGGTCCCCGGTTCAAATCCGGGAGGCGGGACTATCTATTTTTTAGATATTTGAAAGGTAAAGATTAACAATATCATCTCTTATATAAACCAGGAAAAATGAACACTGAAACAGCCATAGGTCTAAAAGTAGGTGTAAAACAAGCTGAAAAAACACGGAAAAAACTCGTTGAAAAAAAAATACTTAGAGACGACCTTAGAATAGCTAAAGATCAATTTTTTGTTTATTTCCCAGTAAGAGAAGTAACAAACGAAGTTAAAGGTTATAATATTACAAAAAGGGAGTTCAAAATAAAAACGATAAAGCCTAAATCATACAAAGATCTAGTGAACGTACCAGCTCATCCAGTAGATAAATTACCAACCTCTTTCGATGTGATTGGAGATATCATATTAGTAAAGATAAACGATAAGCTTCTAGACTACCAGCAGCAAATAGCAGAAGCATTAATGCAGGCGAATAAGAATATAAGAACTGTTTGTTTAAGCCCACCGATAACCGGAGAGCTAAGAACCAGAAAAGTAAGAGTGATAGCAGGAGAAAAAAACACAGAAACACTTCATAATGAATATGGTTTAAAATTTGCTCTCGATGTGAGTAAAACCTATTTTTCACCTAGGCTTGCAAATGAGCGGAAACGAGTTGCGTCTCTTGTAAAAATAAATGAAATTGTTGTTGACATGTTCTCAGGTGTTGCACCATTTTCCATTATGATAGCTAACTACGGAAAACCAAATATGGTATATGCTGTTGATAAAAACAAGGATGCCGTTGAATATGCAAAAAAGAATATCAAAATAAATAATTTGTTGGATAGGATAGAAATTATTAATGCTGATGCTAAGGATGTAGAAAAAATATTTAAAAATAAAAATGTGAAAGCTGATCGTATAATCATGAATCTCCCTTTCTCAGCATTTTCGTTTTTTAAATATGCTTTAAAAATTATTTCTGATGAAGCAGTTATCCATTATTATGATATCTTAGATATGGAGGAGGACCTAGAAGAGAGAGTTAACAAATTGAAAGAAATCGGAGAGAAAAATAATATCGTAATTGGGAAAATGAATATTAGGAAAATTAAGACATATTCGCCAAGAGAATTTTATATAGGAATTGACATTACGACAAAGAAACAGTATGCCGATGTAGCTTAGACCGGTAGAGCGGCTGATTTGTAATCAGCAGGTCGGGGGTTCAAATCCCTCCATCGGCTTATATTCAAATCAAGTAATTTTTCGCAAGATTATTATAATGCGGAATAATTGGTTTTATGTTGAAATTCTTACTCAGTTGTGGGAGGACAGAATGAACGATGATACAACTTTAGCAGCGTCGTCTAAAAATGAAGACGAAATCGAAGATATTGAACTCAATAATCTACGGGAGGAATATTTTACAACTCTCGAAAAACAAGTTGATTCTTTTGCTCCTAGAAATATGAAGATTCGTTTCAAAAAAGCTTTTGAATTGGCAGAATTAAAAGAAAATGAAAGCATCTTAGATCTTGGTTGTGGTTCAGATCTAAACTTAGTTAGATTTTTTCCACATATAGATTTAGATAAATATCTTGGGTTAGATATCTGTTTTGGACATAATCTTGAAAATGGATTACCTGAATTTATTAAAACACAGAAAGTTGACATAATTTTTATGCTAGAAATAATTGAACACATTGAAAATTTTAAATCACTACTCAAACAATGTAAACAAATGTTATCTGACAAGGGAAGAATAATCTTGTCAACTCCTAATAAATTCAGAATTGTTTCAGGGGATATTCTCAACAATATAGGAGAAGACCAAACACATATACATTGCTTTGGAAAATCGAATATGAGGAATCTTGCAAGGATATGTGGTTTGAAGATTACTAAGATTACAGGCACTTATTTTAGTTTTCCACCAATTGTACGTTCTATAGCTATTCCAACAAATCGAACGATTTATTCAGATGTACTCGTCTATCGCCTAGAAAAAATGAGAGATTAAAATCTTGACAAATGTTTAAAAAAATTATTTCCTCTTTCTTCGCATATAAAAGATGATCGAGGCAAAAGCTATTAAAACGATGGCGACATCAAAACCTGGCGTTCCATCTGAGGAAGACGAGGCTTTAATTGTAATTGTTACACTCTCATTATCCCCACTGCCTTCATCATCTGTAACAGTTAGAGTGACTGTATAAGTTCCCACTGAATTGTAAGTATGTTGTACAGTTTCTCCTATAGCAGTTTTTCCATCTCCAAAATCCCAATGATAGCTTTCTATTTCATCAGTATTATCAGGATCATTACTATCTGAACCATCAAAAGTAAGTTTAGCCCCAACTTTACCTGAAGATGGAGCAGAAATATCTGCAATTGGTTTTAGATTTCCAACAGGTTCGTCTCCTTTGACATAAATTGTAGCTGAAGTTTGAGAGCTTGTACCAAAATTATCTATAACAGTCAAATAAACCTTATAATTCCCTGCTCTCTTATAAGAATGACTTGGGTCAACAGAAATAATTTCACTAGTATTATCACCAAAATTCCAACGATAAAACTCAATCTTGCCTTTTGGGTCAGGATCATAACTACCGGAAGCATCGAAAGTGATTTCCTCGTTTTCTTTTACGGAATTGCTAGAAACCCCCATAACTGCAACAGGTGGATCATTATCTGCGGGTCTCGCCCGGGTGTAAAAAAACCATGTATCAGATATATTGAATAATTTACCATCGGTAACATTAACAAACCATGCAAATGTTGTATCAAAATTCAAATTAAAATTACAAGACGCGGTGTCTCCACTAGGAACATTTTTAACAATGCTTATTAGTTCGATTTCATTAGTTGTAATATTATGTACTCTATAGAAGGAAACTGTTAATAAATCATTATCTGGATCAGTAACTTTCGTTTTAAGAGTTATTTTTAATCCTACATTGGCTTTACCATCCACAGGTGAAGGATTTGAAGGTTTATTAGGGGGTTCCAAGAATTTCCCTATAGGAAACCTATCCATGACACCTCCTGTAGTATATGAGGTGTCTCCAATTCCGTCTTTTGGATATTTATCGATCTCGTTATAATCATCCCAATAATTACCCTTTTCAAGATCATAATTATCCCAAGTATTATGTCCATTTTCACGAGCGTTCAAATAATTTTTATAAAATGTATTTAGATAAATTTTGTTTCCTCTACTCTGTGAATTGGCATAAATACCATTCACATCAGAACGGTTAAAAGAATTGCTAAATATTTCACAATTTAATCCCATCAGGTTTATACCTATTTGATTGTAAATAATTGCATTCTTCTTGACTTTATAATCGTCGGAATCTAAATGAATGCCCTCTGCTCCGTTATAACTAATCTCATTCTTTTTTATAATTCCATTATCGCTATCATACAAAGCTATACCATATAACTGATTATCAGTTATAGCGTTTTTACTGAAGTTCAAATTCTCGCAATCTGTACTATGAACCCCATATTTACCATTCTGTATTTCATTCTCATGAAATCTAATTTCATCTGAGGATTCTAATTTAACTCCATAAGATTCACAGTTTTTAATAGCATTACCAACAAAATCATCTGTTTTAGAAGATTCAGCATAAACTCCAACTAGCATATTATCAATAATATTATCTCTTATCAGATGCCCATCAGAAGAATCTATATCGATACCCCAACCGTTTTTACAGTTACTTATAGTGTTCCTGTTTATAATAACATTATCCGCTGTTATACGTACAAGAGCACCTTGGATATATGAGATGATATAATTATTATCATCTTTTATAAAAAAATCTGTGAGATTTACATTATCTGCCGTTATCTCTATAGTATATTTATGAGGAGTACGATAATAAATAACGCTATTACCATCTTCAATACTGCCCATCAACGTTAGTTCTTTGTTTATAGATAAAGACTCGTTATAGATACCGCCAAAAACATATATTGTATCACCTGGTTCTGCCGCATCAATAGCGTACTGAACGGTTTCATAAGGATGCTCAGCAGTTCCATCCCTAATATAATATGAATCATCATCAACGAATATTTCATTCCCAACAGATTTAGCTGATTCACCCAAGAGAGTAATCATAAAAAGAACTGAAATAACGAAAAGAAAAAGTATTATCACTAAATTTTTTATCTTCATTTTCCCATTCCCTCACTATAGCAATGTTAAAATAAATATTCTCATCAGATTTATAGTTTTCTCCTACTCTTTTTAGATAACAAAATTAATGAAAAAAATATTTTTTATGTTAAAAACCAATGAAAATGGTAGATTACATTACTGTAGAGATTAATTTTATATATTATATTTTGTTTCATCCCAGATAAAAGGTGATTGAAATTGACATATGCAATCTTTGAAGTCAGATCTGAAGATGCAGGAAAAATTAACAAGCTTATAAAAGATGACCTTGTAAGTAGACAGAGTATACTTACCAGAGAGTCTAGTTCTCTCAGTATGGATGGAGAATTCTCATATGTTAAGATAGAGGGCAGTAAAGAAGGATTGAAAAGAGCTAAGGAGCTAGCTAAAGAGCTCGAGTTGAAAAAACTCGATGAGAAAAAAGCCAAGAAGATAAATGATAAAATCTTGGAACAAGAGGACTCTGCTGCTTCAGGTATAGGAATGATATTCGACTAAAAAGTTCATACTTTCCAATAACCACTGATGTTAATTATTAGTTGATTGATTAATTGTTCTACATCTGAATTTTCATCTACAATATCATCAAAGAATACTGGATGATTTGTCATTCGCCCGATTTGGGAGATTAAACATTTTCCAATTGATTGCAGGTTGTACCCTCCCTCCAGTGTACAGACAATTTTCGGTTGAATTTCTTGGTATTTTTTTATCATTTCACCATAAAAGTTAGTTGTAAATTTTAGACCACCTAGTGGATCCATATAATGTGAGTCAAATCCTGTGGAAAATATGATTATATCTGGTTTGAATTGCCTAGCAACTGGTAAAAAAATCTTTCCCAGTATTTGCGACACGGCTTTATCTCCATTTCCATAACTAAGAGGCGCGTTTATTGTATATCCTTCCCCTTCACCAATTCCTATTTCACTTACATCACCTGTTCCCGGGTAGTGTGGTGATAGATGAGTCGATTGGTACATTACATCTTTTCGATCATAAAAGATATCTTGTGTTCCGTTACCATGATGTACATCTGGATCGAAGATTAACACTTTTTTTCCTTTTTTTGCTATTTCATTTGCAGCTATTGCTGCGTTGTTAAAAAGACAGAAACCCATTGATCTATTTCTTGTTGCATGATGCCCTGGTGGCCTAACAAGAGCATATCCATTATCAGATTTTCCATTTAACACGTTTTTACATACTCGAAGTAAACCGCCTGCTGCAAGCCGAGCAGTTTCATAATCTGATTTACAAACATATGTATCAAGATCAATCCAAGAACCCCCTGAACGACTCATTTCTTTGACTTGTTGAATCATTTCCTCAGAATGTATATCATAGAGACATTCTTCTCTAAGGAGTCCTGGTTCAATAAACTCAAGTTCATCATAAAAAGAGGATTTTTCTATTTCGTTTATCATTACAGATAATCTCTGTGCGTTTTCAGGATGCCTTGGGTTATCATGTCTACTGAAAATTTTTGAGTAAACTATTTGAGTTGTCATAAAAAATCAAAGAAGTAAAATACAAAGATGGGATATAAGGTTAATTCTAAGAGTTTAAGTATAAACAATGTATTTATTAGGAGAAATCAGAGATATTGGGGGTAAATAGTTATTACAAAAGATTTGTTACTCGGTATTTCATCAGATTACCTTTATCTAAAGGGGGAAACACCTAGAGATTTATCTAAGCTGCATCAACCATATTTCCTAGTTTTCTGTCCTAAAGGAAAAAACATAGAATCTGCTAGAAAAGAGCTCATCAAAAAATGGAAAGAAAACAACTCAGAGGATAACGCTCTATCAAAGATAAAAGAGATTGGAGATATCGAAGAATATAATAGTTTCTGGGATTCCAAAGGAAAAAAGAAGATATTTAGGGTTTATACTAAAAGATCATATTTTGTCCCCGAGGTTAGTAATCATCTTTTTTTCAACCTTGGTTTTTATACAGCTGAGCATGATATCCCCTACCAGCAGAGAGCCCTTGTTGATTTAGCAGCTAATGAGGAGACATGGTTGTTTGATACAGGTGGAGAAAAAAAGAAACTTAAGATACTAGTCTATGATATTGAGACTACGAAGTTTGAGGAAGGAAAGAGCAATATCCCTATTGATATCATTGGTTTTTCTGATTTTGACGTGGTTTTTGAATCAGATAAGAATTTGGTAAATGAAGAGTTTAGTTTTGATATTTTAGACTGCCCAACAAGTTGGAGAGACT
This sequence comes from uncultured Thermoplasmatales archaeon, assembly GCA_964527715.1. Taxonomy (GTDB): domain Archaea; phylum Thermoplasmatota; class E2; order DHVEG-1; family DHVEG-1; genus CAZGOD01. The sequence goes on along the minus strand of CAZGOD010000012.1, from coordinate 26,006 downwards.
CTGAGGTAAAACAACTTGTTTCTCGTAATGTTGATGAGGAGATAGATAATCTTTACAGGTTTTGTAATACTACTACGAAATATGATGTTATTTCTGGGCATAACATTATTGGTTTTGATAATTTTCAGATTTATGAGAGGATCAACGGGATTTTAAAAAGTCGTAATGAAAATCTGTCTAATAACAGTAGGAAAACTTTTCAAGAGTTTGTTAGCAAATATAGTAAACCTGATAAATCGTTTCATTTTGGGATGAGCTCTGAGGCTGTACAGTTTTACCCATGTAGTCTTGATACTTATCTTGGTGTTAGAAAGTTTTATTCTTTTCTGGATGATTTTAGTCTTAAATCTGTAGCTCCTTTTCTTGGTGTATCAGTGAGTGATCGTATTATTTTGACTCCGTCTCAGATAAAGATAGATAATATGACTTTGAAGTATAACCGACAGGATGTTCAAGAGCAGATGGGTGTCACTGCTAACTTGATTCAACAGGCGTTACCTCTTGCTTTTACTACTTGTATGCCTTTTGATATGTTGCTTTCTTCTGGTGCGGTGAGCATGTGGGATCATATGGCACTTATAAGAGGAGCAGTTCAGAAGAAAATTATGCCACCGATATGTAGAGTGATGTCTATTTCCCAGATGTTGTTAAAAGGTTTTAAAGGGTGTAACACGAGAGAGGAAATCATAAGGCAGGCTAAACAGAAGAAAGAGCAGCTTTCTAAAGATTTCATAAGGGTTGTAAAATATGGGGATGAAATGCCCAGTTGGATAGAGGATCCATATGTAATATATAACGAGAGAGCCCAGGATCCTGATGAAAGACTTAGTTATCATATGCCCGGTGGTATGACTATTAAACCAGATAAGGAGGCTTTTTCGCATTTTATCCCATGGTACTATGTTGTTGTAGCTGATGTTGGTGCTATGTATCCAACTATTCTCAAAGCTATGAATGTTGGTGCGGATACTACTAGGCTTGCAAAAAAAGATGAAAAACCTGATGATTGGATTTGGCTTAAAAAAATACCTGAGCGTTTTTTAAAAAATCGTGATGTTAACTGGAGGAAAATAACCAAGGAGGATAATTTTGCTGATAAAGGTTACATGTTGGGTATTAAAATAGACGATAGACCGGGGGTAGTTAACTGTGCTATGACTGGTATTATGAGTATGATTTCAAAGATTAAAAAAGAGCTTAAAGAAGTTAAGAAACATGGGGATAAAGCAGAGTTACAAAGGTTGAAAATGATGTATCAGAGCGCGAAAGGTGCTCGTAATGCTGGTACTCATGGTATTCTAGCTGCACCAGGTGTTTCAGGTAGACAATTCAATTTATGGGGTGCAGCTGCGATTACTACAAAAGGCCAGATGATACTTGCCGATACTTTAGATTATCTTAAAAACAAAAATATTCGTGTAGTATACGGCGACACTGATGGGATATATTTGGCATGTGCTAACTCAGTTGGCAATGTACCAGAGTTTTCAGAATCACTTGGTTTATCAATACAGAGTGATAAATGGCTTACAGAACCAGATAAGGCCTTTTCAGCTATAAATGAATGTAACACTAAATGGCAGAAGAATTTGAACTACCCTGATTTCGAGTTGGAACCTGAGAAACATGACGGGATGATTTTTGTTAAACATAAAAACTACCTGATCTTTGATAGTAAAAACAAAAAAATTGAGATGAATACTAAGGGTAACAATTTCAAGGGCTCTGATAAGGCAAACATCGCGCGGAAAGCTTTGAAGGATATTATGTTAGAGGTTCTAAAAGAGAATCCTCAATGGGATGATGAGGAAAAAGCTAGAAAAGCGATAAAAGAAAGTATAGTTAATAAAACTAAAGAGATTATATCCAGAATTGATTTAACAAAGGTCAATCTTGGTGACTTAACTCTTATTCAATCTGTTCAACCTGCTAAGAGATATAAGCCTAACATGGATGGATCGATGTCGACTTTTGGTAAACGTGCAGCTGCGCTTGAGAAACTTCTAGGCTATCCAATAAAGAGTCGGATAAAGCTAAAATTTGTTGTTACGAAAAGACCACTACCGGGCGTTACTAGTCCATCTAAAAGTGGTGTTAAACCTATTGATTATATGTACCCGATTGATCTTTTAAGGGATAAAAACCAGATTGACTTGAGTTGGTATAAAAAAATGATTGAGAACTATATCCAGGGTGCTTTTGGTCTTTCTGATATTAAGGCTACCGAGCAGACAGGGCTTGATTCATGGATGTGAACTCAGTTTTTTAATATAGAAGTTATAGTTTTAAAAATAGGTATAATTGGTTAAATGATATGTACCCAGATTATTGGGATGTCATCAGGTATGTTGTTCTTTTTTTCTTTGTTTTTTTTCATTTTACCCATCCCATTCTCACAATATTGTGCTATATTGTAGCACGCTATCATTAAACATGTATGTTTTTATCATATAAATAATTTTCCAAAGTTAATTAGAGAAAACTATTTATCTATGCAAAATATTTGAAAATGGGGGACCTGGAAATATTAAACGGGGAGGTTAACTGTACCTGCTTTCCGCTTAGAGGCGCATTCCTCCTATCAATGCATCCCGTCCCCCACTTCTAATAAACTTTTTTGATAAAAGAAATGCAAAAAATTATCCAAAAAAAGTAAGTAATCTGTAGTTTCAACATTAAGTTGTGATGTCATTAACCCCTCTCTAAGATTAATTTAGCAACCCAACTGTTGAAACAACAGATATAAATGTTTATCCGAAGAGTGCGCCAAGTCCTGCGGCTGCTTCTTCTTCAGAGACTTCTTCTTCTTTCTTCTTTTTCTCTTCTTTTTTCTCTTCAGGTTTTCCTTCAGCAGGGGCTGATGCTTTTCCAGATGGAGCGGCAGCAGCGGCTGTGACTGGAACTGCAGCGGTTTGAATGGCTTTATCGATGTTTACGCCTTCAAGTGATGCAGTAATTGCTTTAATTCTTGCATCATCTGCTTTAACACCTGCAGCTGTTAGTACTTTTTTGATGTTTTCTGCTGTTATTTTCTTACCTGCGGAGTGAAGAAGCATTGCGCTATATACGTATTCCATTTCTTTTTCCTCCTATGATGTAATATTTTTCAAAGCAAGCATATTAGCCTGAGCTTTTGAAAGTAAATTTTTAATTGTTTCTTTAGTGACAATGCCTTGTTCAATAGCAATTACTAGTGCATCGTTATAAGCTTTCATAATTAATGGTTTAATAGTGAGTTCATTAAACCAACCTGTTTCTACTGCTAGGTTGAATGCACTATTTGATGCTTGTCTCATCCTACCTATGAACTCATCTATGTTAACATCAAGTACATCTGGTTTAAAGATACTACCGTCTTCGAAGACCGCATGAAGGTTCATACCTATCTCTATAGGGAATATCTCGAGTCGTGTAAGCATTTGTGCTACACCAACGGGTATTTTCTCTCCCGCGGGCACTATGACTTTGTCCGCGTTTATTACAACTTTGCCACCTTGGATAGCAGCAGGGATACCTGCTTTTTGAAGTTCACCAACGATTGGCCCCGGTTTAAAAGGAGTTTCTCCCTCTTTGACTCCTATATCATAAGTCGCAGTTTCTCCTCCTTTAGCAGGAGCCATAGTCCGTGTGGATTTAATTTGACTGAAAAGTTTAAAAGGATTCATATCAGTAGCAATAATTCCAGTTTGACCAGTAACTGAGTCTTTTAAGTCAGATATACCTTTGATTTTTTTCTCAGCTTCGTCAAGCGCTCTAAGAATTAATTTATTTTTTGCAGAGCGAATAGCTGCAACTCCATGAAGGTTACTTCGCATATGTTGCATCTGCGGAGCAGGGATACCACCGATTCCAACTAGTCCCACCACTTTTTTACTGGTGAGAAGATCCGCGATCTCTTTTACCTCGTCGAATTTCCATTCAGCAACATGCGCCATAAAGTATCACCTTCAAACAAGTCTATGAGAAGGTCCCATAGTAGTTTTAATATAAATAGAACCAATGTTCATACGTCCACGTTCCAATGAGCTTTCTACTCTTTTAACAATAACATCAATGTTATCTGCGATGTGTTCCTTAGGCATCTCAGCGCTACCCGCAATAGTATGAAACGTTTTATTACTCTTAGAACGAACTTTAATGGTGTTACGAAGATTTTTAACAAGTCCAGTAACATTAGCATGTGGTGGAACAGGTTTAGGCATCTTACCTCTTGGGCCTAGTACAGTACCAAGTGATTTACCAATCGTAGGCATGAGAGGTGCCTCAGCAACAAAAAAATCATGATCATCAGCGATCTTTTTAGACTTCTTTTTATCCTTAGATAGATCCTCAATCTCCTCAGGTTTAATCAATAGATCAACATGTTTCTTAGATTTCAGAGCAAGCTCACCACTAGCAAAAAGAGCAATCTTAGCCTCCTTACCACGACCATGAGGGAGAAGAACTTCTTCATCAACACGGTTCTTAGGGACGTTGAGATCCAAGTTTTTCAGATTTATAACTACATCAATATTCTGCTTAAACTTCCGATCAAGTTTCTTAGATTCCTCTAAGATTTTTCCAACCGCATCAATGGTCTTTTTATCTGTCATAGATACCAATCAAGAGTGTTTATATGCCATTCCCCCCTAAAACAGGAGGAATGTAGTTCTCGGGAATAACAACCCTATTTATAAAAGTTTGGTAAGATGTAGTGTTATTCTTTCCTGTAGAGTCTTTCAATAATCAACTCAAGTATTTCCTCTGGTCCGCGTATATTTTTTAACTCTTTTTTAACAATAAGTGGGGTACCTCTGATATTAGTTTTGTTAACATTTCTGTCTGTAATTAGAACAGCTTGTTTCTCAGTTATCTTAGAAATGCTACCTACAACCTGTGCTTTTTTCACCAGTTTTTTGTCATATCTATCGACACAGGTTAAAAGTATTTTCTTCTTATCTTTACTAATAGCTTCAAAAGGGCATCGCTCCATTGGGATGACTTTATAACCTACGTTCTCAAGTATTGAAAATATTTCTCTCTGGAACTCCCTGAAATTCGGTGTTTCAGCAGGGGATCTTATTTTAAATTCTTTGGTTTCATATGGCCTATGCCTTAATATATCGATAGGAACCGTAACATTGTCACCTAAAGCTTTTTCTATTCTAAGAGCTACTTCTGCAGTGGTGTTCATTCCTTCTTCATACATTTGAACTGTTCTTCTTGAAACCCTAATGGATCTAGCAAAAGATCCCAAGGAGTAATCTTGCTGTTTACGTAGTTTTACTAGTTTTTCATGGTCAAGGTTTACGTAAAGACCACCTGGTGCTGCATAAATCTCAAGAGGAATTCCCTCCAGTAAATGGTTTTTTAATGTCTCCATGGTAATTGCTTGAACTCCGAATCTATCATAGAGGACATCGTTTTCGAGGAGTTTCTTACCAGTTCTTTCACCGATAAGAAGTGGACATCCTGATAAAAGAGAAGAAAGAGTTCTCAGCTCTCTTGCTACATCTTCAGATATTGAATCAATGTTTGTTAAAACTTTAATTATAAGAAGTGAGTTATCTCTTCTCGCGATTAAATCGAAACCTATTGGTCGCACGGAGCATAGTTCGGAGACGTAGAAACCTGCGTTGCTTAAGGTCTCTCTGATTTCCCCCAGTAGAGCTTCACGGTTCATTTGTGAATACAGCTTAAGGGAAATTTAATATTTAATAATATCGGGAGTGAGATTATCTGGATAGGTGTTGATGATACAGATTCAATAAATGGTGGTTGTACAACCCATCTAGCTTGTATTCTAATTGGAGAACTAATTAAGGAGAAATATGATATTATTGGATATCCAAAACTAGTCAGATTAAATCCTAATATACCTTGGAAGACTAGGGGTAACGGAGCAATTTCTATAGAAATCGGAAGGGGAAAAGGTGAAAAAACAAAAGTAGGCGAGATTAAAAGTAGAAAACTCTTCTGTTATATGTGTAAATCCTCTGAAAAAATTAGAGAGGGAGATATTGGGCAAGTTGTTGAGGATATTATTGATAAAAACGCAAAATTTGAAGATGATGACACTAACCCTGGTTTTGTAATGACTGATAAGAAACCATCTTTTGAGGTATATGAGAAAGCAGTGAAGGAAATTGTTTCATTAAGAGAAACGGAGAAACTATTGAAATCTTTAAACGCATATTATAAGGGTTATAAAAACTGTAGGGGACTTATTGGTGCAACTGCCTCGATTTCTTGGCATCCTAAAAATGATAAAACATATGAGCTACTAGCCTACAGGGAAAAGAGCAGATGGGGTACAGAGAGATTTGTTGATGATGCTTCTGTTAAAGATATGGATAAACGTTGTAATTTAACTTTTGATAACTATGACTATGTTAACAATCATAATCGCCTTGTACCAAATTCTCCTTGTCCAATTTTGTATGGGGTTAGAGGAGATAGTATCGGGGATTTAATTTGTGCTAGTTCAATGGTTAAATCAGAAAAAGTTGATAGTTGGTTGATATTTGAGACTAACCAGGCTACTGATGATCATTTACAGAGAAAAATGATTGGTGACATAAAACCATTTGAATCTGTTATATCAGAAGGAGAGATAACTAAAAATCCACGTACTATTGAAGGCGGCCATGTGATTTTTACAGTTAGCGACTCAACAGGTGTAGTTGATTGTGCTGCTTATGAGCCCACTAAAGAGTTTAGAGACGTAATTAGAGAATTACAGGTTGATGATGCTGTTGAGATTTATGGAGGTGTACGAGAAAAACCTTTAACAATTAATTTAGAGAAAATAAAAGTAGAAAAAATTGATAAAAAAATGGAAAAAATTGAGAACCCTGTTTGTCCAAACTGTGGTAAACACATGAAATCCAGGGGAAAAAATCAGGGGTATAAATGTAAAAACTGTGGAATTAAGAGTGATAAACCGGTAATAGAGGAAAAAAAACGTAATCTAAATCTGGGTTTTTATGAAGTCCCTGTTTGCGCTCGTAGGCATCTTAGTAAACCTTTGAAACGGATGAACCATAAGCCTTTTTAACAATTTTTTGCTTCTTGGTTTCAAAATTTGATTTATGCGGGTGTGGTGTAGCCTGGTATCACTTAAGCTTGCCAAGCTTATAACTCGGGTTCAAATCCCGGCGCCCGCATCTCTTATTTTGATTCGTAACCTTATAATACCATTTGCAAATAAGGAGTTTAATTATGTTAAGACTTGATTTACATATACATTCACAATATTCAGAGGATGGAGCTGGGACTCCAAAAGAGATTATCAAAATACTAGAAAAGAAAGGACTTAACGGGATGGCTATTACAGATCATAACGCAATTGAGGGGAGTCTTAAAGCATTAAAAATCGCACCAAAAGGTTTCATTGTAATCCCTAGTGTGGAGATATCAACAGCTGATGGACATATATTAGCATTAAATGTTAAAGAAAACATTCCTCGGGGTTTTTCTGTTGAAGAAACTGTTGAAAAAATCATTGATATAGGTGGAACTCCTATTGTTCCACATCTTTTTAGAACAATGTCGGGAATTAAAATGGAAAACCTTAGAAAAATCTATAAGAAACTTTCTGCGATTGAGGTTTTTAATGGATGTAGTGTCCCTCAATCTAACTTGAAAACAGCAGAAATTGCAAAAGAATTTAACCTTGGTGGAACAGGTGGTAGTGATTCTCATGATCCAAGGTTCGTAGGAAACGCATATACCATAGTAGATACAGTAGATTTAACAATCAATAGTATAATTAAAGAAATTGAAAAAAAGAAAACATGGGGCGAAGGAACTGTTATGCCACTTGATTATAGGCGTGATAGGATGGTTAAATCCATTAAACAGTTCTTTCAAAGAGGTTTTAAGAGAATTTAGAGTCGTACTCGCCATCATCTATTGCTTTTTGAATTTCTTGTGGTTTCTTACCTTCAACTGTTACACCAATTGAAACACATGTTCCAATGATTTCCTTGGTTTTTTCTTTGAGTTCTTTACCAAGTAGGTTATCATGTTTCATTTTTGCAACCTTGATAGCTTGATCAACAGTGAGATTGCCTATTTTATGGGTCCCAGCTGAACCAGAGCCTTTCTCAGCTCCTAATTCTTTAAAAATCAGTGATGATGCTGGTGGTGTACCAATTTCTATTTCAAAGTTTTTAGTTTTAGGATCAACAATAACTTTGACAGGTACTTTCATTCCTTCAAATTGTTTGGTTTTATCGTTAATCGTGTTTATGATCTGCATGATATTTACACCTAGCGGTCCTAATGCGGGACCGAGTGGTGGACCCGCAGATGCTTTTCCTGCCTCTACTAGTGCTTTTATGGTCTCTGACATACTATTCTACTCCTTTGTCTCTCCTTCTTTCTTTTCTTCTTCCTCTTTTCTTTTAACTACTCTGACTTGTTCCCCTCTAACAGTTATAGGTATAGGGACAACAGATTCAAAGAGTTCAACAGTGATTTCTTCTTTTGTATCATCAATATGAGTAACTTTTGCGGTTTCACCCCTAAATGGACCAGCGACCATTTCAACAATATCTCCTTCTGCAATTTTAGCAACCGCGGAAGCTGGTACGAGGAAATGCTCTATCTGTTCAATGGGGATATCTCCCTCAAGCATGTTCCTAGCATAAGACACGGTTTTTATCATATCCCGTATGCGTTCCTTGTCATAGCTTTCAATAAAAATATATCCCCGAAGCTCAGGTGTTACTAGTATAGATGGGATTTTGATTTTTGATTTTTTAGCTCTACTGTTGATAAGATCAGCAGTGTTTTGTTCTTTACCAACCTGGGTTTTAATTGAAAGTATTTTTGTATGTTCTTCATCAGTTTCTTCAAAATCAGCAGTTTCCATAATATTACCCCTTATTAAATCCATCCAAGCATTTCTGCTATCCAAGGTACAACCTGTTTAGCAATTAAAAAGACAAGGAAACCAAGTCCACCAATGAGAAGAATACCTGCAAATGTTATCTTAGAAGTTTTTGCATACTCATCATTAGTTGGTTTACGAGCCATCTTAAGGACTCTACCATATCTCCCTTTACCAATTCTTTTCTGACGTACCTCTATTCTATGCTGTAGGTCCCAAGCTTTTTCAACTAGAGTTTTGTCACTTTGTTCAGTTTTATCTTTTTTGAATATTTTGAATAACTTCACTTTATAGACACCTCTAAACTAGGCAATTTGGTCAAATAAATAGTTATATATAAAGAATTTGGCTGTTTTTAAAGTAAAAATAGGGATTTTTTTTGTTTTATGCTACAAAATCAATCCCATATTCTTTGTTTTCAAATGATTTCTGAGGAGGACCTAGGATTTGCTTTGATTTAACACCAGTGATAACTAACATAGCCCTTATGTTTCTCTTAAGAGCAGGATCCACAGTAGTACCCCATATTATACGTGCATTTGGATCTACACGTGAATAAATCTCCTCAACAACGCGTTCTGCTTCAGATATTGTCATATCCTCACCACCAGTAACATTAACTAGAGCACCAGTAGCCTCAGATATATCAACCTCCAGTAATGGTGAGTTAAGAGCCTCTACAACCGCATTAACAGCCTTGTTTTCACCCTCAGCTTCTCCTAGACCTATCATAGCTACACCACCACGTTTCATAACAGTTTTAAGATCAGCGAAATCAAGGTTAACAAGACCAGGCATCGTAATCATCTCAGTAATACCCTTAATAGACCTCATAAGGACCTCATCCGCAACTTTAAAAGCAGCATTCAATGCGAGATTAGGAACAATCTCAAGGAGTTTATCATTAGGGATAACAATAACCGTATCACAAACATCCCTTAAACGTTTCAAACCTTGCTCCGCGTTCTCCATACGAATAAGACCCTCAACGCTAAACGGAAGAGTAACAACACCAATAGTAAGAGCACCAGCCTCCTTAGCAATCTGAGCAACAATAGGAGCAGAGCCCGTGCCAGTACCACCACCAAGACCACAAGTTACAAAAACCATATCAGCACGACCAAGAGAACTACGAATATCCGACTCACTCTCCTTAGCAGCCTCCTCACCAATCTGAGGAAGAGAACCAGCACCAAGACCATGAGTCAAGTGCCTACCAATCAAAACCTTATGAGGAGCCTGAGCTAATAGCAAATGCTGAGCATCAGTATTAACTGCTACAAGTTCAGCACCAGATATATTAGCTGCTAAACACCGAGAAATAGTATTAGTCCCAGCACCACCACAACCAATAACCTTAATAGTAGTAGTTAAACCAGAAAGTACCTCCTCAAGCTCACGATCAGTAACACTACGAGTAAGAGAACTATCAAGAGCATCCTTTTTAACAGGAGCCTGAGTAGAATCATCTAAAATCTTAGCATTCTTATTAGATTTCTTCTTCTTTTTCTCATTAACAACTACATCTTCAACAATTTTCCTCATCTAAATCACCATACCCTCACAACAATAAAACCCCACGTTATTGTGATTATTATATTTTTCTCAATATTGTAAAGGAATTTTAATTATTAAATATTTCCTAAAAAATCTCTAAAGAATAATCGATATTTTTAATGCTATGAGTTAGGTATCCAAGCGAGATACGATCAGCAAAATCAGCATATTCAACTATGTTCTCGGAGGTAATCCCACCTGAAATTTCAATTAATATGGAATTATCAATTTCCCGAATTTTTTCAGCGGCAATTTTGGCATCTTTAGGGTTGAAATTATCTAGCATTATAACGTCAACTTTCATTTTTGCTGCTAGAACAGCATCTCTTAGGGTTTCCACTTCTACCTCTATAACTTTGTCTTTTACTTTTTGTTTTACTATTTCAATAGCCTTTTTAATAGAACCAAGGGCTTTAACGTGATTATCTTTAATAATCACTGCATCATATAATCCCATACGATGCGCTTCTCCACCTCCAATAACCACGGCTTTTTTTTCATATTTACGGAAACCTGGTGTTGTTTTTCTAGTAGCAGCAATTTTGACTTTTGGGTTAATTGATTTACATTTATCTACAAGTTTTTTTGTCTCAGTAGCGACACCACTCATTCTCCCAATTATATTTAGAACCAATCGCTCAGCTTTTAGTATCGAACGAATTGAGCCTTTTACATTTACAACAACAGTGTTTTTAGAAACGAAATCTCCATCTATAAAATGAGTTTTTAATTCAGCTTTTGTCTTTTTAAATACATTTTTAGCTTCTTCTAAACCAGCTACAACACAATCTTCTTTGGCAATGATTCTAGCTTCAGCTACTTCGTCTTTAAATAATGCATCTGATGTAATATCACCCTCTTCACCAATGTCTTCTTTTAGAAACCTGTCGATATCATCCATGACAATATTTTTTATATCTCAACATTGTTTTAAGGTTTTGGTATCTATATGAATTTAGGCGTTATTGGTTGTGGGGCAATAGGTAATGACATTGTAAAAGCAGCAGATGAAATAGATGAGATTGAAAAAATATACATCTTTGATATCAACAAAGAAGCAGAAAAAAAACTTTGTAAGAAGGTTAAAAAAGCAGAGATTCAACCTGTCAAAGATTTTTTGAAAAAAGTAGATGTTGTATTTGAAGCTGCATCGCAACAGGCTGTAAACGAGTATGCGGAGGAGATCCTCTTGGCGGAGAAGGATTTAGTTATAATGAGCGTTGGTGGTTTATTTGATGACAAATTTAGGAAAAAACTTGAAAAAATTGCGAGAGAAAAACGTTGTAAGATACACATTCCTTCAGGTGCTGTATGTGGTATAGATGGTATCTTATCTGCTAGTGTAGAGTTTATAGATGGAGTAACGTTGGTGACTACTAAACCATCAGAGTCCCTGGGTAAAAATTTTAGTAAAAGGGAAGTTGTTTTTAAGGGAAACGCTAGAGATGCAGTGAGGAAGTTTCCAATGAATATCAACGTGGCTGCGAGTTTATCTCTTGCAGGTGTAGGCTTTGATAAAACAAGGGTGGAAATAGTTGCTGATCCGGTGGCCACAAGAATCAGTCATAAGATACTTGCTCATGGTAGATTTGGTAGGCTTCGTGCAGAGGTAGAGAACATGCCTAACCCCAATAATCCTAAATCTAGTTATATGGCATCTCTTTCTGCTATTGCAACTCTTAAAAGAATTGTAAATCCCATTCAAATAGGTGCCTAATAAACATTTAATGCTAACCATGTAAAGGTATAAAGATAAAACAAAATTTTATATAATGCAATTTGAAGGAATCACCCATGAAATTTGAAATTAAAGACAGAGACGCCGCTGGAAGACTCTGTAAATTTACAACAAAACATGGAACAGTGACTACGCCAAATCTCCTCCCAGTTATCAACCCAAATAAGATGCTCATAACCCCAAAAGAAATGAGGAAACTGTTTGGAACAGAGATGATAATTACTAACTCATATATCATAAAAAAAGATAAAAACCTCAGAGAAAAAGCAATAAAAAAAGGCATACACCAACTCATAGATTTTGATGGCCCTATAATGACTGACTCAGGGACATTCCAATCATATGTATATGGGGATATAAAGCTTGATCCTTTGGAAATTGTAGAATTCCAAAAAAACATTGGAAGCGATGTCGGAACTATCCTTGATGTTTTTGGGAAACCTGATCAGACAAAAACAGAAGCAGAAAAAGGTGTAAAAGAAACATTAAAACGAGCTAGAACTAGTGTAGAAATAAAAGGCGAAATGGCTCTCGCATGCACTGTCCAAGGATCTACTTATCCTGATATTAGAGAAAAATGTGCAAAAAATCTTAGTAAAATCGATGCTGATTTCTTCCCCATAGGTGGAGTTGTACCTCTCATGGAAAATCAGAGATATACTGATCTAGCAAGAGTCATCATTTCCTCAAAAAAAGGCTTAGATCCTTCAAAACCTGTTCATCTATTTGGAGCAGGGCATCCTCTTGTGTTTCCACTTGCTGTCGCATTGGGCTGTGATTTTTTTGACTCATCTGCATATGTAAAATATGCTAATGGCGGAAGAATGATTTTCTCAGGGGGTACAGAAAAACTCGAGGAATTAGATGAACTACCTTGCAATTGCCCTGTTTGTTCAAAATATTTAGCATCAGAGCTTAAAAAACTCGATGAAAAAGATAGGGTTTTACAAATTGCTAAACATAATCTCTACATTAGTTTCGCTGAGATAAAAAACATACGTAAAGCGATTAAACAAGGGAATCTATGGGAGCTTGTAGAAAGAAGAGCAAATGAGAATCCTTATCTTCTTGAAGCGATGATAGAACTTAGAAAAACAGATAACAAAGAATGGCTTGAGAGATTAGAACCTATAAGCAAAAATAAAGCAATGTTTTACACTGGGAATCATACGATTCATAGACCAATAATTCATCGTTGTCATAACCGGCTGCTTAACAGGTATCAAACCTTGTTCAAAGACACAATCGTCTTCCCAGAGGGCAATAAACCATATTCAAGTTATTATGCCGAGCAGATCCAGCAAATCTCTAAAAAAAGAGATGATGTAAATATATTGATTGACTCCAATCTTGGACCTGTACCACTTGAACTTGATGAGATGTATCCTTTCGCCCAATCTGTTTTTCCAGAGGTCACTGATACGGAGACAGAATATGAGGTGACAAAAATATTCAAAGAATTCACAAAAAAAAGAAACATAGTTTGTTGGAAAGGAAATAAAACCCTAAATGAACTAAAATCATCAAAAAAGAGAAATTTTGATAGGGATTTCATGAGAATATCCGCTGTTGTAGATATGCAATTTGGGAAAAATGCTTCTAAAAAATTATTTGATGGAGGAGTTAAGATTATAAAGTCAAAGAAAACAGGTAAAATAAGGAATATTTACTGTGACGATGAACATATACTGTCTATGCGTGCTACTGATGGGTTGTTCACATTGAAGAGTAACGGTGCAATCCGACTACATGATTTCTTCAAATTTCCAAGGCTTAGAGTCATAGTAGACAAGGATGCGGTTCCATTTGTTAAAGAAGGTAAAAGTGTTTTTTCTAAATTTGTAAAAGATTGTGACCCTGAACTTAGACCATTTGATGAATGTCTGATTGTTGATGGAAAAGATAAATTATTAGCAGTTGGAAGATGTTTGTTAAATAGAGAAGAAATGCTAGCTTTTTCTTATGGAATCGCAGCAAAAACAAGGGAAGGCTTATAAGTAAAAATTGTTCTATGAGCTGTCATGAGCAGATATGGGAGTGGTTTTAGAGAGCCTCCATGGGTTATGGGTGACCCCAAAGAGGTAATGGATTGGATGGAAGCCAGCCATCCATCTAAAAAAGATAAACCTGATTACCGATCTGATAAGGAGTTTTTGAAGAATCTGCATATACGTTTTGATTTCAATGTAGAAAAAAAGGTGATTAAATCCCCATGCATGGTTTGCAGGTTAATAAGTCTAAACAAAATCGAGGAAAATATTGAGCTACTTCCTATTACTGAGCTAGTTCTTAGAGGTCTTGCTAAAGCAAAATTTAGAAATACCGCAAAAATTATCCTTGATGGAAAAAC
>CAZGOD010000012.1:0-11386 GCA_964527715.1 uncultured Thermoplasmatales archaeon | reverse complement strand
GAAAAACTATTGATGGTCTTAGTGAGTTTGCAGATAAAATATCACAAGGAAAAAATCTTGAAATAACTGCGATATTAGCAGATGTTGAAAAATGCATAGCAATAATTAGGATTAAAAAAATTCATGGAGAAAAAGAACATTCTGTTGATATCCAAATCAAAGGAAAAATTAGAAGTGAAATCTATCATACTTTCCTGAACTATTTAAATGAAAAAATTGGTTTAAAAGAAGAAACTTAAAAAAAATCGTCAAAAGACGTAACTTAAATGCACAATTTTAAAAATAAGTATATGTTTTCTGGAAATCCTATAAGAGGAGGTAAATTTAGATGTCTGATGAAAAAACATCAAAAGTTTCAGGTTTTTATAAACTACCTGTTGAAAAGAGAGTGGAAATTGTTAAGAATTTTTCAGGTTTAAACGAGGAGGAAACAAAGCTGTTTTCATCATATTTAGATATGGAAATTGCGGATAGCATGATTGAGAATGTTCTTGGAATTTTTGAAATACCGCTTGGTGTTGCTGTTAACTTTCTAATTAACGGTAAAGATTATCTTGTTCCAATGGCTATTGAGGAATCCAGTGTTGTAGCTGCGGCAAGTAACGCTGCAAAAATAGCTAGGGTGAAGGGAGGTTTCAAAACTGAAGTTTCTGACCCTCTTATGATAGGGCAGATGCAACTTTTACATGTTAAAGACGCCGCAACAGCTGCTAAAAACATAATTGATCATAAAAAACAACTTTTAGACCTTGCTAATCAACAGGATAAAATCCTAGTAGAGCTCGGTGGTGGAGCAAAAGACTTAGAGGTAAGAATACTAGATAGCCCTCTTGGAAAAATGATAGTAACCCATATAATCGTAGATGTCAGAGATGCTATGGGGGCAAATGCGGTTAATACCATGTGTGAAGCACTTGCTCCAATGATAGAGGAATTAACAGGAGGTAAAATACGTCTAAAAATACTTTCTAACCTTGCAGATAAGAGACTTGTAAGAGCAAAGACTGTTTTTGATAAAGAAAAAATGGGTGGCGAAAAAGTCGTTGACGCTTTTTTAGAGTCGTATATACTTGCATCAATTGATCCGTATCGTGCAGCGACACATAACAAGGGAATAATGAATGGTGTCGACGCGTTAATTATCGCAACTGGGAATGATTTCCGAGCCATAGAAGCAGGGGCACATGCATATGCTGCAAAAGATGGACATTACACCTCTTTATCAAAATATCATAAAGATAAAGATGGAAACCTAGTAGGAGAAATAGAGCTACCCCTTGCAATTGGTATTGTAGGAGGCGCTGCAAACATTCACCCAAAAGCAAGGCTTTGCAGGAAAATATTAGGAGTTGACACCGCAAAGGAACTAGCTGAAGTAGTTGCAAGTCTTGGTCTCGCTCAAAACTTTGCAGCAGTATTCGCACTTTCTACAGTTGGTATTCAAAAAGGCCATATGAGTCTTCACGCGAAGAATATAGCAGTTATGGCAGGTGCAAAAGGGGATGAAATCGATAAAGTAGCAAATCAACTTGTTAAAGAAGAGAAAGTAAAACTAGACAGAGCAAAAGAAATACTAGAAAAGATTAGATGATTCGTTCTGAAATATCCTCTGGTTCCCTCTCACAATAATAACATTTAATCCTAGGTGGATCACTATTTATAACTCGGAATCTACTTTTAACAGGTTCATTAGCATTAGAAACACAAGTAGGATTAGAACAAGTAACTATACCTGTGATCTCATCAGGTAGTCTAACTCGATGTTTCTCAGCAACCTCGTAATCCCTGATGATGTTAATCGTGGCCTTAGGAGCAATAAGTGCTATTTTGTCAACCTCATGGGGATCAAGCTCTCGGTTTTCCACTTTGACAATATCTTTCTTACCGAGATGACTTTTCACGTTTATTGCAACGCTAACAACTGAGGAAGTACTCCTAGGGATACGCAGTATACGTAAAACTTTAACAGCATTACCTGGCGTAATATGATCAATAACTGTTCCATCTTTAATCCGTGGTATTTTTAGTTCTTTTTTCATAATTCTCCCCCCAGAACTAGAGAAAGCAATGCCATTCTAACTGGTACACCATTGAATGCCTGTTTGAAATAAATTGCATGAGGTGTCTTATCGACTTCGGGATCTATCTCTGTAACACGTGGCAATGGATGCATAATAATCAAGTTTTTCTTACCATTCTCCAGAAGGTCGTTATCAATTTTATACGTGCCAACAACTCGGTTATATTCCTCTGCATCAGGGAAACGCTCTCTCTGAATGCGTGTCACATACAAAACATCTGCATCTTGTATAGCTTTCTCCAGATTAGAGGTCTGAGTGGGTTCCACACCCAATTCTTTACATTCATCAATGACTTCTTTTGGCATTTTTAGACTAGCTGGAGAAACAAAAACAAGATCTATACTATACAAAGACAAGGCATATGCTAATGAATGAACAGTACGACCGTACTTAAGATCACCAAGGAGAACTACTTTATTCTTCTCAATTCTTTTCTTCTCAGATAAAATCGTGAATAAATCTAGAAGACACTGAGTGGGATGTCTACCAGCGCCATCACCCGCATTCAAAACTGGTACTTCAGCGAACTCTGCAGCAAGCCTAGCTGCACCCTCATGTGGATGTCTGATAACTATCGCATCACTATATGAATCAGCCATACGGATAGTATCCGCGAGACTTTCACCTTTTTTCTGTGAAGTACCACTTGGATCTGAAAACCCTATTACTTTACCACCAAGCCGGTTCATAGCGCTTTCAAAGCTTAACCTAGTTCGAGTACTTGGTTCAAAAAATAGAGACGATAAAACTTTCCCTTTTAAGATGCCCTTAAATTTTTCACCCTTTGCATAAGGAATCATTTTTTTACTATAATTAAGGATATAGTTTATCTCTCCCTTAGAAAAATCTTTTATCGAGATTATATCTTTTTCTCTAAATTCCATTCGAATCAAAAAAAAAGAGATATAAGAACAGCTTAATAAACTTTTTATAAAAAAATAGATGAATCAGGATAACACATTAATATAATAAAGTTCTTATACTATCTCGGTAATAATTGTCAAATAAGATATAAATAACCATTTGAAGAGATTATAACATCAGAATAATGGGGAACATTTAATGGAGAAAAATAAAAAATCCAAAAAAAAGACTGTTAAAGAACTTCACACTGTTTTGGATGAGAACTCCATTGAAGATTCTGATCCTAAGGACAAAAAGTATTTGAAATCTTTAAACAAAAGATTAAAGACATCAGAGGAGAAAACCATTTCTAGCAGAAGAATTTATGAGGGGAAAACTGAGGGAAAAATAGATCTTTTAAAACCACGTGTTACAATCCATCGAAGAAAAGTTAAAACAGAATTTCAGATACCTGGGCCAGTAGAGGTTGAAAAGGAAGTAATAAAAACTGAGGAACAAGATGAGCTCCCAGCTCCTATAGAAGAGGAAAAAGTTGAGAGTTCTGGACCCGAGTTTATTGAAGTCAAGCCTAAGGAAATTCCAAAAAAAGAAGAAAAAGCTGAGATTTCAGAATTCGAAAAAACAGAGTTACCTGAGGAGAAAGATTTAAAAGAAAAAGAACTACCAGAATGGGAACCTGTTAACATAGAAGATGAAGAAATTCCCGATACCACAAAAGAAGAGGTTGAGACTGAGTTAAAAGAAGAGAGAGAGGAAGTAAAAGAGGAGATCGATACTCCAGTATTCATGCCAGTTAAACAAATAGAGGAAGAAGAGGAAAAAGAAGAAATTGAAACAGCGGGAATAGCCCGAGAAGAGCCGACTGTTGACCAATCTGAAAAAATTAATGTTTTTAAGGATATAAAAAGTATAGATGACAAAACAGCGGTTTTGCTATACGATAATGGTTTTACTTCTATTGATGATTTAATGACTACTTCTCTGAAAGATATAACCCGTGTTAAAGGCATCAAAAAGAAACAAGCTAAAGATATCAAAAAAGAAATTGAAGAAAAAAGCGAATGGGAACCATTAGAAGATGAGGAGGAGGCTCTTGAATGGGCACCTCTAGAGGAAGAGATAACCCATGAAATCGAAGAAGAGGTAGAGCTGGATACTTTTAGAAAAACTAAAATTGATGCTTTTAAAAGTGTCAACTCCATTGATGATAAAACAGCTGTTTTACTATACGACAATGGCGTTACATCTGTTAATGCTCTAAAAATAACACCTCTGAAAGAGCTGACTCAGATTAAAGGTATAAGCAAGAAGTTAGCTAAAAAAATCAAAAATGAAGTCGATGTTAAATTAGTGGAACCAACACAATTGCCCCCTAAGACTCGTAAAAGAAAGTTCAGTGAAGATATCATTGTAGACGAAGAACTAGGAGAAGGTGAAGCTGAAAGTGTTGAAGAAAAAATATCAAAATTCAAAGAGAAAGGAGACAACCCTGCTGATGTGTTCAGAGGGATAAATAGTGTTGATGAGAAAGTTGCTGGACTCCTATATGAAAATGGTGTTACTTCTATTGAAACTTTAACAGAAAGATCTATAGGTGAATTAACAAAAATAGAGGGTATTAAAAAGAAGCTCGCTAAACAAATAAAAAAAGAAGCGAAAGCGTTCTTAGATAAAGCTGCTAATGATGAACAGATGAAGATTGAAATTTCAAATCGTGATTTAGCTGAATGGGAAACCATAGATGCAGAGGGAACCAGTGAATTAAAAATCAAAGCATACAGACACGGCGACTATACTCTTTATGAGAAAAAAATAAAGACTAAAAATGGTAAAAAACGTAAGATTCATTTCTTTAGCAAGGGAAAACCAGATGATGGAGTAGCCATTAAAATGCCTAAAGGCTATGGGGTAAAAGAAAATAAAAAAACTGGTGTACCTTATCTTAAAAAGAAAAAATAAGGCGTTTTTTGTTTATCAAGTTTTATAAATCACTTTTTCTATTAGCCTTATTTGTGTAATAGTGATGAGTTGGAATGGCCCGTTAAATAAGATTGATGATTTTAGATACGAAATCCCCTGTAGTTATAAGGGTGAAAATAATAATTTGAAGATGCAGACTTCTGCTGTTATTTATACAGACGAAGATATGCTTCCTTCTATTAAAGCAGATAATGCTCTTGAGCAGGCTGCGAATATGGCGATGTTACCTGGTATAGTGGGCAAAGCGCTTGCTATGCCCGATATACATTGGGGATATGGTTTTCCCATTGGTGGTGTTGCTGCTACTGATGCTGAGGAAGGTGTTATTTCCCCTGGCGGGGTAGGTTTTGATATTAACTGTGGTGTTAGATTAGTTAGAACAAGTTTACATGTTGATGATCTTGATGAATCGAAGATACGTGGTCTTGTTGATGAGATGTTTAAGAATGTTCCATCAGGTCTTGGTTCAAAGGCTAAAGTTAGAGTGAGTAAAAAAGAATTAGAAGATGTTTTAAAGATGGGCGCTAGCTGGGCTGTTGAGAATGGTTATGGATGGGAGGAGGACACTGAGTTTTTAGAGGAAAGCGGTTGCCTTGAGTATACAGATATTTCTAAGGTTTCTGAGAAAGCAAAACAACGAGGCTTATCTCAGCTAGGCTCTCTTGGTGCGGGTAATCATTTCCTTGAGATCCAAAAAGTCGAAGATATCTACGACTCCAATGCTGCAAAAGCTTTCAAAATAGAAGACATTGGACAGATTACAGTTATGATTCATACGGGTTCACGTGGTTTCGGGCATCAAGTTTGCAGCGATCATTTAAGGGTTTTAGAGCAAGCTGTGCGGAAATACGACATATGGTTGCCAGATAGACAACTAGCTTGTGCCCCTGTTAACTCGGATGAGGGCGACAGTTATCTTAAAGTCATGGCCTGTGCTGCTAATTTTGCATGGTGTAATAGACAGATGATAGTCCACTGGATACGTGAATCCTTTGAAAAAATATTAAATGATAGCGCTGAGAACCTTGACATGAGAATAATATATGATGTTTGTCACAACATCGCTAAACTTGAAGAACACATTGTAGAAGGAGAGAAAAGAAAAGTATACGTCCATAGGAAAGGAGCTACACGTTCATTTGGACCGGGCAAAGCAGAGATACCGCTTAGTTACAGAGACATTGGACAGCCAGTAATAATCCCTGGTGATATGGGCACTGAGAGTTATCTACTCAAGGGTACAAAAGAAGCTGAAGAAACATTTGGTTCCACCTGTCACGGTGCCGGACGTGTTTTATCCCGACATCAAGCACGCAAGAGATGGCGTGGTGAAGAAATCGTAAGACATCTAAAAAACAAGGGCATATATATTCACCCTGCAAGTTTTAAAGTAGCAGCCGAAGAGGCACCCGATGCATACAAAGATATAAAAAACGTGGTCGATATCTCAGATGGTGCAGGAATATCAAAGAAAGTAGCAAAATTAAAACCACTTGGAGTAGTAAAAGGATAAAATAAGAGAGACTTACCAATTAGTTTTAAATGTTAGAACTTAGATTATGGTAAAACCTGGATGGTGAGAGAGAGTTGGAAGAAGACGTTGAAATTTGTGATTTTGAACAAATAGATCTTAAGAATGCTACTGTGATCGCAGGTTTCCCCTCGATCGGTCTTGTTAGTACAATTGCTGCTAATTATCTAATTGATGCACTTGACCTTAAACAAATAGGTTGTTTAAGCTCTCCACACTTCCCAGCCTTATCTGTAGTTCACACTGGAGAACCTCTCTCCCCTGTTCGAATTTATGCAGGTGATCATAGCAAAGGTGGAAAAATCGTTGTATTCGTCTCAGAATTCAAACCAAAGCCCACACTTATCAACTCCATCTCAGAGGCCATTATGAAATGGGCAAAAGAAAAAGAATGCACACTCTTAATCTCACCTGAGGGAATGGTCGTAGAGGGAAAAGGACCTGAAGGTTCAACAGAGACTGGAGCATATGCCATTGGCTCGACTGAGAGAGCAAGGGCAAGGTTGATAGAGAAAAAGATTGACCAGTTTAAAAATGGTATAATAGCAGGTGTGTCAGGGGTTTTACTTAACGTGGGTAAACAAACAGATTTTGATGTAATCTCAATATTAGCTGAGGCGCATCCTAATTATCCTGATGCAAAAGCCGCTGCTGCTGCAATAAATGTTATGGCTCTTATCATGGGTATAGAAATAAATGTGACGCCACTATATGAAGAATCAGAGCGTATAGAGAAACAGCTTCAGAAATTCCATAAACAAGCAAAACCAATGGTATCAGCGGGTCAAGCACCTCAGCCAAGTATGTATGGATAAGACATCACCAGTTTTACTTAATAGTCTATACAAGAAGTTTTTAAAACATTCTATTATTGTTTGTTAGTTAATTATGAAAGAAATACCTAAGAATCATCCACGTTATGATTCCCTCATTACAAGAGAGAAAATTTCTCAAGCTATGCAAAATGGTTTAGTACACAAGACAGGACTTATCGCTCATGGTCGAGGGGAGGCTTTTGATTATTTAATAGGGGAAAAAACAATCCAAGAAGCTGACAAAGCTGAGAATGTTGCCGCTGCAGCTTTACTAAAAGCAGAGAACCCAGTTATATCTGTGAATGGTAACGTTGTTGCACTCTCTGGAGATAAATGTATTAGTCTTGCGAATTGTGTACCTGCAAAGCTTGAAGTAAACCTTTTTCATAGGACAGATGACCGAGTGAAAAAACTTATCCAGGAGCTTAGGAAGTTGGGGGCAGAAGAAGTGTATGGTGGTAGAGGTGATGCACGTATCCCTAATCTGGAGCATGATAGAGGGTTATGTGACAAAGAGGGTATTTTTTCTGCTGATGTTGTTCTTGTTCCCCTCGAAGATGGTGATCGATGTCAGGCTTTAAGAGATATGGGTAAATTTGTGGTTGCTATTGATTTAAACCCTCTTTCTAGAACCGCTGAAACTGCAAATGTTACCATTGTTGATAACGTGATCAGAGCAATTCCGAATATTGAGAGATGGGTTAAAGAGTTAAAAAAAAGGGATAAACAAGAGTTTGAGGGTATAGTAAAAACATGGGATAATGAGGAAATGTTAGAGGCGGTATTATCCTTTATTTCAAAAAGACTAAATTCGTTGCCTTAATATAGGTGAAATATTATGGAGTCATATAGAAGTCATTACTCGAAGGATGTTACTAGCAAACAGTATGGTAAATCTGTAACTGTTGCTGGTTGGGTTGAGGATATTCGTAATATTGGTTCCATTGCCTTCATTATTATCCGTGATAGAAAAGGGACTCTTCAGGTTACATGCCTTAAGAAAGAAAATCCTGAGCTTTTTGAAAAACTTGTTAACATACCTCGGGAGTCGGTTATATCTGTAAAGGGTTTATGCAAGCAGAGTGATAAAGCACGTAATGGTTATGAGATCCTGCCTGGAAAAGTGGAGGTTCTTTCATCTGCGGAGACTCCTCTCCCCTTGGGTGTCGTTGATAAAGTAGAATCTGAGCTCGATACGCGTTTAGACAATCGTTTTATTGATCTTCGTAAACCTGAGATTCAGGCGATTTTTAAGATAAAAACTGCTGTTATTGCTAGTGTCCATGAATTTTTGAAATCAGAGGGTTTTATAGAGATTCATACTCCCAACATTATCGCGAGTTCCTCTGAGGGCGGGACTGACGTTTTCAAGCTCAAGTATTTTGAAAAAAATGCTTTCTTGGCTCAGTCTCCACAACTTTACAAGCAGATGTTGATGGCAACAGGTCTTGACCGTGTTTATGAAATTGCTTGGTATTTCCGTGCTGAAGAACACAATACTCGTAGACATCTGAATGAGTCTACAGCTGTGGATCTTGAGATGGCTTTTATCAACAGTGAAGAAGAAGTCATGAAAGTGTTAGAAAAACTTGTTCACAGTATGTGGAAAAGAGCAAGTGAATGCAAAGACGAGTTAAAAATTCTGAATAAAAAAATTGTTGTTCCAAAACTGCCATTTAAAAGAATAACCTATGATGAAGTCATCAAAAAGTTAAATAAAAAAGGCAGTGAAATAAGCTGGGGGGGGGATCTAGGTACTGAAGAGGAAAAGCTTCTTGGAGAAATTATGAAAAAAGAGGGCTGTGAATTCTACTTTATTACTCGTTATCCTATTGAGGCTAAACCGTTCTATACAATGCCTGAGGGCGATAAATACTCACGTGGTTTTGATCTTGCATGTAAAGGTGTTGAGATAGCCTCAGGTAGCCAACGTATTCATGATATACAACTGTTAGATGAGAGAATTAAAGCATGTGATCTAAAACCTAAAGATTTTGAGTCTTATCTGAAAGCGTTTCGTTATGGTATGCCCCCACATGGTGGTTTTGGTTTTGGTATAGAACGTTTTTTAATGGAACTACTTGACATCAAGAACATTAGAGAATGTATATTGTTCCCAAGAGATAGAACGCGATTGACTCCATAAAATGCAATTGGAAAAAATTAAATAAAGTTATAATATGTAAGAAGTTCAAATTTTAGCTGACATATCAAAAAAAAATTGTTAGAAGTAGTATGAGATGGTATATTGTCATATAGCTTTACATTTGATTTATCAAAGTTATCGCAAACATTGTTTAAAGATATTGCTGAGTTTTCTGAAAAAGGAAAAATCCCAAAGAAAATGGGGGACCTGGCAAGAAATTTGGTAAAAAAATTCAATGTAAACAAAATAACTGGACTACCCGTTGGCGACTCAATAACTGTTATAGAAGATATTATTAATATGCATATAAAAAACAGTTTAGATAAAGAGCATTTTCTAAAAACAAGTAAAAGAGCGTTGTTCCTCCCGCATTGCTGCAGAAAATATATGGACGCAAGATGTAAGGCAGATTTTGACTTAGAAACATCATCATATATATGCAACCATTGTTCTGAAGATTGCATGATAAACCAGGCTACAAAACTTGCAAAAAAAGAAAATTACGATGTATATATATTGCCGGGTGCCTCGTGTGTTAGAAAGATCATTCAGAAGAATAAATATGAAGGCATTGTAGGAGTGGCATGCACAGACGAACTAAAATTAGCAATGCGCTTTTTAGAACAATTCAACATATTAGCACAGGGCATACCTTTGATAAAAAATGGCTGTTCAAAAACACAATTCAACTTTGAAACTTTACGAGAAATAATAAAAAGAGATGAAAATTAAATCACATTCATTTATACAGAGATGGTTCTCAGAACTGCAATTTTTATACTATTTTTTATACTCATTTGGATGCTCTGCTCGGTATTTAAAAAAACATTCTCTAGAGCAAAAATGATGCTTTGCGGTCTCATACAGTCTCGGTGATTTGTAGATTACTTTGCCACAGGTCTCACATATAGTTTTTATAGGCATCTACATCTTATCTCCTTACAATTTAATAAACTTCTCTTTCTTTAAAAAACCAATCCTAGGCGTTTTGGGGGGAGGACAAAAAAGTAATCAAAATATCAGAGAGATGGTTATTCATTTTTTCCCTTCTTTTTCCCTTTATCTATATATCTCCAACCATAACCTGGGTATCTCATTGCTCTGAAATCTTTTAAAAATCCGTCAAACGCTATTGAATTACGGAAACGGAGTAATCTTACTACTTCCCCTGTTTTTTCATCAAATAACTCGATTACTTCTTTATATTTCGTTCCAACCCTACCCATTTCCCCTCCACAGCTACATACAATTTCATAACGTTTACTTGTTTAAAAACCTATAACCCATGAATCGTGGTAATATTTTAAAGAAGTAAAAAAAGAAAGATGTTTAAATAAAGATTATTAAAATCTAGGTGATTTCGAAAATTTTATCTAAAATCTTCTTGGTTTACGTTTCTGAAAACATTCCTTACAATAGACAGGTCTAGTTCCATCTGGCTTGAAAGGAACTTCTGTTTCCTTACCGCATTCTGCACAAGTTACTTTGTGCATTTCTCTTTTTTCATCATACATTTTTACAATTTTCCTTTTCGTTCAATTAGAACTTTAAACCAGGTAGATTAAAGACTAGTATTTAAGGATTCCTCATAATATTTTATTACAACATCTGTCACAAAACCCAGTGTCACTGGACTGATTTCATTTCAAACAAAACAATGCTCTATTGGTATAACGGGATGATAAAAAAAAAATCAATCCCCTCTCTGTTTGTTTTTTTGTGCAGGTGTCACAGAGATTACCATTAGAAATAGGTACAAAGAGGGCACAAAAAAACTGAGAACTAGACATGGGCGTTGTCTCGTAAGCCTACTGTTCTACCATCTATTTGCTCTTCTTTTTAACTGTTAAGATTATTTCAATTGAAGATACATTAGAAGTTCTGCCTTCTTCCTCATTGGTGATGCTCTCAGTTCCAATTTTTATGTCTTTTAGTTTCGCATCTTTAACAAACCGATTTCTCACAATCT
>CAZGOD010000011.1:18259-52025 GCA_964527715.1 uncultured Thermoplasmatales archaeon | reverse complement strand
GGCTAGCGCCAAAACTAGATACAATTGTATTGGTAAGTGGAGATGGGGATTTCTCTGATTTGTTAGAACATGCAAAAAGCCTAGGTTGCAGAGTAGAGGTTGTAGCCTTTGGTAAAACCACATCTCATAAGCTTAGGGAGGTTGCAGATTTTTTTACAGATCTTGATAAAGATACAAAATATTTACTGAAAAAAAGGAAATAGTGTTTGGAAATTGTTGTTTAATGGAGGAAAAAAGTATGGCAGAAGAAAAAAGAACTGATGAAAACATAATATATGTTGGAAACAAACCACCGATGAGCTACGTGCTAGCAGTAGTAACACAGTTTAATAGTCGTGGTTCAGATGAAGTTATCATAAAAGCTAGAGGCAGAGCGATAAGCAGAGCGGTAGATACAGCGGAGATTGTGAGAAATCGGTTTGTTAAAGATGCGAAACTAAAAGACATAAAAATTGGGACTGAAAGTATGACCAATGAAGAGGAAGGTAGAACCTCTAATGTATCTTCAATTGAAATAACCTTAACAATCAAAAAGAAGAGCTAATTGGTTTTCCTGGCACGGAAAAACAAATATTTTGTAATCAAAAAAGAGAGAGGCTTTACTTACGGAGAAGTCCTAACGAAGAAAGCTCCTTTGATACTTTATCTACTGCCAATGACACATCCTCTATCTTTCTTGCACCTGCACAGACTATTTTACCAGAACCGAACAGCAACATAGCTACCTTAGGCTCTCTTATCCTATAGACCAGTCCTGGGAACTGCTCAGGTTCATATTCCACATTTTCTAAACCAAGAGCTATAGCTACTTCGCTAAGATTAAGTTCTCCTCCCAAATCAGATGTGGCCACAATATTCTGGATCACAATCTCAGGATTTTTATATACTTTTACACCTATTTTTTCTAGTTTTTCTGCTATTATTTTGATAGTAGTCTTTACATCCTCTATAGTTTTTGCACCAGTGCAGTTAGCCGCTCCGCTTCTAAAAAGGAGCGTAGCTGTTTTCGGATTATCTAACCGATAAACTAGCCCGGGGAACTGTTCTGGTTCATACTCTGTTTCTTCTAATGATTGTGCTATCACGTCTAAATCCAATTTCTCTGCGAATGTTGTAGATGCTACAATATTTTGTACTTTTATTTCTATCATATAGTATCTCTCTCCATTAAATAGTGCAGTGTCACAGTCTTTAAGTGGCAAAACCAGAAACAAGTATATCTATTAAAATAATCCTCTCATGTTATGCTAGCTAAATAACTTGTTTTTCAACATCTTTTTATCCTCCCCACAAACCCAACACACAAAAAGTATAATTTATTTTCAGCTACCCCTTATATAGCAAAAGATTATACCAGTAAAACGGGGACGCGATCCCTTCCCCAGCGTTAGAAACATAAACATATTACTTTACAAAAGTGGTTTTTCATGGATATGAAGATAGATGATGTTGATGAGATTTTTAGTTTGTTAAAAAAAGAATTAGACGAATACGAGGCTCCTATTGATCTGAAAAAAAAGTGGGATAAAATAATAAATACTCCTTTTACAACACTGATATCATGTATATTGAGTCTGAGGACAAAAGATGAAGTAACAGATCAAGCCTCTATAAAATTATTAGGAGAATATAGCACTCCAGAAAAAATTGTTGAACTATCTGAGAAACAAATACAGAGAATGATCTACCCTGTTGGTTTCTATAAAACAAAATCAAAGAGAATAAAAGAAATATCAAAGACACTCCTAGAAAAATACAACGGTGAGGTACCCAACGATTTTAATGAACTAATGAAACTTAAAGGAGTTGGTAGAAAAACAGCGAATATAGTAATGGTATACGGACATAAAAAAAACGATTTTTTACCTATAGATACTCATTGTCATAGAATACCAAATCGTCTTGGATGGATTCAAACTAAAACCCCTGAACAAACAGAAGAAGAACTAAAAAGAATCCTGCCGAAAGGATACTGGTATGATTTCAATCATTTATTCGTTAAATTTGGACAAACTATATGTTTACCGGTTTCACCATATTGTAGTAGATGCCCTATAAAACAGTTTTGTAAAAGAATATCTGTAACAAAAAATCGTTGATATCGTTTTAGGGTTCTCTATATGTTTTAAGATATCCTTCAATTTCTTTAATTGTTAGATCTTCTCTATCACCCATTACGTCTACTAGTTTTTCTTTTTCATCCCAGTCTTCATAGTATTTTTTTTGTGTTTTACTAAGTTTTTTGGATTTTATCCCCTTGTTTTCAGCTATTTCTTTTAGTTGTTGTAATGTAAACTCATCCAATAATTCCTTTTTTATTGACATTGGTTTTTTCCTCCAAAATCACATCGAATAGATTTTTTTAGATGTAGTGCTGAATCGCGA
The DNA here is from genome assembly GCA_964527715.1 of uncultured Thermoplasmatales archaeon. GTDB lineage: Archaea > Thermoplasmatota > E2 > DHVEG-1 > DHVEG-1 > CAZGOD01. The sequence continues at coordinate 49,640 of CAZGOD010000011.1, read as the reverse complement.
TATCGGATAAAACATTTGTCTTTTATATAATTCATTTTTACTAGATTGTATCTATTGTTTTTGCAAGATAACCGATTACTTTATAAATGGGATTTAACATTATTCTTTTGCTAAGTGAGTGAATGGGATGCCAGATGACAGTGATAATGTTTTTTCTAGAGACCAATTGAGACCTCTTGTTATTAGATCTTTGAGAAGAAGCAACATTAGAAAAAGAATTGCTGACTATCTTCTAGATATTAGCCCTAGTGGTAGTTATACTTCTGATATCGCATATAATGTTAAGACTACTCCTACCAATGTTATTGGTGCTTTACGGGGGATGGAGTCACGTTATCGTGATGAGGAGTCTTTGATTGGTTTGAACCTAGTTGAGCAGATCCAGGCTGGTAAAGATAATAAGATTAAGCTGTATAAGCTAACTGGTTTTGGAAAAGAAATAATTGAGTCACTTAAAAATAGATAATTTTTTTATAATAATCCTAGTCTTCTTCTATTTGCCTCGAACATGGTTGTAACCCGTGTTTCTTCCACATGTTCCATGTTACCATCGTCATATTGTACGACTAACCATCTACTGGGATGGCGGGTAAGTATTGACAACTATCGCCTTTTTCTCAGGCATATCGGGGTTAGAAGGGTTTCTCACGAAAACTTCTATTCCTCTTCTGATTCCCCTGTCTTTTAACATATTTTCATCCCAAACTCCTAACAAAACTGTGTAATAATCTCTATTCATGGATTTAAATATTTAGGTTAATCATCAGTATTCTCTTAACAATAGAGAGATTTAAATATGGAGCTGAGTATTCTAGAAATAATAGGAGGGTAGATATTAATATGAGATTAAAAATTATTATGTTAGTGATGATACTTTTTCTATTTTTAAACTATTTCTCAGCTTCTTTAACTGAGACATGTACTGCAAAGGAAACCAACTATAAAATCACTGTAACAAATACTGATTATAAATATCTCAAAACTGAAGGAAGCGGAAATCAAATTTTTACTTATTACAAAGTCATTATAACATTATACAACTCCGGAAACATTGAATCAGATGATATAACTGTCTCAATATGGGAATCAAATGAAGATAAAAAAATGGCAATTCATAGAAATGCCACTATACCTGCTGGTGAAACTAAAAGATTTGTTTTTGGAGAAGATGGCGGCGAATGGATAGTACAAGGCGCGGAAGGACATGTTCTAATATATGAGTATCATGCAACCAATACTAGCCGGATAAATAATTATAACTCAGGATCAGGAACATTCAAACTTAAAGACAACTCAGCAAGTGCGACAACCAACACGCCAGGTTTCGGAATAATACTAATCATTATTGCAATCACTACTATATTTATCTTAAAAAAGAAAAAAATAACGAACTAAAATGAATTAACTTAGCTAATGATGTCTAGGCTTCCTCAGCAATAATTTTTACATGATGTACATCTGCAACTTTTTTCCCATTATATGAAATAGTATTTGCTGGTGTAAACGCTTTTTCTGTGTACCCCTTAAGTAAATTTATCGTCTTAACTCCTCCGATTCCTAGAAGATTATCATCTTTATCATAAAACTCAACAGTTACCCTTACACTAACGTCTCTACCAGCAATGTTACGAAAAAGATAACTAACATCTACCTGCCTTATAAACTCTATAGAACATTCACAATCAGGATCATACCTCTGATCAGTTATAATATCCATAGAAGACTCTGATAACTCTACAATATTTGACTCAAGAATAATTTTTTTATATTCTCCATCTGCAGTAGATGCTTTTTGTTCCTCAAGGCAACCAACTAGTGTAACAGATACTAATATCACAATCAAACTTATGGTAACTATAATTTTTCTCACGAGTTTCCCCATCCTAACAATATATTTCATAAATGTTATGTTGAGATATATATTTTTCTAACAAATTCGAACATAAAAAATCATGGGTAAACAAAATTTAAATACAATCAATGATTAATAGGACACTGTTGAATTTAGCGAGTGGGGTTTTGCTATTATGATTCAAAATTCAGAGGTTATAAGAAAAGTCCTGAAAACACTAATAGATATATCTCGCAGAAAAACAGATGAGGGACATGCTGTTTTTGTTATGGATTCTCTTTTAAAAAAACTCGGAAACAAATATAATTTTTTGAAATATGTCGAGATAAAGGATTCAAGATTTTTCGAGGATGTTGATAGCGTTTCTGTGATGTCTGATGTTAATTCTGTTCCCTCAGTTGAATTAGGTAGAGCCATTCATGAGATTATTACTACGATGAATAAATCTTTAGGAGAAGATGCCGGTCATTTTTTTATAAAGGAAGTATATCGAGATATTGGTGATGATTACTACTCGTCTATTAAAGATATGGGTTTAGATTTGAGTCTTTTGCAGTTAGAACATGAATTAGATGAAATGGGTAAAAAGCTAGCTCCGGCACGTAAATCAGACTAATAATATGTGCCAACTTAAATAAATATATTAGAATTTTACAAATATAATCCTCAATCCCTAGATATATAAATATGCCTAAGTAACTACTTATCTACATGATATAGATGAATTTCTTAGGTATGCTCGCTATAGTTATTGCATCTATATTTTCTAAAGTATATTTACCTGCATAAACACCTGCATATGCATTTGAATATACACCTGCAAACAAATTATTTAAAGATTCTAACTGTTAATGGGCAATAGCACTCTAAAAGTTGTTCACGCAACTCATAGGAGGGATGTTAAAAGGATGGGAAAAAAATATAATATATTTAATAGGAAGGATATTGGTAGTATCGGTATTGGTGCTATGATTATTTTTATCGCAATGGTTCTTGTTGCGGGTATTGCTGCATCAGTATTGATACAAACTAGTACAAGTTTAGAGATGCAGGCTTTAAGAACCGGAGCGGCCACAACTTCAGAAGTCGCAAGTGGTATGACTGTAGAATCAGTTGAAGGATCTAATACTTCTGGCGAGATTACTAAGTTGGCTATTGAGATTTCGTCTAGAGCAGGTTCACCAGATGTTGATCTTAAAGAGACAATAATAGAGATTTCTGATTCATCTAATAAGTATGTCCTAAGGTATGGTGATACGCTCACAAATGTCAGTAGTGTCGATGGTGATGTCTTTGCGGCTGCTGCTTGGCCAGCTAGTAGTACGGTGTTTTATATTATTGTTCTTCAGGATGCTGATGACTCTGTTAATGAGACTACACCAATTATCAACTATGGGGATCATGTTATTTTAGCAGTGGATTCAGATAGTGTTTTCGGTGGTATTGTTCCAAGGACTGATGTGTTTGGTTTGGTAATCCCTGAGGAGGGTGCCCCTGGTATTGTTGGTTTTACTACTCCAGCGGCGTATTCTGAACCTGTTTTGGAGTTGCAGTGAGGTGATATGAGATGAGAACTTTATTTAGAAAAAATGATGATGAGATGGGCGCTATTGGTATTGGTGCGATGATCGTCTTTATTGCTATGGTCCTTGTCGCTGGTATCGCCGCATCGGTTTTGATTTCTACGGCTAACACGGTACAGATTCAGGCTCAGCAAACAGGTCAACAGACAACACAGGGTGTTGCTAGTGGTGTAGAGGTATTTGAAATCCTAGGAAAAGTAAACTATAGCAACAATACTTATTATAATTTAAAATATATGATTATAACTGTGAAAACGAGACCAGGCTCTCCAAGTATTGACTTAAACAACACCTTTATACTTATTAGCGATGGTGATAAAAAGGCTCTGTTGAGGTATGATGGTAATACTTTCAAGAATGATATCAGCGGTGATCTTTTTGGCGCGTTGAATGACGCTGAGTGGAATTCAACGGATCGAGAGACTTTTGCTATCGGTGTTCTCCAGGATTTCGATAATACAATGACTGTGGGTAACCCTGTGATTAATAGAGGGGATAAAGCTGCATTGTTCATTAGATGTAGCTCTAATGAGAATGGTACTTTTGGTCAGGAGATCCCTGAGAGAAATGATGTGTATGGTCGTATTATCCCTGAGATTGGTGCTCCTGGTGTTATTTCGTTTACAACACCAATGACGTACATACAGGAAATCTACAAACTGCAATAATAAACTAAAATCAGTATTTGAGTAGGAAACCCTGCTCATAACTTATTTTTTTCTTTTATTAAAATATTGGCTTTTCTATTTTTATCAATGGGCATCTGCATAGCTACCTGCATTTCTATTTACATATACACATGCAAATAAATTATATAAGTATTAGCAATGTTAATGAAAAGTGGCACTCTAAAAGTTGTTCACGCAACTCATAGGAGGGATGTTAAAAGGATGGGAAAAAAATATAATATATTTAATAGGAAGGATATTGGTAGTATCGGTATTGGTGCTATGATTATTTTTATCGCAATGGTTCTTGTTGCGGGTATTGCTGCATCAGTATTGATACAAACTAGTACAAGTTTAGAGATGCAGGCTTTAAGAACCGGAGCGGCCACAACTTCAGAAGTCGCAAGTGGTATGACTGTAGAATCAGTTGAAGGATCTAATACTTCTGGCGAGATTACTAAGTTGGCTATTGAGATTTCGTCTAGAGCAGGTTCACCAGATGTTGATCTTAAAGAGACAATAATAGAGATTTCTGATTCATCTAATAAGTATGTCCTAAGGTATGGTGATACGCTCACAAATGTCAGTAGTGTCGATGGTGATGTCTTTGCGGCTGCTGCTTGGCCAGCTAGTAGTACGGTGTTTTATATTATTGTTCTTCAGGATGCTGATGACTCTGTTAATGAGACTACACCAATTATCAACTATGGGGATCATGTTATTTTAGCAGTGGATTCAGATAGTGTTTTCGGTGGTATTGTTCCAAGGACTGATGTGTTTGGTTTGGTAATCCCTGAGGAGGGTGCCCCTGGTATTGTTGGTTTTACTACTCCAGCGGCGTATTCTGAACCTGTTTTGGAGTTGCAGTGAGGTGATATGAGATGAGAACTTTATTTAGAAAAAATGATGATGAGATGGGCGCTATTGGTATTGGTGCGATGATCGTCTTTATTGCTATGGTCCTTGTCGCTGGTATCGCCGCATCGGTTTTGATTTCTACGGCTAACACGGTACAGATTCAGGCTCAGCAAACAGGTCAACAGACAACACAGGGTGTTGCTAGTGGTGTAGAGGTATTTGAAATCCTAGGAAAAGTAAACTATAGCAACAATACTTATTATAATTTAAAATATATGATTATAACTGTGAAAACGAGACCAGGCTCTCCAAGTATTGACTTAAACAACACCTTTATACTTATTAGCGATGGTGATAAAAAGGCTCTGTTGAGGTATGATGGTAATACTTTCAAGAATGATATCAGCGGTGATCTTTTTGGCGCGTTGAATGACGCTGAGTGGAATTCAACGGATCGAGAGACTTTTGCTATCGGTGTTCTCCAGGATTTCGATAATACAATGACTGTGGGTAACCCTGTGATTAATAGAGGGGATAAAGCTGCATTGTTCATTAGATGTAGCTCTAATGAGAATGGTACTTTTGGTCAGGAGATCCCTGAGAGAAATGATGTGTATGGTCGTATTATCCCTGAGATTGGTGCTCCTGGTGTTATTTCGTTTACAACACCAATGTCTTACTCAGCGGATATCTACAAACTACAGTGATAAAAAACTATTAACAAATAAAATAATAATGTGGGAAAAATTCCCACAATTTCTAATCTTTTTTTGAATTAAACAAGTTTTTTGTTTTGTATAATTTAAAACAATAGATTTTTATTCTATTTATTCATTATCAAGACATAGGATGGGCTCTATTTTTGATGCCTAAACCTATTAAAGGTAGGGAGGTGAAGAGAGTTAAAATCTCCATGAGGGGAGCACTATCATTTGATAATGAAGCATCTATAGGCGTAGGTGCACTCATTATATTTATATCAATGATTATGGTAGCAGGAGTAACTGCTTCCGTGTTTATTCAAACTATGAATAGTTTACAACAGCAGGCGTTAACAACTGGTACAGAAACTATCAGAGATATATCAAGTGGTATACGAGTAACACATGTCAGTGGCTATAACGATGGCTCAGTAATTTCACAACTTGCATTTTTTGTGAAAACAACAGCAGGTTCAGAGAGTATTGATCTGACTCATACATTTATCTCTATTTCTGATGGCTCAACTCAACCTGTTTTGAAATATAATAGCAATGCTTATAGCAGTAGCGCTTCTAATGGTATTTTTCAAACCTTAAATTCTAGTAACCTAACCAGTTCGACCTATGGGCTCATTGTTATAAGAGACGTAGATAGCAGCTGTAAATCTAACTCTCCAACTATAAATAGTGATGATTCAGTTGCTCTAATGTTGAATACTACTGCATGTTTAGGGGGTATCAGTACACGTACCGATGTTTCTGGGAGAATCACCCCTGAAAAAGGAATTAGCGGTGTAATTGGTTTTACGACACCAAGTGCGTATACTAGGACGATTATGGATATTCAACCATAAAAAAATAAGTTTTCAGGAAGTTTAACTTCCGGTTTGCCCTATTACTTTTTTTCGCATCAACCATTTCTCATTTCCAATGAATTGACAATCATAACCAAGACTGCTTAATTGGATAATCTCCTTTTCACTACACACTATTCTACTCTCATAATTCTCAAAAGAATTTTGACATACTTCCGTCTTTTCCATTATCTCATTAACTATCTTTTGAACTATCTCAATAGTAGGGAGGGTATCTAACCGTTCTTCTACGTCCTTGATTTTAGCGATTATTCCTTTTACTTGTTTCAGATCAAAATGTTTCTTTTTACCGTTAATAGGGTTCAAATACTGCTGTCTCTCAGCATAGATTTTCCTTAGATGATCTATCCTTCTATTCCAGTATACACAATCTACTTCTGAGATTTTGTGACAAGTTAGAAAGTTCACGATTTTATCTTCCATCCCATGATTTGTCATCTGTGTGATGAAAAACTTCCGTAGACAATGGATTCTAATTCTCCCATATTTTCCGTTACCATTACCTATACCTGCTCTTCGTGCAGCCTCATGAACTGTATCGTTAAAAGCACGGGACGTGACAGCTACGATTTTTTCTTTTCCACGTTTCTTCGTTCTACTTACAAATAGGGGGACATCATCAGTAATCATCTCGCCCTTCTTTTCCCTCCAAGCGAGATACCGCTTCAGCATTTCCACACCATCTCTTGCAAGAAAAGTAATTCTCTCTCCTATAAGATCTCTATCCTTCTTTGGTATAAACCGTATAGCAAGAGGAATATTTTCAAGGTCGAGTTCCCGTTTAATATCACCTATTTTGAGATTAAGAGCGTCCGAAACACGCATACCCGTCTGAGCGATAAATAGAATACGAAGCCCTTCCTCTAAACTCATGACATCTATCATTTTCTTGAGTTCCTCAAGAGTGGGGACAAGATCCTTTCTCTGAGTCACACTACGATCTCTATAGTTGCGGATATTTATCATCCCGCGTTTACCAAGCACCGCTGTAAAAAAACTACGAATTGCCCCATCAGAACAGTTAATCGTTTTTGGAGCTAGACCCGTGTGTTCGAGATGATGTCTGAAATCCAACACCAGGTCACGTATCCCCGTTCTATTATTTGGATCATCATTCTTTAGTTCTCTGTCTCTTTGAAGTATAAGTTCATGTGGATCTTTTCCACACCATTCACAAAATTTCTTTAACGCATTTAGATAGATCACACTTGACTGTACTGAAATTGTTTTCAACCAAGTTTCTACCTCCTGAAACTCCTGGAGTTGTTTTTTAGAAAAAGATTTATACCTACTTGCTTCTATTTCTCTTTGGGGTTTGATACTCATACTATCGGACTCCAGGCTGCTAGAGTGCTTGAACACTCTAGTGGCCATTATTTCAGTTGTTTAGATTATATAATTTCTGTTTTATACTAACAAAATTATAAGGTGTTTTCTACTTATAAACCTTCTGTTGGGGCCAGTGAAACTATTCCTAGTGATAAGGAGGTGAAATGATTGATGAGACTATTGTTGAATATTCTTGTATGTCATTCAGTGGACTGCTCTGTTGCCAGCTTGCTCCGCCCGAAGTTAAGGATATGTAGTAAGAAAGCTATTTATAATCGGAGTCAACGTGGGAGATATCTATTAGTCAAATGGGATTTTAGTAAAATACAATCATAGCCTCGATATTTCAACCAAATCTCAGATAAAAAAAGATATTATCTACACTAAATTTAATCCTTATTTTTCCTTTTTTTAATGTAGATGATGATCATTGCCGTTAGTAATAATATTAAGATTTCAAAACCTGGTGTTTCCTTATCTGAATCCGACTCTTTGTCTTGTTGTTGGTCTTGTTGTTCATCTATTACATCAAACTCGGCACCCTCTAAAGTAACTCCTTCATTTTTTGTGGGCTCTAATGTATCTGTTGTGATAAATAGTTCGTTTAACAGGTTTATCTCATCTTGGGAAGAGACCATTGATCTTGCTGTTTCCTTAACTATCCCCTTATCACCTGTAACAGAGTTAAGATCTTGGTCTTTATCACTTTGATATATCGAAAATTGATTCATAGTATAGGCTTTGTCATACTTATGAACCATCATATAACCTGAATCTTGATAATAATAATTATTGTCTGACACAAGACCATAACTTTCGTATTCCGTCTCACTTGTATCAAAATAAAGAGCTGAGAAAGCAGCTTCATAAAACACGTTATTGCGAATATAAATATTATTCGTAGTTGCATGGTTACCCCAAAGTGCTAAATGCCATCCATGAGGGTCCGGCCTTTGTTTATGGCTCCAACCAAAACCAGCAGCAATACATGTATTATTCTCTACATAAATATTATTCATGGCAGATGATTCTGGTTTATTCCAAATCTCAAAAGAGTACTCCGAGTTCCAAATAATATTGTTGAGGTAGTGGAGGTTGGATTGAGTATTGGTTTTTTCTCCTTGATTTGATATTGCTGCATCATATATCTCCCAAAACCTGCAACCTTCGACTCTGCAATCATGGGTTTCTTCCCAGAAGGTTATCCCGTTTCCCATCCTTACTTTTGTCTCGTCTTGATGAGTACCTCCGCAATATGAAATGTCGCAATTCCTGATTATCACGTTGTTAACTTCTTCTCCCCATATTCCATCTGCACCGCCATATCGCAGGTCTAAATTCTCGACTGTAATGTAATCTGCCATAATGTATACAATCGGTCCTGCACCTACACTCCAAATATCTTTATCTTTATAAAGAAAAGTTCCTAGCGCGCATTCAATATCAGAATAAACATTGGCTGGGTTGCCGGCAGAATACATTTTCAATTGTCCTGCGGAGGAATCAAACCAGAATTCACCCTGAGTATCAAGATCCCCTTTATGCTGAACTTTTACGCCAACAGATTCTTCATTATCAAGTATAATGCTCCCAACATCGGCAATCAATGGAGCCTTATCAGATTTCTGAAAAGATAAAGTATCAATATATATGGACTCCCCATTAGGTAGAGTTTGTAAGTCCAGAAGAATCTGTCCATCATTTGCTGTCGTATCTGCTAAGAAATACACATTAAACGTTTTCCATTCTGTGGTAACCGGGAAATAATCTATTGGAAACGATTTGATGGAATAATAGTCATCAGGATTACCACTTTTTAGTAAATTAATGGTATAAACATCGAATTGGGAGGAAGCTTTTGCTTTAAATGAAAACACATGCCATTCACCCTCCACTATGTGTATCCCCGCGGAATAAACGTACAGCCAGGATTGTCCGTCTCCTAGAGCATTGTTAACACAGTCTATTCTTACACTAGCAGGTGAGCTATCATAAGTTTCTGTATCACGGGATAAGCTTGCATCTGCATTGCCACCCACTGAAAACACCCATCCATCAGTATTTTCATCAAAACTTGGATTATTTAGCAACTCATTTCCATCTTTTAAGTCAACAGTGGACCAAATATTGCCTCCTTCATTCACCCAATCATTTACGTCGTTTCTTTCTACAGAACCAAGAATCAATGGCTTCTCCCCCATCCCATAAGCACCAAAAGTTATAGGGGCCTCAGAAGTCCCTAAACTAGAAATCATAAGATGTTCTCTCCATACTTCGCCCCTCTTGAATAAAATTGAATCACCAGGATTAAAACTTACTGTTCTAACCTTTGCAATCGTTTTCCAGGCATTCGACAAAGACAAACCATTATTGCTGTCATTACCATTTGTTGCATCAACATAATATGTCGTTCCATTTTCACCGATTACAACAGGCGCAACAGTTACCCATACGAAAAATACTACAATACTTATAATTGTAATTTTTTTAATCATATTTTTCCTCTCTACAACCTACGTTCACGTAATATCTAACGATTAATAAAGTTTACATGATAATTTACATTAATTCTCCTCTACAAAAACACAATAATGATAGATGTTGCTCTAATATTTCTCCAACGGTCTGTGAAGATACGAATTATCTCCATGTCTAAAAAGAAAAAGACCAAATCGGAAGTTTAACTTCCGAAAAATAAGTTTTTAAACTAGTAGTTTGTTTTTTATCTTCCAAAAAAAATCTTCCCTATTTCATAAAGTTCTTCGTCAACTTTTTTTGTTTTAGTAGATGCCTCTTCGATGTCAACAAGTACAATTTTATCCCCCTGTAAAGCAACCATCTTTCCATATTCATCGTTTTTTATGGCCTCTACAGTTGCTACGCCAAATCTTGTCGCTAAAACACGGTCATGAGCTGTAGGTATTCCTCCTCTTTGTACATGCCCTAAGACTGTGACTCTTGTTTCTACGTCCATTCGTTTTTCAATTTCCTTAGCAAGATAATGACTAATCCCACCCAGTCTTATGTTACCAAATTCATCTTTTTCATATGATTGGGTAAAAGATGGATTACTATTTTTTGGATGGGCACCTTCTGCTATAGCTATTATACTAAATTTTTTACCACGATCATATCTCCCTCTCAGGTTTCTACATACCTCTTCTATGTCAAAAGGCTCCTCAGGTATTAATATTTCATCTGCTCCACCAGCTATGCCTGCCATAGTTGCAATCCATCCAGTATTTCGCCCCATGACTTCAACAACCATAACTCGATGATGTGACTCAGCAGTTGTATGTAATCTATCAATAGCCTGAGTTACAATAGAAACTGCAGTGTCAAAACCAAAAGAGTAATCAGTTCCAGATAGATCATTATCTATAGTTTTTGGAACACCAATCATAGGAATATTCATCTTATGAAACTTAGCTGCTACACTTAAGGTATCATTTCCACCTATTGCAATGATGGCATCAAGTCCAAATTTCTTAATATTTTCAACTATTTTATTTACTTCTTCCTCGTTTTTAAATGGATTCGTTCGAGAGGTACCAATAATTGTTCCACCCTTTGGCAGGATACCTGAGACTGAGTAATCTGTTAGAAGCTCCATCTCCCCGTTTATCAGGCCGTCCCATCCATTTTTAATCCCTATTATCTCCCAGTTATAATGAATAGATTTTTTTACGATAGCACGTATCACCGCGTTTAACCCAGGGCAATCCCCGCCACCAGTTAAGATACCAATTTTTTTCATCAAGTCATCCTCTGTATCCTAAACTAAATTTAAACCTGAATTTTTTTGAATCTCTCCAAAACGTCTATAGTTGACCCTTTTTTAATACTTTTTCATATTATCTGTTAACCAGTTAACATATTGCCTATGAAAATCTGAACTACAATACTAGTTAGAGCTACAGTCCATACAAATGGTACAAAATAAAGAAGCACTATGTATCTGTGGCTACCTCTTATTGTTCTAAGTGTTAAAGCTAGCATAAAACAATGTAATACTAAGACAAAGAAGATTATAATAAAGTTATTATTGTACACCGCGGGTGGTACTGTACTAAGTAAATTCCCACCTATATCGCTCATTCCTTCGACACCTGTAAAAGGATCACCTGTTTCATGAACTATTTCATTCAGATGTCTACCTATTACAAGCGAAATATATATCGCAAACGATATGCCAAAAGTGATACCTCCAAAAAGAGCAATAGAGGTATTAACAATAGTAAGTTTTTTAATTCTAAGATCACGGATTTTCCGCATATTCTCAGCTATCATCGTTGAAACCTTACGAGGATTAGCAGCAGCATAGGTAGCCTCACGAAACATTTCACTTGATCTTTGAACATAGTTACTACCAGTATCAACTCCGAACCATTCCCAGGCATCATTATCATTTATCCTCGTCCTAAGACGCCTATACAAGTCTTTGACATGTTTTGTTAGAATTCCATAATCTTTTTCACTGAGGTAATAAACTGAATCAGTTATTTTTCCTCCTCTCATCGCAGAAATTGATCCAAGAGCTGGTAAAAAACCTAAGAAATTTGTTTCCTTCCTTGAAATATTTTGTTCTTCAATAAAAGTCAATATTCCAACATACATTAAAGGAGTAAGCGTTATTGCAATTATTATTTCAAGAGGCATACTTTCAATAAAACTCACTGAAATTCTATATTTGGCATAATACAAAATAGATCCAAGAAGTATAGATGTTAGAATAGATGCTTTAAAAATTCTATTTAATTTTTCTTCTGCTTTACCTTTTTCCCCAGTAAGATGCCATATATCATCTACAGGCACCATAGCTTTCAGAAGATAAAGAAGAAGCCCCTCGGAAACAATCAACATGAAAGAGGATAGATAGATAAAAGTATTCATACTCTCCGTACCCATAATAATTGGTAATACAATGCCCATAGACATGACGAAAATTATAGCAATAAGCATGCTAACATAGACTTCGTTCAAGATAACGATGTTTTCATTGCTTGCCTCATATGCAGTTTTATACTCCTGGAGAACAGCCTCCTGTTCTGTTTCAATAAAATCTCTGTGTTCTACACCACTATCAAGGCTTTGAGAGAAACGATCTAAAAAATCTTTGAAAATCTTACTAGGTGTTCGAGCCGATATAAATCTAAATGTTTTAGAAAGAGGCATACGCCACTGAGCAGATAAAACACTAGTTCTTTTTAGCTCATTCCCTAGAGCTCCGTATACTTTTTTTCCACCTAGCACAGTTATGATATCTCTTAGGGAGAGATCAGATATTGCTAAAACCCGTAAATGTGTTATAAAAAAATGCATCTTGCTGTTAATATCGTTCTCTTTGTTTTTCCATGTTATATATGGATATAAAACACCTAGGAAAATTGGAACAGAGCCACCAACGCCAAAGGTTATAGGATTTATATCTGGTGGTAATGCGATAAACATGTCAAGGATGTAGGGTAAGAAAAAAACCAATAATCCTATTACAACCGCGGGTAGTAGAACTGTTATGTAAAATTTCTTAGGGTTCTCTAGATTTCTATAAGCTATTTTAAATTCTTTAGTAAATTCTCTTTTTTCTACCTCTTTCTCTTTTTTTTCTTTCTTGATTTTTTTCTTTTTTTCTTTTGCCATTTTTTGATACCTATAGATATATTGGTATTCCTTTCTCTCCTTCTTTGTAAAATCCCCATATAAATTGTACAACTTCGTAATAATCCATGATATCTTCCTCTACCATTCTATCAAGAATGTGTTTTCTCCGTTCATATTCATCATATATCTCTGATGTATCTTTGTATCCCGCGTTTTTAGCTATTTTTTCTTCTAAGATGAAGCTATTTCTGTTTGCAGTGAAATGATGTTCATCTTTGATTGGATCCCAGTCAAAAGCGTTTCTAGCCATTATCCCATCTACTGCTCTATTGTATCCCTCTATTTCATCTAATGAAATAACTCTTCTAGCTAATTTTCCATCACGATCAATAGCTAACTGAATAATTACAAAATCTAGGTTGTCCATGAATGTTTTAGGCACATTTATTGGGTCCCCTGTGAAACGTTGAATAACCTTTGTGAGAGACCCTGCATGGAACGTTGTCATACAAGGGTGCCCTGTTTGCATAGCCTGGAATACGATGTTACCTTCAGCTCCTCGTACCTCACCAGGAATAATGTAGTCTGGCCTTGATCTTAACGATGCTTTAAGGAGGTCAAAAAGATCAACTTGTCCCTCCTCAGGTCCGGTTGTTTTTGTAAGTAATTGTTGCCAAACTTTATGAGGAACTTGCATCTCAGGTGTACTCTCAGCAGTATAAATCTTCTTATTAGGGGGAATAAATGGGATTATAGCATTCATAGTTGTTGTTTTACCACATGCTGTTCCACCGCAAATAAAAAAACTACGGCCGTACTGTAAACTAAGCCATAAATATGCGCTTATACTAGAGCTTAAAGTACCCCACTTAATTAATTGTGTTACACTAATCGGGGTTTCAGTGAATTTTCGAATAGTCATACTAGGCCCTCTAAGACTTATTGAATCACTATAAATTACGTTACCCCTACTCCCATCAGGTAGAACTCCGTCGACAATTGGCTGTCCTTCACTAACGGGCGTACCCATTTTTTCACTTAGTTGCCTTGAGAAATTAGATGCCTTGTCTCTATTTATCTCTACATTTGTTTTAATCATTCCAAAAACTTTATGGGTTAAATGAATTTTTTCGCCAGCTATTACATGGATATCCTCCAGATAAGGATCTCTCATGAAACATTCAATTGCTCCACCACCAATCAGGTTTTTAATTATAAAATATTCAATGTTGTCTTTTTGAAGAGAAGTGGCTCTGATTTTTTCTCGCTTCCCGATGCCCCCTGATGCTCCTTTTTCTTCTTTGAAGTCGACTGCTTTTTCATCAACTACAATGAGTTCATCAATGAACTCACTGAGCATTTCTTTTAGCTCCTCGTCTGATACGATACTTTTTTTTTCAGGTGCTTTTTTTACAATTATTTTTAATAACTGATCGTGTTTTTTTTGTTCTGCTTCATTTAATTCCGGTTCTATAGCATAATATTCTGGTTGGTCCATATCTCTTGTTTTGTATACATGAATGAAAACAGAACCTTTTGCAGCGTATATTAAATTTGGATAACTTTGTTCCCTAACTTCATATGGAAGAGTTAAATAAAAAATAGGCTCATCCATTTCTTCAGCTATTCTGTCAAGATACTTTTTTAGATGAGGATGTTTTTTAAGAAGTTGCTCTTTTTCTTCATCATTCATTTCCGTCATATCTTTCTCCTTAATCTCCCCATCCTTGAAATCTTATTTTTATATTGATATTGGAAGACCTCTTTCGCCTTCCCGATAAAACGTCCAAATAAACTGAACTACCTCGTAATAATCAAATATTTTTTCCTCCACCATCCTCTCCAATATATGCCTACGACGTTCATATTCATCATAAATATACATTGGATCCTCATAACCTGCTAAAGGAGCTATCCTTTTTTCTAAAATATAACTATTTCTATTTGCCTTGAACTGATGCGTGTCATCGACAGCGTTCCATTCAAATGCCCTTCTGGACATTATACCATCAGCTACCTTATTATAGCCTTCAATCTCCTCCACAGATAAAACTCTTCGAATTTTTGTCCCTCTTCGTTCCACAGCCATCTGAATTAAAACAACGTCAAGATTATCCATGAATGTTTTAGGAACATTTATTGGATGCCCTGTGAAACGTTGAATAACCTTTGTTACCGATCCTGCATGGAACGTTGTGACAACAGGATGACCAGTTTGTATAGCCTGAAAAACTACACGTCCTTCAACACCCCTAGTCTCACCAGGAATAATATAGTCTGGTCTGGATCTAAGACCTGCTTTTAGAAGCTCTCCTTCATCAATATGTCCCTCTTTAGGACCCGTTGTCCTAGTAATAAGCTGTTGCCAAACAGCATGAGGGACTTTGATTTCAGGTGTGTTCTCCACGGAATAAATCTTTTTTTCAGGTGGTATAAAAACAAATATGGCATTTGCCGTTGTCGTCTTCCCGGAGGCTGTTTCACCACAGACAAAAATACTACGTCCATATTGCAGACAAAGCCATAAATATGCTGCTATACCTGCATTAAAAGTACCCCAGCTGATAAGTTGTGTAATACTAATTGGGGTTTCACTAAATTTTCGAACTGTCATGGAAGGCCCTTTAAGGCTCACATCTTTACTATGTATTATGTTAACTCTACTTCCATCGGGCATAACTCCATCTGCTATGGGTTGCCCTTCACTAACAGGGCTACCAATTTTCTCAGCAAATTCCTGTGAAAAAGTATCCGCCTCTTTTTTATCAATAAAAATATTTGTTCTAACCATCTCAAAGATCTTATGGATCAGATGTACATTCTCACCTGCGATAATATGTATATCTTCTATATATGGGTCTCTCATAAAAGGCTCAAGGGGTCCACCACCGACGATATCCTTAGTAACATCATAAAGGATATTCATTTTCTCAACGGAGGTTACTCTTATCTTCCTACCCCTAATTTTCCCTAATTTTTCCTCTGATTTTTCATCAACAATAGTGATATTATCAATTACGTCTTTTATGGCTTTTCTAAGCTCATCTTGTGTTTTGATAAATGACTTATAAAAAGTTGCTCTTTCATACATGGTCTCTAGAATCTTATCCTTTTTCTCTTTTTCTTCATCGGTAAGAGTTGGTGCTATTGCATGATATTGAATTGTGTCTGAATCTTTAGTTTTGTAAACATGTATAAAAATTACTCCTTTTGTAACATAGATGATATTCGGGTACTTTTCGTATTTAATTTCACCTGGTATTTTACTGTAAAAAACTGGTCTTTCCATTTCATTAGATATACTTTCAAGATACTTTTTTAGATGAGGATTTTCTTGTATCAATTTTTCTTCTTCATCCTTTTCTAACTTTGCCATCTATTTAGTTTGTCCCCCTTAGAATGCTATTCCACTTGTTTCAATTGCCAGTCCAGTACCTGGTCTTACAGAAAAAGTAGTCATATTTTCATATTTATGACGTGCGCCGTTGAATTTTTCTATGTATACATTATGAACAATTCCAATTCCAGGCATAGCCTCTCGTGTAACTTTAAAATGAATGTTTGCTAACATTTGAAAAGCGCTGTGTAGCTCCTTTGCCCATTCATTAGGGTTAGCTGTTATAAATATTATTTTCCCTGAGCCTAATAATCTATTTAAAAAACTGGTGAGATCAATTAAGTTATCTTTGTTGAGACTTTCGTTTAATAAGGTGGATAAGGAGTCTATGAATATTATTTCAGGCTCAAATAGCTTTTTACAAGTGATGAGGCCTTCCAGAAATGTACTTTTTGGTTTTGTCTCAGCTAGTGTAACCTCAGTTGATATAAAAAAAAGTTTACCAGACATCAAATATTTTCTTGTATCATATCCTACTGATGCTGTTTGTCGTAGGAACTTTTTTACAGTGTACTGTGTGGAAACATATGAGCATGTACTACCATTTTTTAATAAACTATAACAAAATCTTTGACAAAAAATGCTTTTTCCAGTTCCTTCTTTTCCTTCTATGAGTATTAAGGATCCATCTGGTATCTCCTGTCCAAATCTCATAGCAAATCCATCTTTTTCTCCTTTACGCTCGAGTAATATTGATTTAGACTCTGTCACTTTTTATCCCATCCATTTTTCTCATATTTTAAATGCAAATTCATCATCAACGGCTTGAGGTCCAACAACTCTCAAGTCATGGTCGCCGGATGATATCTCGCTGTTTGCTAAATATATAGTTGTTATTTCTCCAACCTGTATAGATTCATCTGAGAAATTGTATTTTGTTGTAGATATTATTTCACCATCTACAAATAAATTAAACGTGGTATTTGTTGTTGCGAGTTGTTTTCCACCTATGTTTTTAAGATAAAAACGGTAATATCCGCTTATATTTGGTATGTTGTGTGGGTCGTTAACTATTTTAAAATCTGTGTCTAATTGAGTCTGTATGCGATCTCCTGTTTCTGAAAGGCTAGTGTTAACATTGTGTGTAACTGCTACTAATACACCGGATACAGCACTAGCTATTATTACTGACACGATGAAGTATATGACATGTGCCCCTGTTAAGCTAAATCCCATTTTTTTATCACATCCTTAACTTATTACATAGTCAAGATAGTCAGAGATTCCATTATCTGTAATTATTTTCAATCTTCCATTCTTAGGTTGATTAGTGATATTGAAATAAACCATATCCTCTGGATAGAGATATGGATCTGAACAGATGAATTCCTGTGATGTACCATTTGTTAGAATGTTAAAATAACTCGTTTCTAATACAATGCTACCAGTGTTTTCTACTGTTATGTTTAAGTCATAAGGCGCTCCTAGACTAGTGTTAGTAACATTTGTAATGGTTATATCTGTCTGCATTTGATCTATGGTTCGCTCTCTCATTTCATCAAAAGAATCGTTAGTATCAGTCATTGTTGGTATAACGTTGGCTACCATGAACTCTATTGATAATAATATGGAAACGCCAATGATTGCAGTAGCAGCTGAGAGTGACAATCCCATCCAATTTACCTCCGATTAAATATGAAATTTAGATTAAAGTATCCCCTCATACTTTATGATGTTGCAAAATATTCGTTTGCAACTATAAACCTGTTATAGATTATTTAAATTTATAATTATCGAGTTTTTTCGTTATCTTTGATATTTCTCCATCTATTTTTTCAAGGAAATGTTTGTCTAATTTTACACCTTTGAGTTTTTGGATGAAAAGCAAGGATTGGATATGGTCTCTCGCTGGTAGATTAGATAACTCTTTAAACGCCTCTGTCTCCTTTCCTTCTTCAGTTATCCCCTGTGAATAGTCTATTAAATTTATCTTAGCGTCCTCTGATAACCAGCCTATGTCAACATAATAATCGAGTATATCTGAAAGATGAGTATGACCACATTTATCAACCAGGTACTGAAGCCAGTTCATTATGACAACAATACTCTCAGGATCAGTTGGAATAGTTGTTAAAGGTTTAATATCCCACCCTTCAGATTCTGGTACATGTATGTCATCTGTTGTTACAACTCGGGTTTCTCCGCTTTCTAGGCTATCTATCCTCTCCTGGATTTTTTCCACTGTTTCAATGAGTTTTTGTATTTCCTCGTTAGATTCAATATCTAAAGGTTGCCCCATTTTACCGTCTGATTTCATCTTATAGTTCTTTGCATATTCATCTAAGACTTCTTTTATTTTATTTGCAAGACTGTAGAGTTGATCTTTGTTGATTTTAACATTTTTTTCATTTATTTTTTCCTCTATTTTCTCTGCGATTCGGGAGGGAATAATATTCTTTTTTACAAGGGCAGATAGTTCTTTTTCAAAATTGAAATTATTAGAATTTTTCTCTTTGCTATCTACCTTTTCCTCTACCATATCTCTTCACCTAAATTTACATTCTAACCTTTTAAATTTTCTATAAATCCATCTATTAATGAATCAATTTTACCATCAATGGTCAACGATGCTAAAGCATTCTCTATGATCATATCAAGATCTGTGTCGCTAAAACCATTTGTAGTAACTGTTATTGGGGTTAGTTGACTGAGACCCTTGATTTCCCCAGTTTCCAGATCTATCTCGTCAGATCCACTACCAAGAATTCCATCAGCATCTATAGTATCTGCATGAATTTCGCCTTCTCCAAGATATTTTAATTTCGCTCCGGATTTCACAGCGAAAGATTCCAGCTCACCCGTTCTCTCTTTTAAAAGATCTATTTCTCTTGTAAAATTTTCTAAAGCATCAAGTCTTTTTTTTGTAACTTTAGAAAGACCAACAAATGGGTTCATTTGTTCAGAAACAATTTCGTATAAGCTGACAAGATCATCTAGATCTTTAGACAGATTATCTAATTTCTGGTGTACACCATCAATTTCTTCCTGATTTTTTTTGATTTGAAAATCAAAATCTTTAATACTCTGAAGTATAGCACGTTTTTGCTCTAATGTTTGCCGGGAGGTGCTACCTGATGAGTCATCTTCTATTATATTGTCTATGTCACCGGTTTCATCTTTTTTTGTATCTTCCTTCTTTTTCTCTCCGCCGGTTTTTTCTCCGCTAGAATTATCAACTTTAATTACTTTTCTGAGGTCGTCTACATCTTCTCTTTTAGATGCCGATTCCCCAGTTCCCGTGGATGTTTCATCAGAAGTCTCGACTTCTTCCCCCTCTGTGTCTTCAGCTTTTCCCATCTTCAATTTTATCAATACCCCTCCTAAATAAGAGCCCTATTTTCCACCTTTACATAACAACTATAGTCTTATATTTATACTTTTACTTATGTAAATCTCTCACCCCTCCAATTACCAACGACATCCATATCGGATTTCTATCAGATCTTTAGTTATTACTGGTAAACTAGTCTCCTCTGACAAAGCGTAACATGTTTAAGTTAATAATTTTTTTGTTTTTAATTTATCTTCAAAAAGTCATTTATCTCTTTGATAATAAGCAAAAATTTTTAAACAGTTAAAGAATAGAGAAAAACAAAGATATAGGATTTAAAAATTTTAACAATTAATGTTCTCATTAAGTGCATATAAATGTCTGAATCAAATGAGAAAATGGGAGAGGTAATGAATAAAAATTCACCAAATCGTGAAGATTTTTTAGTGTTAAGCATCGATCAAAATGGAAAGATTAGATATTTCAACAAAGAATGTGAAAAAACTGCAGGATATGTTAAAGACGAAATATCAGATAAACAATTTTTTGATTTTTTAATACCTGAGAAATATCGTGGTCAATGGGAAAAATTGGTTGATTCTGTAAAGCAGAACAAGTCAACCGATGAGTTTGTAATGCCCTGGTTGACAAAAGATGGGCAGGAGGTTATGGTCTCCTGGAATATTGCTCCTGTTGATGATACAGATGGAGCCTTAGGGGATATAGGTCTTGTGGGAAAACTTTTCAAATTAGAAGAACCTGAAGAAGATATGTCTCTGGTTAAAAGAAAGAAAAAGAACAACGTCGTGTTTCGTTTAGGGCGTAAAAAATTTGTATTTAGAAAAAAACCTGATTCTAATTTAAATACTGCCTCGGCGCAGGAGGGAAAGGATACTTCTAAAAAACAATATGTTTCTAAAGATGGAACCACTGGAAGTGATAAAGAGTCAACGGAAAAATCTAATTCTGATAAGAAAGGTAGGTCTCCTAAAGTGATGGAAGATAAAGAAGAGGAGACAACCGATGATTCACAGAGTATCTTTGAGAAATATTCTCCTGATAATTTAGCTAAAAAGTTTAAAGAATTAGGTGAAACTTTGCGTTCTTTAGAAGAACTAAAGGAAAAAAATAAAGAATTGGAACGTG
This sequence comes from uncultured Thermoplasmatales archaeon, assembly GCA_964527715.1. Taxonomy (GTDB): domain Archaea; phylum Thermoplasmatota; class E2; order DHVEG-1; family DHVEG-1; genus CAZGOD01. The sequence goes on along the minus strand of CAZGOD010000011.1, from coordinate 28,359 downwards.
AAAACAAGAATTTGAAAAAAGCTTTGGAAAAAACCAACAAGAAATCAGCTAAAAATAAAGATGAGCAAGAATTGTCGGAAGATGAACGGGGTTTACGAGGTAAGCGGAAGAAAAAGAAAAAACTTGAGAGGATGATGGAAGAGTTGGATGAGCGGAGGGCGCAGCTTGGTGACCTTGAAGCTCAACTTGGTAAAGACAAAAAGGAATTAAATGATAGAAGAAACCAGTTTGTTGAGTGGCGGGAGAAACTCGAGCAAATAGAGATGGAGATTGAAAACCGGCGTGAAGAGTTGATAAAACAGGAGGAGACATTTAAGGAGAAAATGTTATCTTCGCTAGATGAGGATGTCCGCAAAGAGTTACACGACCTAGACGAAATTCCGCAGCATATAGAAGCTGAGTCCAATGAAATAACAGAAGAACTTCATGATTTTCTAGATAAAACATCAGAGTCAGCGGCTGTTGTTCAACGTGGTATTTTGAGACAGATTAATGAGTCCTTTGCGAAGTTGCTTGGTTACAGTGAGAAGGACTTAGTTGATAAGAGTTTACTTGATTTTGTTGCTCCTGAGGGTTTCTCAGGTATTGAAGATTATTATCTGGATAGGCTTAAAGGTGGAGAGGTTACTAGATATGAAACAGTTTTTTTGACAAAGGATAATAAGGTATTGCCTGTGGAGATTGTTTATAGGCCTGCTTCTTATGATGATATGAAGGCTGATTTGATAATTGTGAATATTCGATCAGAAAAAGATAGCGGAAAAGATTGAAATCAATGTTTTTCACTTTTTTTAAAGTATTAATTTGTGGTTTTATTATCATTTTTTGCAAGTGCGTATGCAGACGTATATCTACGTAGTTATTCACATAAATAATCATATTAAAATAAAATAAGCAAAATATTTATATCCCCTAATGGTTCTAGGCTTTGGGTATAAATTCAATGGATGGGATGCGAGCCCGAGCTATATCAATTAAAACAATCTTTGTGCTAGCTTTAATGCTAATATCTCTTTTACTATCAAGTCTAACTTTTTCTCATGCTGTAGTTCTAGACGATGAAAACTCTGAGCAACAATCGGTTTCTTCAGATAATACAGTTCTTGTAGCCAGTGATTTCCAGTTTTTCGATATCACTCTAGATAATTCTTTTGATAAGATTTGTATCATTGCTTTCCACGGTGACTCTATCCCTGATTCAAAACATCGTTCTATTGAGAACTGTTACAAATGGGAGTACGATAACGGTGTTTGGAAGGATGTAAGTGGTCATGAATCATCTTATATAAAACCCCTTGAGTGTTCTAGGCAGAATAATACTTTTATTTTTTGTATTGGTATTGATAAAAAAGCTAGACCCGGTTGTTGGACTGTTAAAGTAATTGTAGATGATGATAAAGAAGTGTCCTCTTCTGAAACTGTTTTAGTTGTCGCTGGTTTTAATTTGTTTTTACCTGCTTTACTAGGTGTTTTTGAGCCCTGTGTGAGAAGTAAAAAAATACATGGTGTTGTTGATTTCATCTGCTCTGATAAAAAAAGAGCTTTAGTGGATTCAGAAAAAAATGTTGAAGAACGAGTAGATGAAATTCTTAGGAGACATGAAACTTATGAACAAAAAGAAAAACCAGTTGATGGAACTCCTGATTATTTCATATTTTATGATAAAAAGACTGTAAAAGACGAATCAGCTCAGTCAATTGTTTCTACTTATCATCGTAGTAAATTGAAGGCAATCGTCGGTAATGCTGCTAGTTCTTTGTTTTTTGTTAAAAATTGGGGAAGGATTGATGGTTTTAGGAGGTTTTTCGCTGTATTATTAGCTTTTATTTTGTTATCTGTGGCTTTTATTCCCTTCATTAGTTCCTCTGATGATGACGATAATAGCCCTCAACATATTACAATTATCAATGTTCAAAGCTATCCAACTGTTGGTGGTAAATGGGCTGTGATGTTTACGACCATTGGAAAAGCAGATCTCACGATTACAGCAGTTAATGGAACAACTTGGAGTGACACTAATGAAAATAATGATCTGAGATTTTTAGAATTGCGATGTGGTAACGAGACGTTGCATTATGAATGGGTGAATAATTCAATTTATATCGCTAATTTTTCTTGTGATGAAACTTGTTATGAAACAAGTAAGGTTTTGACATTAGGAAAACATCATCTAGAATTTGATTTTGGAGGAATAAAAGCATACGCACACAATTCCGCGGGTCAAGATTTCAAAATTCAACGGGGGAGTACGTCAATTGCTGTTGCTGCTACTACTGCGACTATTACTGCTGGAACTGATTATGATGCCCCAACGGGAGAGGCCTTTATTCGTATTGTGAGTACTCGTCTTTCTGGTGGAGGTTATACTGGGGGTGGTGGTGCGCAGCCTCCTGATCATCATATGGTTACCATTAGTAACCCGGAAAATCTTGGTACAAGTATCACTTTTGAGCGAAGTGCTAGTGATCCTACATGGGATACATATTTTGAATGGGAGATTATTGAATATGTTGGTTCAGCTGGTGGTGTTAACGAGATTAAAGTTAGAAATGCTAGTACAATAACTGTTAGCGGTGCGAGCGCTACCACAGGCATGATTTCAGGAATTGCAGATGATAACGACGTTGTTGTTTTCATTACAGGACAAAGAACAGATGGATCTGCAAATGGTAACGTGGATCAGGGACTTCACACAGCCCAGTGGAACTCAGTAGGAGATACTGCAACATTTACAAGAGATGACTCAACCAATAATGGTTACGTAAGCTATGCAGTTGTTGAATTTACCGGCTCAAATTGGAAGATTCAAAGGGTAACACATCAACAAACTGCTACAGGACCACAAACTGAAAACCTTGGTACCCAACTAGAAGATATAAATAAAACATTTTTACATGTACAAACTAGAACAAATTCAGGTAATTTAGACGAACAAGGAGTTGAAACTTGGATTTCAAGTACAACTCAATTATCATTTCAAAGAGATAGTCTTGCTACTGCTACTCAAAACGTGGTTGCTTGGGTAATAGAAAACAATCAAACCTATGGAACACCTATGAGTGTCGAACATGTTTCAGGGTCAAGGGGCACCACTGGTTCAGAACCAGATGTTTGGACTGAAACCATTACAACAGTTAACGCTATGAATAGCACCTCAATTATGGGAGAGAACGCCCGATCTACTGGCAGTGGTACCCTTGTTCCAAGAGGAAATATTCAGCTTACATTGACAGATACTTCAACAGTTACATTATGGACTTCTGATAATGGCCAAACCCAAAACTATCGCTTCAGTGTTGTTCAATGGCCAACTACCGATAAAACACCTCCAACCTCTAATGTTAATGCAATTTCACCATATTGGTACAATACTTCACCCTTAACAGTAACAGCCACAGCATCAGACAATGGAGGAACCGGAGTAAAAAACGTAACATTATACTGGTATAACAGCACCGATAATTCAACATGGAATGGACCATGGAACTTCGGCACAGATACCGTAAGTCCATGGTCTTGGAACTTTAACTTTCCAAATGGTACTGGATATTATAGGTTTTATAGTATCGCTGCAGATAACGCTAGTAATACTGAGAGCTTCACAAGCAACGATACGATGTGTGGGTATGATACTGTAAAACCCTCTTCCCAAGTAGATGCTATATCTCCTTATTGGCAGAGTGATTCTGATAACCCACTTTCTATTACTGTCACAAGTCCCAGTGATGATCTTAGTGGTGTTAAGAATATTAGTTTATGGTATCGTTATCGTGGTGATAATGGCTCTGGTTGGAGTAGTTGGATGTTTTTCGGTAAGGATGATGGTGCTCCTTGGAGTTGGAGTTTTGATTTCCCTGATGGTGATAGTCATTATCAGTTTTATAGTAGGACTAATGATACTGTTGGTAATCTGGAGGATCCACCAACATCACCCGAATATGACACCCACTGCGGCTATGATACTATAAACCCATCCTCGCAGGTGGACAGTCTATCCCAGTATTGGTACAATGAATCAGACAACCCGCTCTCTATCTATGTTTCTACAGCAACTGATACACTTAGCGGTGTGAAAAATGTGACATTGTACTATCGGCATAGAGTGGATAATGATTCCAGCTGGGAACCATGGGAATCATATGGTGCTGATGATACCTTTCCATGGTCCTGGTCTTTCATTTTTCCAGATGGTGGAGGACATTACCAGTTCTATAGCATTGCCTGTGATAATGCTAGTAACTATGAAGATCCACCAGTGAGTCCTGATAATGATACTAGATGTGGATATGAAACAGATAAACCCTCATCAGAGGTAGATATTATTCTACCATACTGGCAGATATATACGCCCTTAATTATTACAGGACAGGCCACAGATTTCAGCAGCCAGGGTCTCAAAAATGTATCGCTATATTATTTTTATAGTCCTGATAACGATTATTGGAATAGTGCCACTCTATTTAGTGTAGATAATGATCCATGGAATAGCATATCCTGGAATTTCAATTTTCCAGATGGAGGCGGATATTATCGTTTCTATAGCATTGCAGCAGATAACGACAGTAATGTTGAGGATTTCACTGGAAATGACACACAATGTGGATATGATATCAGTGAGCCATCATCACAGGTAGACTCTATTTTACCATATTGGCAAGATGAGTTTGATAACCCGCTCACCATCACAGTTACTAGTCCATCAGATGATCTAAGCGGAGTCAAAAATCTTTCATTATACTATAGATATAGACCTTACAATACGTCTAGTTGGAGTTCATGGACTCTCTATGGTACAGATGAAAACCCTTCATGGTCCTGGTCTTTCAATTTCCTAGGTGATGAGGGACACTATCAGTTTTACAGTATTGCCAATGACAATGCTGGGAATCAGGAGGCTCCCCCGACAACACCAGAGAATGATACTGGATGTGGATACAATGAACAATATGATCTGGCTCAGGGATATTGGGTACAAACCACTGATTCAGATTTCAACAATGGAACAAAGACCGATATAAATGTTAGTAATGATGCATTTCATTTAAACGAATCAAACGCCGGTTTTCTAGTAGATACATACTTCCAAACGATGACGGGTACAGACCATTATTTTGCTCTTAACAGACCAGTTAGCTCAACTGATAGGGCCTTTGTACTCGTAAAATATTACGAGGGTCAAAGAACAGAGGCATGTGGGACAAATGGCCTGGACCCTAGTTATGGCGAATTCTCCTGTTATCTATATAATACAACTCATGTGCGATGCCAAAGAGGATTAGCAACTAATGACATCTATATATCCTGTCAAGTAATCGAGGCACAGGATGAGGAATTCATAGTATATCGTGGTTCTCAAGCATTCTCAGGTGCAACATTAAGCTACTCGCCAGGTATAGGCGCAACTGTCACAGCCGAAAACTCCATGGCATGGATGAATGGATTAATCACAACAGATACAAGCACTGATCATAGGGCAATATCATGGACAGCAGATGTCGAAGGCTCTGGAAGTCAGAGCACAGTAACACTTCGTAGAGATTCATCAAGTGGAGGTCACTCGGGAACGATGCGATGGATTGTTGTAGAATGGAATGTTTCAAAAATGTCTGACTTTGAATTAGAAAAGGGTACCACAACATTAACCACACAGACATATTCATCCCCACAAACAGTTGCAGTAACAGTTGATAAATCAACATCTATACTCCTTTTCCAGTTAAGAACATCAGGAGATGATGGTCTTAATACACATGCAATTGCAGGAAATATCTATTCAGATACTGAATTAAGATTTTACGTCCAAACATCTACAAGCTATGCAAGAACCGTTCAGTATTATGTGATTGATTTTGGTACTCAATATGCAGGTGGAGTAGGGAGCAAACAGAGTGATTATAATTCAGGTGGAACAGGATGTAGCTTTGATCAAACCCTTTCTCCATCGGTCGATACAACTGGAACATTAACCTTTGTCTCAGCAACCTGTAATGGAGATGGAACATTATATCCAAGACCATTCTTCTGGTTCTATCTTTCATCAGGTAATACTCTGGAGATTGAAAGGAGATATAGTGGACAGACCTCACAAATAGAATGGCAAGTATTAGAACTACCATATACAAACTATGTAACATCTGGTAACCTTGTCTCTGAAAAGCATGACACTGGTAGTATCTCTCCAATATTTATCAACCTCATCCTTGATAGTAATATGCCTAGTGGTACATCTATAACCGCGTGGGTCAGAGCTGCTAGTACCGAATCTGCACTGGATTCTGCTACATGGTACTCTGATATTTCAAGTGTACCACATGAACGATGGGTTCAATGGAGAATAAATCTAACAGGAGATGGAATAAACACTCCAACAGTGTATGAGGCAAATCTCATCTGGAACTATGATGACGCAAAACCATCCTCGAGCGTAGATACAATTTCGCCCTACTGGCAAAACATAATACCAATGGAAATTACCGCCACGGCATCAGATGATGGAACAGGAATAAAAGAAGTAGCACTATACTACAACTACAGCGCAGATAATGCAACTGGATGGACAGGATGGACTTTATATGGTACAAATGATACAAATGAACCCTTTAACTGGTCATTCACACCACCACATGGAGATGGATACTACAGGTTCTACAGTATTGCAACAGACAACTCTAGTCTAATTGAAGATCTACCTGCGGACTATGATACCAGATGTGGAATAGATGTTGCTAAACCAAATTCACAAGTCGACGACCTGTCATCATACTGGTTCAATGAATCCGGTAACCCACTCCAAATAAATGTCGCAACAGCAACAGATAGCCTAAGCGGTATAAGCGATATAACATTATACTATAGATATAGAATTGATAATGACTCTGGCTGGGGAACATGGGAATCCTCTGGCACTGATGAGGATCCGCTATGGACATGGGATTTCATCTTCCCAGATGGAAAAGGGCATTACCAGTTCTACAGCATAGCAGCTGATAATGCTAGTAACTATGAAGACCCACCAACCGCCCCTGATAATGATACTAGATGTGGATACAATTCAACCAAGCCCTCCTCGAAACTAGATGATATAACACAATATTGGTATAATACCTCACCGGTTACCATTACTGGAGAAGCAACAGATTTTAGTCAAAACGGATTAAAGAACGTAACTCTATATTATCATTTCAGCTCTGATAATGTATCATGGGATGACTTAACCCTCTACGATGCAGATAATGATCCATGGAACGATATCTCCTGGAATTTCAATTTCCCAAATGGCACGGGTTACTACCGGTTCTATAGTATCGCTGCAGACAATAGTACACCTCCAGGCATTGAGGATTTCACTGGAAATGACACACAATGTGGATATGATATCAGTGAGCCATCATCACAGGTAGACTCTATTTCACCATATTGGCAAACCAGTATTGATAACCCACTTACTGTAACTGAGGCAGATCCCAATGATGATCTAAGCGGAATTAAAAACATCTCTTTATACTATCGTTATAGACCAGATAACGGTTCAAGTTGGAGTGATTGGACATCTTTTGATATGGATGAGGATGCTCCCTGGTCATGGGGTTTCGCTTTTCCCGATAGTGATGGGCACTATCAGTTCTACAGTATAGCCAATGATTCTGCTGGAAACCAAGAGTCACCACCCACTGGTCCTGATTATGATACTTTTTGCGGCTATGATTCAGGTAAGCCAAATTCATATGTAGAAATTATATCTCCATATAATCAGACCACACCTACTGTAGCATTAAATGCACAGGCATCTAATGGGGCAAGTGGAGTTAAAAATGTGACATTATGGTATCGTTATTCTGAAGATAATAATACATGGGAGCCCGGTAAATCCCGGATTAAGGTACAAAAAATAATTGGCTCATTAAGTGGTTCTACAAGTAAAACTGAGACTATTGAACCGGTCAACTCCCTTAACCGAGCGTTTATAATTTATGAGTTTACCGGACAAAGCAGTTCTGATGATACCCCTGGGGAGGGCATGAGTTGCGCCTACTTTTCAGCAGTTGATACTATAACTATTGAAAAATCAAGTTCTGCAGGAGGCTCGGATTATTCTATATATGTAATTGAATGTCTAAATGAAGAATTCATTGTTCGAAAAAGAGGTTCAATATCTCTCGACACTACAGAAACATTGGATACGGATTCGGTAAGTGGTATTAAAGACATATCTAAAGTTTTTATTAGTTCAAGTCAGAGAAGCGATGGATCAGCTAATGATCAATGGTATAGAAGTTATTGTACAGTAGAACTGACAGATGCAAACACGGTTACAACTGAGAGAAGTGCATCAGGCGTGAATGTTGTGCTTAGATATGAGATTGTTGAATGGTTGATTAGTGGAGTAACGGTTCAAACTAAGGAAAAAACATTGACAAGCCTAGGGACTTCTGAGCAAACAGATAATATTAATGACCCTGTGGATACCTCCCGCTCTTTTGTTTATGCAACATTCCGGCATAGTTCTGATGGTTTATCACAGACATCAATCAGATATCGTTTGGCTGGTTCATCTACTGTTGGTTTTATGAGGGGTGGGGGATCATATGATTCTGTTGCTAGATGGTGGGTAATTCAGTTTCCTGCTAATAGCGTAACTGTTAATCGTGGCACTGGTAGTGCTGGAACCCCAAATGACATTATTGATGTTCTAGTTCCATCATGTAATCTATCTCATTCATTTCCTATATCCTGCGGATCAAACAGTGGTACTGGTAATGCCTTCCCACGTGGTAGATATTATGCAAATTTATCAAGTGAAACCAATCTACGTTTAGTCTGTGGGTACAGCGGAAACACCCAATACTATGCATGGCAGGTGATCAATACTAGTAATTGGAAAGCCACAGGATACAACTGGAGTCAATGGGATGATACTAATAATCCCGATGAGTCATCTCCATGGCAGTGGACATTCGACTATCCTAATGGCACAGGATATTACCAGTTTTATTCAATTGCAACAGACAATGTAGGCATTGTGGAAAATCCGCCAAATGAAAACGATACCGGATGTTATTATAATCCTTATGCCCCTACTGGTCCAGTTATAAACAGTTACAACTTGAATAATAATACTGGTTCAAAGTTGAATAATGATACCAGTCTTCTCGATGTGAATAATGAATACTGGTTCACAATAAATATTACCGACTCTAATGGATGGGTGGACATAGAGTATATAGAGATAAAAGCATGGTATGATCATGGTGATGACAGCAGCACATACAATCAAACTGGTTACCATGGTGGAAATCTCAACATGCACCTACAATATGTAAACACAACGGGTATAGCTGAATTCAAAATGCTTTGGCCTGATGATGAGGCACAAATCGTGCTAACAAACTGTACCGAGACAATAATAAACAGTACCACCCGTATAATCAATATCAGTTTCATACCTGGCAGTCAGATTAGATGGGCAAGTAGCAACGACACATGGATTGCAACACAAAACACTACAAACGATCTATGGTCCTGGAATTTCAATATTACTGTGATAGATCAAGTTAGTAAAACTGCCTGGGTAGTAGATGAATATGGCATTTATAGGTACACCTGTCTTCTCCCCATCTCTAATTGGGTAGATGTTCTTGCATTGCCAGGATCTTATGACAACTCAAATATTGTTACAATAACCTATTTATCCAACTACGACTACAACATGAGCATATATTTCGAAAAAAACCTTTACAATAAAACATGGGATGATACCATCCTCATAGCAGATAACGTAGATATAAAAGCAAATGCTGATCCAAACGATGACATCACTGAAGATATAACATTTCAAGGTATAGGTGAAGCAAACGCGGTTGACATTTTTAATACCTCAGGAGATTTCCAAGATAATGGTACTAGCCAATCAGTGCAGGTACAATTTAAAGTAAGTATACCTTTTGGTACACTAGGTGGAAAGTACACAGCAAAAGTAGCTACAAAAATATTCCACGATTAAAAACACACATTTTTTTTTTGAATTTATGTCCCAGTGATAACTCTTGTGTTTATGCACCTGCATATGCACCTGCATATACATGGTCAAAAAAACATATAAA
>CAZGOD010000011.1:0-18159 GCA_964527715.1 uncultured Thermoplasmatales archaeon | reverse complement strand
GTGTTTATGCACCTGCATATGCACCTGCATATACATGGTCAAAAAAACATATAAATGTGATACTGCATTTGAATTTCCAATAGGATATGCAGATGATTATGTACCTTCATCTGCAAATGATGAGATGGGATGTGCACTCGAGAATTTAGAATCACTAGGAGGAAATAACGCGGGATGAATAAGAAAAAAACCATTAGTATCATAGTTTTAATAACATTATTTATCTCATTCTTCACCAATGGTATGATATTTATAGGCCCCATTCACCCAGCTGAGGCTTTAGATATCACAACATATATTGATACTAACACTACTATAAACGTTACAGTTTACAATAACGAACCTCAAATTAACTGGTATGATCTACAAAACGCTACGGGTGTCTCAAAACTTAATGATAGAATAGATGTGGACGAAGAGTATACTTTTGTTATAAATATTACAAGTGATCAAGGATGGGCCGATGTAGAATATATCAATATCACAGCCTGGTTTGATCAGGGAGACGATACAACCTATAATAATTATACAGGTCATAACACCACTAATGCTGGTGGAAACCTGAATATGTTCTTACAATATGATAATACCTCTGGAACTGCTTCTTATAACATGATTTGGCCTGATGATGAGGTAACTCAAGGAGCTATGACTGAGACTAACATAAGCGTTAACACTCATAATATATCATTTGCATTTACACCAAGTTACCAGGTAAGATATGCACCAGGTGATGGCGGATGGACTAGTTCTGGATTTGATGATGCATGGTCTTGGAACTTCAACATATCTGTCGATGATGACGATGGATTCAACAACTCTGCAGAGGACGAGTACGGGGTTTATATGTATACTCTTATAGCACAAACAACAGAAAACCCTGCAGGAAGTGGTACTCCTGGTCAAAATGATGTAGCGTTAAACCCTCATACTAATGTAACCACCCAATGTAATGCCAACTATTCCTTATCTACAAATGTATCTAATTTATCTGATGGGAATGGTCATTACATACAAAATACTTCGCTATCTGCCCAGGGTGGAGGCCTTGGTAGAACTAACTTTGGTGGAGCCACCCCGCTTTATGTCTATGGAGGTGCTGCAAGCTATAGGAATCATCTTGTGAACACGTTTGAAGACACAGTAGAAATTAGCTACTGGGTTAACATCTCTATAGGTACAATTGCTGGTAACTATAGCTCAAAAGTAACTTATACTATAAATGGTGAAACATAACGATCCCTTTCTCTCAATTTCCCATATATTTACTATTTTAAGTAATATTTTAAGCTAATTCTTAATATAAATAGAAAGATAATTCTAACTCGTCGTTCATTACTCCAATGAAATGATTGATAAAAAGAACTGGTTAGCCTTAATTATTTTAGTTTCTATCATAATCAATTTTTTCCCGGTTAGCATAGTTAGTGGTAATAATGCTAAAGTTACTGATTTATTAATTCATGTTCCAAATAGTCAACAATTAACCCAACATAATAGACCTGTTTGGATCCGTGGAGTTTGGCATTATATTAACATAACTTTAAATAACGATATTGATGAAATTTCAATTATTTTCTATTATGGTAACAATCCTCAGAGTTTTGATGAAAAAGATGAGACCAATTATTACAAATGGGAACATGATCAAAAAAACTGGGAAGATATTCAACATGGTTCTAAATACATTAAGGAAGAATATTGCTATCATCAATCAGGTTTTTTTTCTTTTTACATTGGCATAGATCAATATGCAGAGGTTGGTAATTGGACTCTGGAAATATTAGTAAATGGTAAACTCTCCTCATCTAGACAAATTTACGTTGGGAAAGCAGTTACTGCAATCTCTTTGAAGACAATTCCAGTTACAATACGAGCAGAACCATTCGAAGAAGGATACTATAAATCTGAGGAAAAATTTACAGTAGAGAACAAAGGAAATATGCCATTAACACTGAAAATAGACTATGGTAAATATAGTGATATCTTCTCCACCGTAAATCTTGATGGAATTTTTAAACCAAACCAGGTTGGTAAATACAGCATTCTCTTAAATTCCAGATCCACATGGCCACCGGGGGTACTCAAAATTGAGTCAGGGGAGATCAGCTTAATAGGCGAAGCATTGTATATTATACCGCCAAAAGAAATGGTTAACCTTATTGAATCAAATGTGGCATCAGGTTTACCTATAGATCTTTACATAGGGCATCTTGGATATGAACTTGAATCTTTAGCAGGAGATATTACTTTTCAATACATCAAAAATCTAGATATAAGTCACAATGAGGTAAAAGACATTTATGTTTATATCAGTGGAAATGGCCAGGTAACTATAGATATTACTTCAAAAAACTTGGTTATACTAAAAATTTTAAGCGGAGGAGTTGAAGTAAACACTCCTTTCACATTTAAATCTACAAATACTTCTGAGTATCCTATTGCTGTACGCGTTAGGAGTAACAGACCGAATTCTACTGCTTATCTATATTATGATTTGGAATCAAGTGGAGAACATAAGAAATTCACGACAAAAATTAATGTCGGCTCGCCTTTACCAAAAAAAAGATATTCACCAGATTTGTTGATTATTCAAATATTTACACTCTCCTGTGTTATCATTTTAATGATTTATCTTATTTATAGTCAGATACGAATCCGGAGGAGATAAACCTTTTTTTGATAATTTGATAACTATAAGTTTTTGCCTGCATAATTACGTAAATGTACACTAATATATGTACTAGAAGCGAAAGATATATAAAACATGTATTATATTCTATTTCCCAGTAGATTTAGGAGTGGGATTAAGGATGCATGAGAATAGGAGAAAGTTTCTTCCTACGCTGGTGATGATATCGCTTTTAATAGCAGTGATCACGAATTTTTTTATTTTCGGATATATAACAGTCAATGCTGACCCTGGTAATGTTTCAGATAGTTACTATAATGCTACTCAGTTAAATGTAACTGTGTTGCAACATGAACCTAGGATTCTATGGTATGATCTGCAGAATTCAACTGGTGTCTCGATGTTGAATGCTCAATTAGATGTGAATCAAGAATACTATTTCTACGTTAACATAAGTAGTGACCAGGGATGGGATGATATTGCCTATGTTAACATAACAGCCTGGCACGACCAGGGAAATGAAGGTAATGTTTATAATACTACACCAGGGGCAAATCTTAACGTGTACTTACAATGGGACAACACTTCTGGGACCCCCTCTTGGAACCTAATCTGGCCTACAGGTGGAGAGGTGGCACTAAATGCAGGCGGATGTTCAGAAGTAAATGTAACAGGATCAGATCCTGGGCACAGTCCAGGAAATACCGAAACTTACAACTTAACCTTTGCATGGACACCGAGCTATCAGTTTAGATATGCTCAAGATCCAACCAATACCGCGGTGGGACATAATGATCTATGGTCCTGGAATATAAACATATCTGCTTCTGATGATAGTGGTTATTATTCATATCATAACCCTACTCAGGGGGAAGCTACGAATGAATTCGGAGTTTACACTTACACAGAGATAATAACTGCTGGATGGCCAGAAATCACCGGTAACCCGGGAGATAATCCTGCCTACAATGATAGCTATATATCTATGCAAACTAGATCAAATGGTAACTATTCTCTATCAGTTAACGCAACTGATCTAGTACATACAACACAGCCGGCTTACACTATGGTAAACACCTCTATATGGACTGGAGGAGGAGATCTCGCTCTTGCACAATATGGAGGAGCCGGGAAACAATGGTATTATGGTGGCGCAGGAGCATACAAGGCTGCAGAAACTGCTGAAACCAGTTTAACAACTAATGATGTCGAATGGGCAGTTACCATCCCAGGTGGTCAATTCCCTGGAGATTACCAAGCAGATATATACTATCGCCTGAGGACAGAGGCTAGTAGCTAATAAGATAATACAACCCATTCAATATTTTTTTCTATTTTTTATACATTTTATAATTAATTCAATAGCAGTATTGCTAAAGAGGTCTGTAGTGTTGCTTGAATATCGTAGAAGTTCCGGAGCCTCTAACGCGGGGTTCAGATTTCGATAGATTTGTCTACAATCTTTTCCGTATTTGACTTCGGCATAGAAACGTCGAAAATTGGATTTTGTATAGTTTTGAGAACTTTTTCCCCGTATAATTGGGTGTTACCGTATTTGGGCGCTCTCTATTTTTATATCCTGGTCAATTTTTCCAAGTTAGATTAACATAACGGTATGAGGTGTTTTTTTCTTGTGATGCAAGCTATAGGTTGTTATTTAGTAGTGTATATTTTCGAGTTACTAATTTTGTATAGAAATTTTTTTAAATGAGGTAGCGATACATGTAATGTATAAGTAATGTATATGTGATGTGTATATATGAAGGGATGGGATGAAACATGGTGTGTATCTGCCAAAAAAAGATTTTTCTAAGTTATAATAGAAGGGTACCTAAGAGTAAGATAAAATCAATAATGCTCATTAGTATACTATTTATGAGTGTTTTATCTTTTATTCAGATTGTGGAAAATGTTAAGGCGTCAGGGGCATCTCCAGCTATTTCTGATCCTTTACCTAGTAATGGTAGTATTGGTCAGATTAGGAATCCGACTCTTTCTATGACTGTGAATGATCCTGAGGGGGATACGATGAATATCACCTTCAAGACTAATGCTACAGGTGAGGCTACTCGTACTTGGTATTTTGACGGTTATAGTTTTAGTAATTGGACAGATGATTATTTATGGGCTGATCTTATTGATGCGAGTAATAGCACCTATGCTCAATGTAATGCAAGACATAGAAGATGTTTTATTCTGGATAATAACACGTGTGATGGTACCGATTTAGGTGCGATAAAAAAGGTCGAATTGATTGCAAGAGTTGGTGGTACCTCCGGTAATCCTACTGTATATAAGTGGATTATTTATCGGTTTGTGCCAATCCTCGATGGATTAACTGGCGACAACTACAACTATCAATGGTATTATAGCAATGGGAAAATTTGGATAGACTGTGATATCACGACAGATTCAAATGCTCCCTCAACTTGGACATGGAATAATATATCGAGTCTTAATTGTGAGTTTTGGGATTGGGAACATCAACGTGTAGATAGAATGTGCGGGAGGGGTTATAGGGTTGGCATTAGAGTTACATACGACGCTTGGACGACGGTAGGAACCAATACTTCTGTGAAGGATGGCACATTTACTCAAATACCAACTAACATGGATAGTTATGCTACAAAATACTACTGGTCAGTGCATGCTAATGACGGAAATAATTGGACAAATGTAACTTATCATTTTACTACTGCAGTAATTGTTAATACTCTTGACGCTACAGGCGTTGAAGAAACTAATGCTACATTACATGGGAATATTACTAATGCTGTTGCAGGACCATTTACTGTGCGATTTGATTATGGAACAACAACAGCCTATGGAACTGATACAACAAATCAAACAAAGAACACAGGTCAAACATTTTCACAAAACATAGCAAGTCTCACAAAAGGACAATTATATCACTTTCGTGCTGTAGCTAATAATTCTGAGGTTAGTGTAAATGGTTCAGATAAAACATTTCTTACTAAGCCCGATGTTCTCACAGGTTTTACCGCCACTGCCTACAAACAAAATCAAATAAATCTCACATGGACAAAGGGAACGGGGGCTAATAGAACCTATATTCGACGTAAAACAGGTTCGTATCCGGGTAGTAGAGCAGATGGAACTCTGGTATGTAATAGTACAGGAGCAAGCTACCCGGATACGGGTTTAATTGCCAATACAACATATTACTATCGCGCTTGGTCTTATACAAGCTGGGACTCACTAAATCAATGGTCAGATAGTTATGATGATGCAAATGCTATTACAGAGGAAGTCGATGCACCAACAGTAACGACGAACGCAGCGACAGGAGTAGAAGAAGCAAATGCTACATTACAAGGTGTACTAACAGATAGTGGTGGTGAGAGTTGTACAGTAAGATTTGATTATGGAACAACAACAGCCTATGGAACTGATACAACAAATCAAACAAAGAACACAGGTCAAACATTTTCACAAAACATAGCAAGTCTCACAAAAGGACAATTGTATCATTTCCGTGCCTATGCAAACAACACAGCAGGCAGTGATACAGGTTTAGATAAAACGTTTCTTACTAAACCTGATGTTTTAACCAGCTTCAATGCTACTACATATAATTATAATCAAATTAATTTAACATGGACAAAAGGCAATGGAGCAAACAATACACATATACGACGTAAAACAGGCTCTTATCCAACTAGTGTAACAGATGGAACCGAGGTGTATAATGGTACAGGAACAAGTTATTCTAATGCAGGTTTAATTGCTAATACAACATATTACTATCGCGCTTGGTCTTACACTGGTTGGGGTTCTCTGAGTCAATGGTCAGATAGTTATGATGATGCAAATGCTACAACGAATGAGTCAACTATACCTGCTGTAATGACAAATGCGTCTACAGGAATTGAGGAAGGTAATGCCACACTCCAGGGTTATCTCTCTGATAACGGTGGAGCCAGTACAACATGTGGATTTAGGTATGGTACAAGTTCTGGGAGTTATACTTTGAATTTTACTCATGGAACTGTATCAGGTGGTTCTGAGTTCTCTAATGATACTACAGGGTTGTCTCCAGGGCAGATTTACTTTTATCAGGCTTGGGGTAACAACTCAGAGGGTTTTGCAAATGGCGGTGAGAAATCATTTCTCACTAAACCTGATGCTCCTACAGATTTTTCTGCTACTGTTTATAACCAAACTCAGATTAATCTAACATGGACGAAGGGTGCAGGTGCAAACAATACTTATATTGAAAGGCATACTTCTGAGGACTGGGCTAGAGGCACAGGAACAGAAGAAGTCTATAACGGTACTGGGACAAGCTACTCTGATGCAGGATTAAATGCACGTACTCAATATTTCTATCAAGCATGGTCATATTCAACCTGGGATACTCTCCATCAATGGTCAGATACCAATGCTACTGCAAACAACACTACGAACAACAAACCTACGATTACACTCATAACCCCCTCTCCTAATGGGACTACAAATGTAAGTAGACGACCAATATGTCAGATTTGGGTGAATGATACTGAGGGGGATACACTAACTGTTTATTGGTATGAGAATACAAATGTTAGCTGGGTGTTGAGAAATACAAATAGTAGTGTAAGTGCAAATTCTACTGTTAGTTATAGGTTTACCCAGTTTGATAATTATTCTGCTACATATTATTGGAAGGTCATAGTTGACGACAGCAATGATACTACCACTGAATGTTTTTATTTTACAACTGAACCTATCGACACATCAGTTGATGCAATTTCCCCCTACCATGTAGCATCATCGCCGTTATTTATTACTGCTACGGGCAATTCCGATTTAGATAATGTTACGTTGTATTATCGTTGGAGTGATAATAATTTTTCTTGGGTTACATTAACTTATGATGATTTTGAAGATGGGACAGATGGGAATTATTCAGAAGGGGGGGATCCCGCTGATGCTAATGTAGATGGTAGCGGTCAGATAGATGGTATATACTCTTTGCATTTACAAGGTGGTTCAGGTGCAAACTTTCATCTGACTAATGCAGTTTCTGCTGCAACTAATAGGTATACAAATATACGGGTTGATTTCAGTTTCCTTGTTGATAATTTCAATAACCCAGGTACAGAAGACTGGTGGTTCCAATATTATAATGGTAGTAGTTTAGCATGGGAAACTGTCTATGATTACGATTGTGGTGCAGGTACATATATTAATATACAATA
This sequence comes from uncultured Thermoplasmatales archaeon, assembly GCA_964527715.1. Classification (GTDB taxonomy): domain Archaea; phylum Thermoplasmatota; class E2; order DHVEG-1; family DHVEG-1; genus CAZGOD01. Next base: position 10,326 of record CAZGOD010000011.1, on the reverse strand, counting down.
TGGACATGAGTGGGATAGCGATGGTGTTCTAAGGCATACTTATTATCTAAATGAATCTGATGGCTGGGATTTATCTGATGATTTTAAAATAAGGTTTTATTGTGATGCAACTGGTAGCGGTGATGAGCTTTATATTGACACTGTTTATATTAATACTACAACAAGCTGGATAGCATGGAATGACACATCTAACCCAGATACATCTTATCCTTGGGGTTGGAACTTTGACTTCCCCGATGGAAGTGGTTATTATGAGTTCTATAGCATAGGGGTGAAATCTGGTTCATCTGATGAAACTGCTCCCGATAGTGCCGATGCTATGTGCTATTATAGTCATCTGGCTGTTCCAACTGTTACAACTAATGCTTCTACTGGTATAGAAGAGACCAATGCAACTTTTAACGGTTATCTAAGTGATAACGGTAGTGCTACTACGACATGTGGATTTAGGTATGGTACAAGTTCTGGGAGTTATACTTTGAATTTTACTCATGGAACTGTATCAGGTGGTTCTGAGTTCTCTAATGATACTACAGGGTTGTCTCCAGGGCAGATTTACTTTTATCAGGCTTGGGGTAACAACTCAGAGGGTTTTGCAAATGGCGGTGAGAAATCATTTCTCACTAAACCAAATATTACAACTAGTTTTACTGCTACAGCGTATAACTCAACGCAGATTAGTCTAACATGGACCAAAGGAACTGGGGCAAACAGTACATACATCGAAAGATACAGCTCAGCCAACTGGGCACGAGGAATCGGAACAGAAATCTACAACGGAACGGGAACTAGCTACGAAGATACAGGACTCACAAGTGGTACAACATACTACTACCAAGCATGGTCTTATGCATCTTGGGATTCATTAAATCAATGGTCAGATGCAAATGCTAGTGCAAATCAGATAACAAACACATTACCAACTATTGCTAATCCAGGGCCAAGCAATGAAAGTACCGATATCCAAATTACGCCGGAGATGAACATAACTATAAATGATGTTGAGGGAGATACTATGAACATTACTTGGTGTAGTAACTCTTCAGGGTCATGGGTTGCCTTTGGAACAAACACGTCATGCAGCAATGATACGTACCACCAGACCAATTCTAATTTCAGTAGTTATGGAACTACATATTGGTGGAACGTTAGTGTCAACGATGGAACGAGTACAAATGATAGTGCAATATTCCACTTTACAACAGTGGTCACTTCTCCAACTGTGACATCCAATTCATCTACAGGTGTGGAAGAAACCAATGCAACACTTCAGGGCTACTTACAAAACGATGGTGGAGAGAATTGTATCGTTAGATTTGAATATGGAACTAATACAAATTATGGGACCAATACGAGCGATCAAACAAAAAGCACAGGTAACACATTCAATGCTAACATAAGCAGTCTTACAAAAGGACAATTATATCATTTCCGTTCTTTTGCAAATAATTCTCTATATAGTTCAACTGGTTCAGACAAGATGTTTCTTACTAAACCTGATGCTCCGAGTAGTCTCTCTGCTACGGTCTATGGACAAAATCAGATTAATTTAACATGGACAAACGGCACTGGAGCAAACAATACACATATTCGACGTAAAACAGGCTCTTATCCAACTAGTGTAACAGATGGAGATCTCGTATGCAATAGTACAGGAGCAAGCTACCCGGATACGGGTTTAATTGCCAATACAACATATTACTATCGCGCTTGGTCTTATACAAGCTGGGACTCACTAAATCAATGGTCAGATGCATATGCTAGTGCAACTAATACAACAAATGCAACTGTCGCACCAACAATAGTGACAAATTCATCTACAGGTGTGGAAGAAACTAATGCTACTTTAAACGGTTATTTACAATATCATGGTGGGGAGAATTGTACTGTTAGATTTGAATATGGAACTAATACAAGCTACGGAACCAATACAAGTGACCAAACAAAAACTACAGGAGATACATTCAACGCCAACATAAGCAGCCTTACAAAAGGGCAATTATACCATTTCCGTCCCTATGCAAATAACTCCGCAGGTAGTGATACTGGCTTAGACAAGACGTTCCTTACTAAACCTGATGCACCAGCCAATCTAACTGCAACTGCATCTAGTTCTAGTCAAATAAATTTAGCCTGGGATAACGGCACAGGATTAAACAAGACACATATACGACGTAAAACAGGCTCATATCCAACTAGTGTAACAGATGGAGCCGAGGTGTATAATGGTACAGGAACAAGTTCTTCCAACACAGGGTTAAGTGCCTCAACAAAATATTACTATCGTGCATGGTCTTATGCATCTTGGGATTCTCTACATCAATGGTCAGATTCTTATGCTAGTGCCTATGCCACTACTAGCTCTGTGGGTGGAGGTACACCGTCCACGGGGGATGATGAGGTGGAAGAGGAAGAAGAACCATTAACAACAAGAGAGCAAATAGAAAATCTCTACGATATAACTCTGAGTGAAGATTTTTATGCTAATGATACTGATGGAGATGGAATATTGGAATTGGATGACTTTGTTGATCCTAATGGTGTATTAAGTGCAGAGCGTATTGTAAATATAAGTAGTAACGCGTCGTTTTTGATTTTTGTCAATAGTAATCTAGATGAACTATTTATTTGGGATACGGAAGCAGATACAATCACACAAGTAACACATAATCTAATAAACATAAATGGTACATTAACAGATACCGATGGAACAAACATAACAATCACAGTAACAATTGAAAAAACCAACTGGGTTTATCTAGAGGTACCCGATAGTTATCCAGATAACTCCTATCTCACAGTTAAAATGTCAGATGGAAGAATTATTTCATCAGATATGGTATGGAGGCAAGACAACAAGGTATACGTGTTGGATGACCCTGCTGTTGAATACCAGTTTATATACAAGTACGAAGAGGGAGGATTCCTATTTGATGTCCTACTGGAATTAACATCAGATTCTGTTACTATCGGTGAAAGCCTCGATGCGTTGATAACGTTGATTAATGTTGGAGAACCTGGTTTGGTTAATGGTACAGTGACTTATGCTCTGTATAAAGACGGTGTGGTTATTTGGTCTGAGGATGAGAATGTATCTGTACAGGGTCAGAAAGCATATAATAAAACTCTTTCTACTGAAGGTCTGACTGCTGGAGAGTACACCTATACGGTTGTGTATAGTTATGGTGATGATCAGACTGCGAGTTCGTCTCAGTCATTTACTATTACTCCTACTCCCCATCCTTCAGCGGGAGCCCCATTGTGGGCTCCCCTCCTTGTTATTATTCTGGTGGCAATTATAATGGCAGTGTTCTTGTTCTGGTTTTTTAAGATAAGATAAGGCATGGTAGAAGGTTGATTTAAAAATAAAGTGTATCAAGTGTACATATATAATGAAGTATATTGAGAAAGATTTAAAACTTCTTAGCGTATTTGTTAAGAGATACTCTTAGGAGGGTGTGAAGAGTAGTGAGGAGTAGATGTGCTCATAACTCTAGTAGTATGAGAAATTGTTTCCTATTTTTTTTGTCTTTGTTATTTGTTTTTATGTTAATATCTTGGTATGCTATGGGTGAGGTGGCGGCTTCTGATGCGTCGTTGGAGATTTCTGTATCGATTGTTGAGGGTGATATTTTTGGGCCAGGTGATTCTTTTCATGTGATTGTTGTGATTAGGAATTGTGAGGCTCAGGGTAGGATTGATGTTGTGGTTACGTATGATGTTTCGGATTCTGGTGGAAACATTGTTTTGACTGATAGCAAGACTGTTGCTGTTGAGACGAAGTCTTCTTTTGCTGAGGAGTTTAGTTTGCCTGGTTCTATTGATGAAGGGACTTACTTGTTTAGGGCTAATGTGAGTACGCTTGATGGTAGTAAATGGAGTGTGGCTAGTCGTTCTTTTAGTGTTGCACGTGTTGTGTCTGAGGGGGAGCAGCGTGTTATTGAGTATGTGATGGTTGTAGCGTTTGTTTTTACTGTTGGTGGGTTGATTTATGAGCATCGTAGGGTGTCGAAGTTGAAGGTTTCTGGGAGGGATTTGAAGAAGTTTATTGAGGAGCAGAAGAAAAAATGAGGGTGGGGGTTAGTTTTATAAGATGAAATTGGTTTATGTGTAATTGATTTGTAATGTAGGGTGATTTGATATGGAGACTGTTCAAATAAGATTAACAAGAAATATGTTGAAGAGAATAGATGAGCTGATAAAAATCGGTGAATACCCTAATAGATCCGAGGCTATTAGAGATAGTGTTAGAAGGTTGATTGAACATAGAAGTTCCTCTAATGAGGTTTTAAATGTATCTGTGAGAGATCTTCAGAGGTTTATTAGGGATGCTAGTAAAAAATGAGTATGAATCTGATAGAGTATGGGTTGTTTGACATAGTTGGTTTCATCATCGGTTTAGTTGCAGTAGTAGTATTGTTTGGCATAGTTAGAAGGACGAAAGACGAGGTTAGAGTTGGTTTTTTACTGGTTTTATTAGGCGTGGTTGCTTTTGTTTTATTTGAGATGTTCAAGGTTTTTGAGGCTTTTCAGATCATCGGACGTACAAATATGGCTGATGTTTTTGTCATAGTTTTTATTTTGCTGTTAGTAGGTGGTATGTGGAAGCTTAGGACGTTGATTAGGGGTCTATCTGATTTCGGTCAGGCCTTTGTGCTCACCTCTAAGAATAAATATGAGGATAACATGGTATCCTTGGTTAAGGATGTTAAAGGGGTTTGCTATGTGACTTTGAAAGCACCGTATAAAAAAGTGGTTGATTTCCTTGGCTTGTATAATATTGATACTTCTAATATGCAGTTTATAGATGCGTCTGGTGGAAAGAGTAATGCTGAGAATTGTATCGAGATACAGAATAATCCTGATGAGATTAAGAATACTATTGACCGGGTGCTTAAGGAGAAGGATCTTGGCTGTGTGGTTATAGATGATGTTGGAGCGGTGAAAAAGATTAAGGAATTCGAGTTGCCTAAGTTTGTTCAAGATACTGCTTCTTTGATTAAATCTAATGAGGCTCAAGGTTTTTTTGTTGGTAAAATAGAAGGTCTTGGTAAGGAGACTATAAATGATATTACTATGCTTGTGGATAAGGTGATAGGTGAGGGTGAATGGTGAAAACTGTTATGATTGTTGACGATACAAGAGATATTGTTGGTATGGTTAAGAAACTCTTGGAGTCTGAGGGTTATAAGACGATAGATGCGTATAATGGTAAGGAGGCTTTGGAGTTGCTTAGGAAGGCTCAGGAGAAACCTGATCTTGTATTGTTGGATATGTTTATGCCTGAGATGAGTGGACGTGAGGTTTGTGAACGTATAAGGAAAGATGATGATCTGAAGGAGTTGAAGGTTGCTTTTTTTACGGTTGCTGCTTTCCGTGGTCAGGGGAAGCAGATGCTTGAGGATTTGAAGGTTTCGGATTATATTGTTAAACCTTTTGATGTTGATGATTTGTTGAGACGGATTCGTAGGATGCTAGGGGAATAAAAAAGGGGTTTTTTTTTATTGTTTTTCGTATAAACCTGGGTAGAGGTAGACGTTGGGATGGATCATTGTGAGGTTATCATTGTTACAGTTACCGTAGATTATGCTTATTCCATGTTCTTCTAGGAAGCTGGTGTCTATGCATTTGTTGTTGAGGAAGTTTTCCACTTCTGTGTGTAGACTATATCCGTATATAGGGTGCATAGATGAGGAGGTGATGTAGAGTCCGGTAATTGCTGAAAATGGGGAGGCCATGAATGGGTCTACAGCGGCTTTGTCATAGAGATAGTCTTTGTCTCTATAATTGTCTATGTTGTCTCTGATCCAGGTGAATGTCTCGTAGTCTTGTTCGTCTATCATCTGGTAGTATGGTATGTCTAGGTGTGCTGGGATTGCTGTTGTTACAAGGATGATGCATACCGCTGCGGGGACGACAAAGCCGATGTGTTTTGAGATTTGTTTGTATTTTTTGGGAATAATTTTTTCTCGTTTGTCCATTAATAATTGTCGTAGTTCACTTAGTCCATATCCTGCGAGTAGCGCTATCATGAGGAAGAGGTACATGAAGGATCGTTCGTACATGATGGGGAGCCCATAATCTAGTTTGTCGTATAGTCCAATTAGTGCTATGAACGCAATGGCTGACAGCGTAATCGTACGTTGTATGGCTTTGCCTTTGTTGAAGGCATAATAGGCGCCGATGATGCATAAAACCCATGTGACAACCCCTAGGTGTTCAAATGATGGCCAGATCTGCGGGAGGTTGTACCCGCAGAAGAAGGTTTTCCCTCCGAAAAACGCATCGATGACTTGTTGCAACGAATAATCCCACCTTGTTGTGAGAAGAAATATCATTGTAATTGGTATCAGTGAGAGAGCAACAGTGAGAATGGATAGTTTGTATTCTTTTTCCAAAACTAGTAAAAGAGCGTATAAGACGACGATGATGAGGCCAGCGAGCGCACTAGGTGGATGGATGAGAAATATGCACCAGATGAAGAAGGGGATTAACAGAACCGCTAGCATCTTTCTGAGTTGCCCTAGCCAGATGATGAAGACGATGAATAAAAGACCCATGGTTACTGCTACATAAAATGATGGGCCCATCATCCGGCAGGTTGTTGGGATAAATGAGACGAGCAATGCTGCTTCAAGGCCAAACTTACGTTCAGATCGTTCACCGATATTGAATGCTGCTAGGCTGATGAAGACGGCGATAATTGATGGCATAAAAACAAAGATGGCGTTAAAAGTAGCACCTGTGATCCATTTGATGCTAGCTGTAATAGAATGAAACCCTGATTCAAGTGATTGTGTGATGCCGCTTCCTGTGTACGGGTTGGTGAATGATGAGGAACCAGTTTCCATTAGTGCTCTGCTATATTCCCAGTGAATCCATTCGTCGACATGGAATGGTAGATAATAGTTGTCTGACCAATGGGGTAAAAAAATCATAAAAACAGAGAACATGAGTATGAGTAGTAGAAGCATGAATTTAGGGGTTTTAAAATATTCAAGATTTAGTTTTGGAAGACCAGATCTGATGATGAAGAGTATGTATAAAATCAGAACTGGTATTGTATAAAGAGCAAGCAATAGGAAAATAATATTCTGGGTTACCAGTATACCAAATACGATATCCAGTATGAATGTCCCACAACATAGTACTCCCAGACTAAGTAAAAAACCAAAAACAAATCTCTCTAAAGGATTAAGATTCTTAAAAAACAAGAGACTCCATAGATACCCGGGGATAGTGATGATGAAAATACCGATGATGAGTTTAAACAACTCAATTGTTTCAATGGGCACTTTTTTCTCTCCTTTATAAAGTAGCTTAGTTAAGTTAAAATCTTTGTTTTTTTCTAGATTACGTTTATCCAGAGATGATTTTCTCTGTAGGCGCTGTTGATTTTTTGTTCTGCTATGTCTTTGTGATCTTCATTGTAGCTATAGTTCTCTGTAGTTGTTGTAAATAATAGAAATGCCAATTTGTAATCTCCTTCCCTGCTTATATTGAAGGTATAGTTGTGTTCCCATTGTGGTTTCCATGGTCCTTCTATGTCTATTGGTATGTGGTTGAGTATGATGTTGATTTTGTATATAAACCACATATGGTTGTACCTAGTTTCGTTTTCATTGGTTGATTCGTTATAGGCAACTGTTTGATTGATCAGCCATATTTCAATGGTGTAGTTGATGGTTCTATGTTCGTGGTTTACTACTCCTATGATTACAGTGGCGTTTTCTCCAACGGCAAGGTTACTTGGATAATTTGTTGCGTTCCCTTCTACTCCTAGGATGTATAGTTCTGTGAATTTTTCTCCTGTTTTTGGAGTGGTTATTACATAGATGAGGGATGCTGTAGCTATGATGATTGATGCAGCAAGTATAATGGTCAATGTTCTATCCAATTTACTTTTAGATTTTGGTAATGATAGATCTAGGGATATGGTGAATCTTTCATATGGGATGGTTTTAGTCCATCTGTAAATTGCTATGATTCCAACACTGATTATGAAGATGAATATTGAGAAGAGGATAGGTTCAAGTCTTATTCCCCATGGAGTATAGTTGAGTCCTAGTCCGATGAGTGGGACAATGGCTATTGATAGACCGAAGCTTAGTGCGATTCTCTCTATGATGTCTATTCCTTTGTCTGTTTTTTTGGTGGGGAATAATGCGAAGATTAGTATGTATCCTGGTATGAAAAGGATGAATGGTAAACCCAGGATGACCCGTATGGTTCCTTCTATGTTGAGTAGTGCTACTGGGATTAATATGAGGCTCCATAGTATACATAGGATGATGTCGGTTGGGTGTTTTTTGAATGAGATTCTCATTTCATTTTTAGATGTTTAAATGTTTTATTATTTTTTCCTTTTAAAAATCGAAAAGCATATATATAATAACTATATATACATAACCTACGTAATGTTAAAACATTACAAATTGGGATGTGAGTGATGAGATGATAACTACAGTCACAACGACAACTACCACGGTAGTTTCTACTACAACAACAGTAGCTGGTGCAACGACGACTGTTGCTTCTATTCAGTTAGCAGCATCCTTAGGTATCATCGGTACAATTGTTTTAATCTCACTACTAATAGCAAAAGAGTTGTTATCTTCTCACAGGTTAGAAAGAACACTATTTTTGTCAAACCGACTCAACATCGCCATCATACCACTGCTAATGACCTTTGTCTTAATTGTTTTAACCAAGATAACATCTGTTCTTTAAACCATAGTTAGAGGACAGATTATAAAAAGAAAAATGTTCACTACTGTGTGCGATATAGTTACTCCTATGATTGTTTTAGTTGTTTTCACCACCATTGCATACATTCCACCTATGCACAACACAAGTAACACATCAAGAAAAGAAAGATTTCCAATGTGAAGCACAGCGAAAATAAGTGTGACAAAAAGAATACCTGGCCATATCCCAATTATCTCTATGGATTTTTTTAGAAGCAATCCTCTAAAGATTATTTCCTCCATCAAACCAGTTGCTACAAAGAGTATTAGGATAGCTTCGATGAGGTTTTCCAGGGAAAAGGAATCTACCAAGGAATCAGGACGTAATATAAGGTATTCCATGTAGCCGAATGGTACTGCAATGAGAATTATGCTGATTTCTAGTGGTAGGTGTTTTGCCTTTGGGAGTCGGAAACCATGCTCTTTTAAATCAATTTTTTGTTGTCTTACTAATATAAAGAATGCAAGATAAAGTGCGATGGCTATAATGATAAACCATTGTATGCGCGGAAAATGGGAGAGAGGCATTACTAGGCTTAATATGCGTATCATGGGTACAAGGGTAAGTGCGAGTAGCAGGGATGAAAGTTTTTTCTTTTTACTGATAAGCGTCTGCAGTGATTTTGAAGGTTTTTTCATTTTTTTGATAAATAGCCATTGTTGCATATTTTCAAACATTTTTGCCTTGCTGATAAATCCAGAATGGATGAAGAGCAGACAGAGGATGACGACATGAAACATAATGCCGGCTTGGATGTCGGCGTATGCAGTGACGATCTCTGCTAAGCCTGTGAGGATAAGATAAATTAAGAGGTACTCTCCGTCTGAGATTTTGTGCATTCAGACTAGGAATCAACATGCCGCATATAAAAATTACGAGAAAATTACGAATGAGGTTATTATAATTTGTTACTTTTTGCTCTTTTCTAGATGTGATGTGGGCAGTTTTGGTCTTTTAAAAACCATTACATTTATAAATAATACAGATATTACATTGTAATTGATTTGTAATGTGTTTGTGTTGCTTAAATGGTAGCACAAATGGGGATGGTGTACCTAGTGGTGAGGTACCCAAGATAACTAGGATGGATAATTGAATCGAGGTGAGCTGAGATGAGAGGGGGTGAGAGGTATTACATGGTAAAATGTTCTCATGAAAGTTGTGGTAGAGAGCACCGTATATGGCTACCCGAAACCCCCAATTGGTCAAAGACCATGAGGGATACTAGTAGCAATGGTAAATCCGATGTCTCATTGCATTATTGGTGCGCCCTTTGTGGATGCGTACAGAATATTTCTGATGATCGCCCTAAAAAAATGGGCTATTGGATAAATATTCTTTCAAAAATCGCACGGGAATGTTCTCTTGTACAATCTCAGAAACGACTTGTTGTCAAGGAATTAGAATCCAATGAATTCTTTGAGGATATGTACGGAACCACTGGTTCTGCACAACAGGAGGTATTTGTAGAGGCAGTAAAGAAATATTGTAGGCTCTGTGAGAGCACTATTGATTCCTTTGTCTTCTAGACTGAATTGACAACCTTTGTGGTTGGGTGATAAAAGGCTAGGGGATAGG
>CAZGOD010000010.1:14880-56687 GCA_964527715.1 uncultured Thermoplasmatales archaeon | reverse complement strand
CTAATTCTTGAGTGGTTTCCTCATAAAGAATATGAAAGAAAGTTTGGGTATTGATTTGCTTTTCTCCATTCACTGTACATTGATTAAAACCTGCTAGGTATGACATCGATATATCACACATTTATGATGTAGAAATCAACAATAATCTTATGAATAAAGCTCACATCCAATACACTCGCCGTCTATTGCAAGCTCTAGCTCATGGTAGGATCCATCATAATACCCTTTATCTAGAGAATAATCTGGATCAAAAGGAATGTCATTTGCAATAGCGAGTTGAATGGCTTTCAGCCGTTCTTCCCCCAAAGAGACCCATAGATTATCAATTGGTTTTTCTTCAATGTGACCATCGTTTGCAAATGCTTCTCTTAAAACCATCTCAGCTGGTTTGTCAAGGAAATTCCAAGTACCCTCGTGTGGTTGCTCTGGAGATAGCTTGAAGAATACTCCTTTCAATTTGTTATCAGTAGATATATTTATAATATCGCTAAAAACTGTTTCTTGCTCCTGATCAGTTAACTGTACTAAGTGTTCCCCCAGGTCTAAATTCAATCCGCGACTCATAGGAGTACCTGCTTCATACCATACGACACCTCTAACGCTATCACGTTTAGCATAGCCGTTTGCATTAGTCAAACGTGCGTTCATATCTTTTAACCAGATATCACGAGCCAGACAGTTAAAGTAGCCGCACTTTACAGCAATATAGGAATAACCGCTATAATTTAATCCTGGCCCTTTATCATAAGGAATACCTGAGGGGGTAAGGATAGATCCCATTGAGTTCCAATCCTCGACCGCAAAAACGATATCGCCAGAATATCTGGTCTTTATTTTTGGAAGTAATTCTTGAGACCAATTGCTTAAAGCATTCTGCTGATCATCGCTTAAACGAGGTGTACCCCCACATTCCATGAAATCTTCAGGTTCCTCAAGTGGTATGAAAGCAGAAACAGAGTAATTCTCAGCGAGATTTACCCATTCTAATATGTGGGGTTCAAAGAGATCATAAAACATTTGGAAGTTTTCAGAAGGAAAGGTTTCTAGCTGTTTTGAGAACTCATACGAGGTATGACCTACTGCAAGCCATACTCTAAAACCAGAGGCATGAAACGCGTTTATGTAAAATTTGTAAACTTCTTTTCCTAGGATAAGTATGGTGTCGTTGCCCCTAGGTACAATTTGTGCCTGAATCAAAACGGTGTCAAAACCATCGGATTTTATTTTATCGATGTTAGCCAGAGCGATACGTGCCTCACGGATGTCTGTAAAGTAAAGACCATGAAAGAAAGAAGAATTGTACGTCGGCGGATCAATAATTAGTGTGGAAAGGTTTTCATGACCAATCAAGTCAGAGAGATTCTGAAACTCTGATAAGGCCTCGTATTGTAAACTGTTGGAAAGCATGTCAACCGCTCTTGTAAAATTTGCTATCTGGTCGTTGGTTATTCCATCTTTCAGTGCCCCAGCAAGCACCGCTGAAAGCTCAACGCGTGCATCTAATTCTTCATAATCGCCCGTCTCTTCGTTATTAATTGGATTACTGTTATCGAGACAACCGCTTACACCAATCACCAGTAGTAAAAGGGTTATACAAGCTACTGTAAACTGTTTATTCATTCTCTCCAGAACAATGATAACATCTAGTAATTTATAAAAACGTTAGTCGGAAAAGCTACCAGAGACAATTAGTAACTGAGAGCTTTCTTGTTACAACATAAACTGTGCAAACCGATCCTTTTTTGCCTTACAAATGGGACACACGCCTGGCGGCTCATCTCGCGCACACAGATACCCGCATACCTTGCATCGCCATACTTTTAAAGTAAAATCCGGTGCTTTCTCCCTGCTTGTATACATCTACTTCGCGGCAGATTTTACTCAACTAGTGAATTTGGTTGTATGAAATCATCGCAAAAATTCATCAAGGGCTTTTTTGACTTCAACAATATAGGTCATTGCTGGACCGCCGCCCATAAGTATTGCTACTGTTGCCACTTCTAAGATTTCTTCTTTAGTGGCCCCTGCCTCGAGTGCTTTTTCTACATGTATCGCTATACAATATTTACATCGAGCGGTTATAGCTGTTCCAACAGCAACAAGTTCTTTCGTCTTAGTGTCAAGGGTGCCTTCTTTTAGAACTGACCCCATAAAGGCTTTAAAATGCCTTAGGGTTTCCGGCTGTTGCTTTGACAACTCTCCCATCATTTGTATTACATTATCAACAGATTCTTTCATTTCTCCCATATCTATCACCCATATCTAGACTCAAGACTTCCACAACCCATGGATATTACAATATTCTCGGGCCTCAATGTTATCCGCCTTAATGTTGAATTCAGCTTGTGGTTTATCACCAGGTTTCAAAAACTTTCTATATGATGCTCCATCCGCTATGATTTGTATCCATTCTATATAGTGTTTATCTATCATTGGATGATCTTCGTTTTGACCGACTTTTACATTAACACCATTTGCAGTCTTTTCAATGTAAGGAACGTGTTTTTCAGTAGTGGAATCTTCGATTTTTCCCTTCATTAACTCCATTGGTTCTCCACAGCATACAAGTTCGCCAACACCAGCGTGCAATACCTCTACTATATTCCCACAAATATCACATTTGTAGATCTCTCTAATTTTTGTCATAATTTACCTCAAATCATTTTTTTTCTACACAAACTTAGTAGTTTTCAACCCAGAGTTCGTAATAGCTCTGCGGATGTTGACAAGCCGGACACTTCTTAGGAGCCCCAGTCCCTTCATGCACATAACCGCAGTTACTACACTTCCATTTCACAACTTTATCACGTTTGAAAACTCGTTTTTTCTTTACATTGTCCAAGAGTTTGCGATATCTCCCCTCATGATAAGACTCAACTTTTGCAATTTCTCTAAAACTACGTGCAACCTCTGGAAAACCCTCTTTTTCAGCAGTATCTGCAAAATCAGGATAAAGCATGCCCCATTCCATTTTTTCACCTTCAGCCGCTGCCAATAGGTTTTCCTCAGTAGTCCCAATTACCCCTGCAGGATATGCTGCTTTAATTTCGACATCGCCACCCTGTAGGTACTTAAAGAAGATTTTAGCATGCTCTTTTTCATTGTCAGCAGTTTCAGAGAATATAGCAGATATCTGTTCATAGCCTTCTTTTTTTGCCTTGGATGCAAAATATGTATACCGCATTCTAGCCTGTGATTCCCCCGCAAAAGATGCAAGGAGATTTTTTTCAGTTTGTGTTCCTTTTAAATTCTTCATAATTTTTCCCCCTTTAGTCAAGTAATTTTTTTTCTCCTTCTATTTTTTGAATATCAGAAATATCCTGAGATGCTTCAAGACAGCCAAGATATTCTCCATTTTTATTTCTTAAAGCAAAATATCGAATCAATATCTTGTGTTTCTCTCCTCCGTCTCCAATTGGAAGATCAATCCAAAACTCTGCTTTATCTCGTTTCTCAGATCTCATCTCTGATAATATTTGTTCGACTTTTGCAAGGCTTTTCTGTGGATGACATTTACGTACGTCTCTACCAACGACGCCCTCTGGTCTTTTAAATATCCGAGTCTCGTGTTTATTCCATCCTATTACTTTATCATCTGCATCTAGAACAGAGAACTCAAAAGGTATCATCTCTAGAATTGCTTCTAATACATCACTTGGTAATTTACCTATCATAGATTTTTTCTCCATAGTTTTTAATGGGTTATTTCTTCTTTCATTTGTTGTAGATTCTCAGCATGTAAATCAAGGTGATCTGTTTCAATCTCAACTAATGCACCGAAAAATTCCTTAAGTCTTGGCTCCGTTGCTTCATCTCTGAACCCTGCATAAGCTTTTATAGCTCGGTCTTCTCGCTGCCAGCCTTCTTTAGTATTCGCCTGTGCATTTGCATTACATGCTAGTTTCTCTAATTCCGGCTGAGATATTTTTAAGAATTTTGAGATAGCTGAAGCATGTTCACGTTCAACTTTCATCAAAGCCTTAAATTTAGCGAAACTATAATGATCCTCTACTTTTTCTGCAGCGTTTTTTGCGCAGTCATAAAATGCGGTGTTATCTAACTCGAGTTGTAATGCTGCTTCAAGGTTTTTGCGTGACACTTCACTTAATGTTACGTTAAATTCATCTGGATTCCAATCTTTCGCCTCAACAAAATATTGCTGCGGTGCACCACAAAACGGACATTGTATTGGTGTCTTAGTTCCAATATATGGATCACCACATATTCTACATCTAAATACTTTTACCTTTCCCATATTTTTACCTCCCTTTCATATTTTCATTTCTTTTTAATTTTTACTAATCTTTTTCTCGTTTTATCTCAACTTTATTTAGTTTAATCACTCTTTTTCAAAATCTTCTTTACCTGCTCCACAGATAGGACACACCCAGTTATCAGGAATGTCTTCGAACTTTGTTCCTGGTGCAATTCCACCATCTGGGTCTCCTTTTTCTGGGTCATATACATACCCACAAACTTTGCATACATATTTATCCATCTTTTTTTCCTCCCTTTTTTCTATTTTTTCATCTTTTATGTATGTTGGGGCATTTTTCGGTGATTTGCCACCTTTTATTACATGGTAATACTCATAAGTCATGCATCTGTCTTCTGTTAGAACGTCGGCATCAACAATTTTTCCTATGAAAATCGTATGTGTTCCAACACTGATCTGGTTGATTAATTCTGCTTCAATAAATGCTAGTGTGTGATCTAGAATAATGGGCGCCCCTGTTTTTCCGATCTTAAATTTTACATCTTTGAATTTATCAATATCTCTTCCGCTTTTGTATCCAAATGTTCCAATGTAAGTCATTGGTGCTTTTTCGCAGAGTACGGACATTGTGAATACTTTGCTGTGTTCTATGTATCCATGTGTAAGGTTTTGTTTGTTTATGCTTACTGCTATTGTTGGTGGTTCTGAGGTTACTTGGAATACTGAGTTTGCTATTTGACCATTAAACTTTTTGTCTTTTTTTGAGCAGACAATATATAGTCCATATGAGATTTTATGTAAGGCTTTTTTATTCATTGTTTATTTTTTTCTCCTTTTGGATACATTCTTTACAAATCCCTCTGAAGTAGCCGTGTACTTCGTCTATACGATGCCCGCATGATTCGATTTCTGATCTTATTTTTTTTATGTTTGGGCATTGGAATTCTATATCGTATATTCTTCCGCATTTTGTACATAGAAAATGATGATGCATATCCTGTTCAATGTCGTATCTGTGTTCTGAGTCGCATATTGTTAGTGATTGGATGATTTTGTTCTGTTTTAGTGATTCTAATGAGTTGTATACTGTGGTTTTGGATAGCGAAGGGTTTTTCTTTTTTAGTTCTCGGTATATTTGGTCTGCTGTTGGATGGGTTTTGTGTGTTTCTAGGTATTGTAGTATTGCTAGTCTTTGTGGTGTAACCTTCATTTTTTTGTTTTTTAGTATTTGTACGTATTTTTCCAAGCACTCACCCATGTAATAGTTACTAAAATGTAATCATTACAACTTAACATATAATACAATCTTAGGTATATAAAACTTTCGCCAATAAAGAAAATAAGCTATAGAATAACTAACAAGAACTATGTTCAATTGCATCATTTGGACATGAACTAACACATACGCAGCACTCGATACATTCACCAAGATTTTTACAAACTGCTTTTTCATTTTCGAGTTCAAATATCTCAACAGGGCAAGCAGTTACACATTCTCCAGCACCTGTGCATTTGTCGTAGTCTATAGTTATTTTGATATCTCCCTCTTCAAATTCTTTTTTCATATTATATTAACCTCCCACTAAAGTGAGATACCGTAATCAGGTAGCACTATTTTAGTATTTCTTTTTCGAAGCTTTTTTGAATACAGAACTGTTTCATACAAAGACTGGGGGATCATCAATTATGGAAGAGATCGTTTGGAAACCATCAAATGATTACATTGAAAACGCAAACATAACAAGATTTATGAAAAAACATAATATCAAAGATTATGATGAACTAATAAAGAGATCCACAAAAGATATAGAATGGTTTTGGGATGCAGCATTAAAAGACCTAAATATTGAATGGTACCAACCATATCAAAAGGTTCTTGATGATTCTGATGGAATTCAGTGGACGAAATGGTTTATCGGCGGCAAAATAAACATTGTCCACAATTGCCTTGATAAACATGTAACTTCTGAAAAAAAAGACAATATCGCGATCACCTGGGAAAACGAGCAGGGAGATGTACGTAAGCTCACCTACCATGAGTTGTACAAAGAGGTTAATAGATTTGCAAACGCATTAAAGGAACTTGGCGTCAAAAAAGGAGACAGAGTTGGCATCTATATGCCGATGGTTCCAGAAATTGTTGTCGGATTTTTAGCAGCAATAAAAATTGGTGCCATCAGTATCCCTATATTCTCGGGTTTCGGTGGACATGCGCTTGCCTCTCGATTAGAAATCGCAGGTGCAAAAGTATTACTCACAGCAGATGGCTCCACGAGACGAGGAAAACCAGTAAATATAAAAAACGAGGCGGATAAGGCTGCTGACACCGTCTCAACCTTAGAACATGTAATTGTGTATAAGCATCAAGGCATTGATGTCTCTTGGATAGAGGGAAAAGACATTTGGTGGCAGGACATCGTTTCTCGTCAGTCGGACAAGTGTAACACAGAACACATGGATTCCGAAGATTGTGCGATGATAATATTTTCCTCTGGAACTACAGGCAAACCCAAAGGAACGGTTCATACTCATGGAGGTGCTCTTGCTCAGATAAGCAAAGAACTTGGGTACTATTTTGATGTGAAAGCAGATGATGTGTTTTTCTGGCTAACCGATATTGGGTGGATGATGGGACCTTGGATGATAATTGGTGTTCAAAATTTTGGTGGCAATATCGTCATCTTTGAAGGCGCACCGAATTATCCAAATCCCGATAGATTATGGGAACTGGTCGAAAAACACAAGATAACAACCTTTGGGATCTCGCCAACTGCGATCCGCTTACTTATGACCTATGGAGATGAATGGGTGAAGAAACACGACTTGAGCTCGCTACGACTATTGGGTTCTACTGGTGAGCCATGGGATCCTGATTCGTGGAATTGGTTTTTTGAAAAGATCGGTAGTAAAAAAATCCCGATTATCAACATATCTGGAGGTACAGAGATTGTAGGGTGTTTTCTCTCTCCACTTCCCATCACCTCACTGAAACCCTGCACACTCCGCGGGCCTGGTTTAGGTATGGATATTGATGTGTTTGATGATAATGGCAATCCTATTCGCGGAAAGATGGGACATCTCGTGGCAAAAAAGCCGGCACCATCAATGACTCGAGGATTCTGGAACGAACCAGAACGATATATCGAGACCTACTGGTCAAAATGGTCCAATGTATGGTATCATGGAGATTGGGCAAAAATTGACGATGATGGATTTTGGTCACTGCATGGAAGAAGTGATGATACTATCAAAATAGCGGGCAGAAGAACAGGACCTGCAGAAATTGAGGCAGCGTTAATTGAGCATCCTGCCGTGTCTGAGGCGGCAACCATTGGTGTTCCTGATGAGATAAAAGGTGAGGACATTGTTTGTTTTGTGATCTTAAAACCAACCTATAAACCAAGCGAAACATTGAGAGAAGAACTCAAATCTCAAGTCGTAAAAATCATGGGAAAGACACTGAAACCCCGAGATATCAAGTTTGTAAAAGAGTTACCAAAAACACGATCGGCAAAGATTGTGAGAAGAATCATCAAGGCAACATTTCTTGGCGAAGTGGTCAGCGATGTTTCGTCGGTTGAGAATACCAGCGCCATCGAAGAAATAAAACACGCAGTTTAACATCTGCTTTGTTCACACCAATATGGTCTGGATTTATAAAAATATGGATATTCATTTAATACGGCAATAAACGACAACATTTTTTAACTCACTTTGTATTAATTCTACAAGTGAGACAGGAGATACCACGTATACGTTTTCGTCTCATGCCGAAGAGGAGAATAGACAGATGACAAGAAAAGTATGTATTGTAGGAGGAGCAACCACTCCGTTTGATTATGGTCCAACTGGTTTTGAAAGTATAGAAGGAGGCGCAACAGAATGTATAAAGGAAACTCGTAAAGATATCCCTGAGTTTTCCATGAGAGATATTGACTTGATGATTTATTCTCATTTCTCTGTCCATTTCGGCCATCAGTTGTGCTCGGAATGGATTATTCACGACCATCTTGGATTAGTTGGCGTTCCCCATTATCGTGTTGAAAACGGCGGGAACACGGGCGGGTCGGCATTATATGCTGCTGCACTTGCCGTGATGTCTGGCCAACATGATGTTGTTGGTGTTATTGGCTGGGAAACAATGGATTCGGTATCTCAGTCGAAAGGTAGTGAATTTATTGCCCTGGCATCTGATATTCGATATGAACTTCTAGTCGGTGGCATCTATCCAATTTATTATGCAGCAATGGCAAACAAATGGATGAAAGACAACAACGTAACTGAAGAGGATGTAGCAACAATTGGTGCAAAAAATAGGAATAATGCAATGGATAACCCAAAGGCTCAATGGTATCGAAACGAACACAAATATATCACAGTAGAAGATGTAATGAATTCACGACTTATCTCATACCCAATCAAGAAATATGACTGTTGTCTTATGTCTAGAGGCGTAGCATTTGTTCTCGTATGCTCTGAAGAGTATGCGAAAAAAGTAAATCCCGATCATTATGTTACCATTGATGGCATGGGGCTTTCTAGTTGCACTATCCGAGCTGGAGATCGGTTGAATTTCCCAGGATGGACTGAACGATATGGCGCCGGTTATCCAGAGATGACTGAGTTTGGTGCATGCAGAAATGCAGCAGACCGAGCATATAAAATGGCAGATATTGAGAATCCGTTGAAAGAAATTGATTTCGGTGAAATCCATGATGCATTCTCTACATCAGAGGCCCAGATATATAAAGCGCTGTATCTTGCAGATGAGAACAACATCGCTCAATTCCTACGTGATGAAAGCACACACATGCATGGTGAAATCCCTATGAACCCTGGTGGAGGGTTGATGGGATATGGACATCCTGTTGGTGCCACTGGAATTATGAGTACGATAGAATGTTTCTATCAGTTATCAGGATTGATTCCAAAGAAACATCTCAGTAAAAAAACCGAGGTACCAGATGCCGAGTGTGGCATAATTAATAGCCATGCTGGTACCGGTACAAGTATTTCTAACTTTATATTGAGGAAGGGTTAAAATGAGCGAGGCGGTAGTGATGAAAAAAAAGAAGAAATTTGCTGATGAACCAAATTTCACAGAAAAAAAATCCTATAGGCCAAAAGGTGTGAAAGAAACAGGTCTTGTCTTTGTTGGTCATGAAATTTCTGATGATGGAAGTGCAATGAATCAATTCCTCCATTATGACCAGCTGTACACCATTAGACACGGACGGAACAGTAAATTCTTCAAAGGATTACTTGATGGAGAAATTTGGGGAACAAAATGTCCAAAATGTGGCGATACGTGGGTGCCAGTAAGAACCCACTGTTGGAACCTTGATTGTAATCTTCAAGAGACGGAATGGGTTAAAATGCCGCTTACCGCAAAAGTTCATACTTGGACCATTGCAGGATGGAGTGGGAGATCTTCTTTGAAACGGTTACCAATTGTACTCGTCTATGCTGTAATTGGAGATAGCAAAGTAGCCATCGCCAACGAGCTCCACGGCATCGAACCTTGGAATGTAGAATTTGGTATGCAGTTAAAGATTGTGTTTAAACCAAAAGAAGAACGAACTGCTACCGTCACAGACTTTCATTTTGAGCCAGCTGACAGATGGAAACCATCACCGATGAATCCAGAAAAAGAGAGGATAAAGAAACTTGTTGAACCAGTATATGAATGGGTTAAAACACTAAAATAAGTAGTTAGGAAGAGTTTAAACCCATCTTTTTTATTTACTTTTCTTCAATGGAATATGTATCTGGGGAAATATTAACAGTTGAAGGTTTTAAAAAGGGGTACCTGGGTTTTGAAAAAAATATTATAATTGAAAGAGGTAATGGTGTCCCCCCAAAAAAACCAGTATATAAAGGGTTGATTGTTCCAAGTTTTATCAATTCTCACACCCATATCGGTGATTCTTTCATCAGGAAAAAAGGAGTTGAGCTACCACGAAAAATCGAAGATTTGGTTGCACCCCCAAATGGGTTAAAACATAAACTTCTAAAAGAAGCATCAGAGCAAGAACTGATAGAAGGCATGAAGGACTCTATCGATGTAATGATCAAAAATGGAACAAAATATTTTTGTGACTTCAGAGAAAATGGGATACTAGGTATCTGTCAGTTAAAAACTGCTTTGCAGCTCTGGAAGATTTCTGCTTTTATACTCTCCAGACCTGATGATTTAGTCTACAACAAAAACGAGATAGATATATTATTAAAAAATTCTGATGGTATAGGATTAAGTGCGATATCTGATTGGGAGTATTCTGAGCTTAAAAAAATCTCTAAACATACAAGAAATAAAAACAAAATATTTGCTTTTCATGCTAGCGAGAGAATAAGAGAGGATATCGACCAGGTTCTTGATTTGAAACCAGATTTCCTTGTTCATATGGTTAAAGCTACGGAATCCGATCTTATAAGTGTAAAGGAATCTAATGTACCTGTTGTTCTATGTCCTCGTTCAAATGTTTTCTATGGTTTAAAACCTGATATAGATTTGATGAAAAAAGTTGGTGTAAACCTTATGCTCGGTACTGATAACGCGATGTTAAACACCCCTAATGTTTTAGATGAATTAAAACATGTACAAAAGATGACCAATATATTTTCTGTTGAAGAATTATTAAATATGATTACTTATTTTCCAAGGAAAGTTTTAAATCTAGGTCGTAACATTCTTGGTCCCAATTCACCAGCTGATTTTGTCGTGCTGGATAAAAAATCCTTAAACACTTTGTATGTTCCAATCGTTAAATAATGAGGGATGAATGTGAAAGTAGAAGATGTGATGTCAACTGATTTAATCGCCGGATACGTTCCAGGCACTATAAAAGATGCCTTAAGTATACTTGCGAAACATAACGTCTCAGGTATGCCCATCCTAAAGAAAGACACAAAACAAGTTGTTGGCGTATTAACAAGAACAGATATTTTCAAAAAGTATGATGAGGAACAACTCGCTCTTATAATGAGCGGAGAATTTTACTATGTAACCAAGGACCAAGATGTCAAGGATGCCGCAGAGTTACTGCATGAACATCGGATACATGGTTTACCTGTTACAAACAACAGAAAAAACCTTATCGGAATTATAAGCCCAACTGATATTTTGAAAACTTTTAAAGAAGATAAAAACGAGCCTGTTGATAAATACGTTACAAAATTAGCAGTTCCAGTTTACCAAGATACACCGATAAACATAGTGATGGAAATAATAAACATTACAGATGAGAATGCTCTACCTATTTTAAACGATGAGCTTAAACTATGCGGCATAGTAACTGATGGTGACTTGTTTAAACTTAGTCATATCCGTGAGAGTGTTTCAGAGACAAATATGGGAATGGGTGGAGATGAGGATGAATGGAGCTGGGAAGGAATAAGAGATACGGTGAGGCTTCATTATTCAACATCTGAGGTTTCTTTACCACCAGTTCCAGTGAAAGAAGTCATGGTTAGTAATGTGATAAAGGCTTTCAGAAATTCATCTGTGTACGAAGTAGCAGAGATGATGGTTAAAAACAATATTAGTCATATCCCTGTTGTTACTGCTGATGATAAACTCATCGGCATGGTTACTGATATTGATTTCATGGCCTGTATGTTTTAAATCCTATGGTTTTATTCTTATTTTGAAAAAACGGTTAGGAGAACATAGGACTATGCCACTAGATATTTACGATAAAATCATGATGCTTGCTAAAAGACGAGGCTTTATTTATTCCTCTTTTGAAATCTATGGGGGTGTCGCAGGTTTCTATGATTACGGTCCACTTGGTTCACAGTTGAAAGAAAACGTTGAGAACCTTTGGCGTAATTATTATCTCCTACAGGATAACTGTGTTGAAATCAATACACCAACCGTTACTCTTTATGAGGTTTTAAAATCCTCAGGACATGTTGAAGAGTTCACTGATTTAACTATTGACTGTGAAAAATGCAACCAGTCATACAAAGTTGAAGACATAATGGAGAACAGTAATGTTGAAGACGCATTGAAAAAGGATCTTGTTAAATGCCCAAATTGTGGCAAGACTCTCAAAGATGCTCATCCTGTTAATTTAATGTTTAAAACAAAAATAGGCATCGGTAAAGCTAGAGATGCGTTCCTACGACCTGAGACTGCACAGGGTATTTTCACAGATTTTCATCTACTATACAGGTACGCTCGTGAGAAACTACCATTTGGAGTAATCCAAGTTGGAAGAGGATACCGCAATGAAGTATCACCACGTCAGGGAATCATCAGGCTTAGAGAGTTTAACATGGCTGAGGCTGAGGTTTTTTTTGACCCAGAAGATAAGACTCATCCAAATTTCAAGAATGTAAAAAATAAAGAGTTGTATCTTTTTGATGATAAGAAAAAAATGAAGCTTACTCTTGAAAAAGCTGTAAAAGACAAAGTGGTTAATAACCAGGCTCTTGCGTATTATATGTATCTTACACAGGATTTCTTGCTGTCTGCCGGTGTTGATTCTAAGAAGTTCCGTTTTAGGAAACACGGAGATGACGAGCTTGCGCATTATGCCACTGAGTGTTGGGATGCTGAGCTATTCAGTGAACGTTTTGGTTGGATTGAATGCGTTGGTATAGCTGATAGATCCGCATATGATTTACGTTCACATATTGACTCATCTGGAACAGATATGTATGCTTTAAGAAAGTTTGATAAACCAAGAACTGTGGAAGTAAAAAAGATTGTACCTAAGATGGATGTACTTGGTCCTCTTTTTAAAGGTAAAGCCGGTAAAATTAAGAATTTGTTGGAGAATATGGATGTTAAAAATACTAAAAAAATAAGTGTAAATCTTGATGGTGAAACCCTTGAGATACCTGGTAAGTGCTATGATATAGTTGAGACTAAGGAGAAAAAAATTGGGGAAAAATTTGTACCACATGTTATTGAACCATCCTATGGAATTGATAGGATTCTCTATTGCATACTTGAGCATAACTATCATGAAGCTAAAAAGAAAGGAGAGGAATATAGAATTCTAAAATTAAAACCAGGTGTTGCTCCTATAAAAGTTGGTGTTTTTCCCCTGGTGAATGATGATAAACTTGTTGGTATCGCTAAAAAAGTGGATCAGAGTCTTAGAAATGCTGGTGTTTCTACTTATTATGATGATGGGGGGACTATTGGTAGGCGTTATGCGCGTATGGATGAAATTGGTACACCATTTTGTATAACTGTCGATCATGATACCCTTGAGGACAATAGTGTGACGGTTCGGGATCGTGATACAACTAAACAAGAAAGAGTTAAAATCGATAGTGCTGCTGAAAAAATAAGACATAAAATTAATTTTTAGAATTACAACATAAAAAAGAAAGAGAGATTTTAGATGTTTTTAATTATTAATATTCTTCCTGAGATGTAAGCTTTGCATTTTTATTCACAGTTCTGCACTTTTATTCATAAACAACAGGTGCACAATATGTCCTTACATAAACAAATTTAAAATTAAACCATCCGAGAATAGTTAATTTATTAGTTATAACATAACCATTTTGAGTATTACCATTTCTTACGAATACTCTATCAAGATAATGCCAATATTCAAAACCTGTCCATTTATCATAATGATATTGTTCATTATATTCAGTTGTAACTACGTTATAATTTCCAAATGTGCCATGACTACTATATATTAAATCAACACTTGGTGGTAAAGTTAAAGTAGAACCACTCCAAGCAGAAATTATATATCCAATTCCGGCTCTAAAATTAAAGGCTGAACGAAAAAACAAAAATGGCTCTTTTTCAGGTGGAACAGGTGGTAATAATGTTTCACTTTCGTTATTCTGTAATTCTCCAGCTTCTTCCTGCGGTACTGATAATGCCTGAATCGGCACTAAAAATAAA
This sequence comes from uncultured Thermoplasmatales archaeon, assembly GCA_964527715.1. Taxonomy (GTDB): domain Archaea; phylum Thermoplasmatota; class E2; order DHVEG-1; family DHVEG-1; genus CAZGOD01. The sequence goes on along the minus strand of CAZGOD010000010.1, from coordinate 42,591 downwards.
AACACTACTAACACAGAAATTATTATTGTTTGCATTTTTATTTTTTTCTTCATTTTTTATTCACCTTTTAGTTTTTCTAATAGTTCAATTGTCAATTATCCATATAAGTAGTTTATAGGACAAACATCGAATGAAAAAACGATTTTAAAAAAAACAATATTAAAAATATTTAGTTTAAGCGTGATAAGGATGCGGGAACATTAAGTAAAGACCTCTCATTACTGCATCTGTATCTTTGATATAATAGACCCAATCATAAAAAGAGTTATCGGTTCTAATTTGAGTTATCCAATCAACAAGAGCTCCTACTAAATCATCCAATAAACGTTTGTTATATTGAACGAAAATATCATATAATTTTTCTTCATCTTTGAGTCTAAATTTGACTTTATTATCAACTTTGATGCGTTCAACTATATCTGCATCTATTAGTTTCTTCAAATGATATGATACTGTAGATGGAGCTTTATCAAGATCATAGGTTAAATATTCAAGAGTTACCGTATTGGGTATTTTCATAGATAGAATAATTCTTCTTAGACTATCTTGTCTAATAATTTCAAGTATTTTTTTTGTATCATTTCCTACTTTTTTTGAAACATAATAACGAGTATATTTATCCGCATATGTTTCTACTATTAGTTCACGTTTTTTAAGGTATTTTAAATGATATTTCAAAGTACTTTTTGGCATTCTAATTTTTCTAGACAGCTCTCTAAAATGTAACCCCGGGTATTCTAAAATATAATTGTAAATTTGTCTTCTTGATTCAAGCTCTAAAATTTTATTTATATCCATTATGTATTTCTATAACTTTCATACTATTTCTATTTTCCTTACTTAAATGTAAAAAAATAAAAGAAGAGTGAATTCTAGAAATTTTTAAGTGTTTTATCAATTATGTCAAGTGCTTCATCTATTTCGTCAGATGAAATAATAAGAGGGGGACGGAATCTAATAGTAGACGCGCCACAACCAATAACAATTAGATCATTAGTATAAAGCCGATTCTTCAAATCATCACGTTTCTCAGGTGTTTCCAAGTCAAAAGCACACATAAGACCAAGCCCGCGGGCATTATGTATTTTATCAGGATATTTACCTTCTAATTCCTGGATGCCGCTTAGAAGACGTTGCCCTTGGATTTCTGCGTTTTTAACAAGGTTTTCTTCTTTAATTACCTCGAGGTACTTTTGACAACGAACCATGTCAACAAGGTTTCCACCCCAAGTAGAGTTAATTCGGCTGGAAACATTAAAAACGTTATCCTTAATCTCATCAACCCTAGGTCCAACCATAATGCCACATACCTGGGTTTTCTTCCCAAAAGCTAGAATATCTGGTTTAAAATCAAAATGTTCATAAGCCCACATCTTACCAGTGAGGCCTACGCCAGTTTGTATTTCATCAACAATGAACATCATCTTATGAATATCACAGAGTCTACGAAGCTCGAGGAAGAACTCTTTCCTGAAATGATTATCCCCACCCTCCCCTTGTATAGGTTCAATGATGATAGCGGCTATATCATCTGGGTTATCTGAAACTGCTTTTTCAATTTCATTTATTGCTTGTTTTTCAAGTTCTCTAACTTTTACAAGGTTTTCTTCATTAAGTGGAAAAGTAATCTTGGGATTTATGATACATGGCCAGTTGAACTTGGTGAAATATTTAATTTTGTTAAGATTAAACGTGTTTGTCATTGAAATAGTGTAACCAGTACGCCCATGAAATGCTTCTTTGAAATGTATAACTTGTTTCCCAAGGTTTTCATCTTTACCATTTTCAATGTTCTTCCGGATTTTCCAGTCAAACGCGGTTTTAAGGCCGTTTTCTACAGCAAGTGAACCACCGCTTATAAAAAAGAGATGTTTGAAATAACTTGGAACAACATGTTTTGAAAAACTTTCAACGAACTCGGCCATCTCTGTGGTATATACGTCTGAGTTTGTTGGTTTGTTTACTGCTACCTCTCCAATTTTTTTTATGAACTCAGGGTTGTTAAGTTTAGGGTGGTTACATCCTAATGGTGCTGATGCGAAAAATGAGAAACAATCAAGCATGTATTTACCAGCTCGAGAATCATATATTCTACATCCTTGGCTTTTTTTGAGGTCTAAAATTAGATCAAAACCATCTACGAGTATGTATTTGGATAGTGTTTCATGTACTTTTTTTGGTTCAATAGTCATAGCAGGTCTCCCCATGAAAATTGTGTTTTGTTGCTTTGTTAGAGCGGTATCTCTCGTTATTATAAAACGATATCGGTAAGTTATTTAATTTTTGGTTTTTCTATATAGTTTATTTATTTTCTTTAGGAGTTATTTACAACTATGTAGTCTAATTTGGACGTAATCTTGAACCTCCATTAAATCCGCATCCCTCTCCCCCACCACCCTCTTCTTTTTTTCTTTTATAGAATTAACAAAAGTAAAAGGAGAAGGAGAGAGGGATAACAGGATTTATTATATGTGGAGGATGGTAAGTGGGATGCTTTTCCCTCTCTCAGAGTAATCAACTAGGCTGTTTTATGAGAAATGTATACTGTTAATCTCGCTTAGATCTTCGAGATTATGCATCATTAACATGTTGTCGGAGAGAGTGTAGAGTACGTCTTCGATGTATAGTGTTCTTTTAATTGAATAACCATAATTCCAGCTATACCAGTAATAATATTCTTCATCGTCTTCTTCATCTTCTCCAGGGTTTTCATGTGTAACAGTACCCTTTAGTTCTATACCATCTTCTATGTTTATATCAAAGATGTATGCTGATTGTTTATTGTAGGTTCCAGCCGGTATAACCAGTAAGTTTTTGTCTTTGTCAAATAAGAACGCCTTGTGCTCGTACATAGCAAAGGATTCCCCCCAGCCCCAGTATTCATCATTTGTTATCTCGTATTTTGATAACTCTATTGGGTTGCTCATATTACTTACGTCGAATAATGAAATTTTTACTTTTCTATCTTGCATGCCGATACCTATGACATGATCATCATCATATGGATGTAGATATGTCGAGTAACCTGGTATTTTTAGTTCCCCTAGAAGTTTTGGTTTCTCGGGGTTACTTAGATCAATTACGAAGAAGGGATCAATTTGTCTAAAGGTTACAAGATAACATGTATCCCCTAGGAAACGTGTAGCATAAATTCGTTCATCAGGTGCTAAACCCTCAAGACGCCCCACAAGTTCAAGGTCCATGTTGAGAACATATATGTTATTCATTGTTTGCATATTTGAAAAGAAACTACGGACCATATTTCCTTCTATGATTGATGATATTCTAAGATGCCCATCATGTTCACTTAACTGGAATTGATCGCTCACACGACCAGGAATATCTCCTTGTGCCATGTACTCAATTTCGCCATCATTTATACTTATCCTATGGATAGTAGTCCGTTCTAATCTTCTATTTATTTCTCCATAAAGTTCTATTTGTTCGTCTTCACTGAGTGAGTTAGTAAAGTTTTGAAGTATCCACTCAGTCACTGTTTTCTTCTGATACTCATTAAGATTTTTAAGAGTCTCTACAAGTTCAATCTCTTGTTTTACGTCATCAGGTAGAACCGGAATAATCACTTCTTCAATAACGCTTTGTAACATATCATAATCATAGTAACTTGTTGAATATGCGACATAAATATTATCCCTGGAAACATACAACACCTGAGTATAACCTAGTAAAAACATCTTAGAGTTTACTTCATCTTCATCATCATGTACATTAACTGATACAATATTTGTAATTGTACTAGTTTCCTCAGGGATATCAACATATGAAATATCATCTAATTCCACAACTTGTACTTCTCCATTAACCAGTATACGTGGAACAATGGTCTCATTGTCATCTAAATATAAAATTTCATACTGATTTTGAGTAGTTATAAGATAAACAAAATCATCTATCATTCTTGCACCTGAGAAATGACCAGGAACCATGACATCTCTAACAAGCTCTGGGTTTTCAAGATCACTAAGATCATAAATTTCAAGATGAGTATCTGGCGAACTATACCATCTAGGGTGAGCAAGACCAATCTCCGCTACAGATTTTGACACTTCATCAACATCTAAAACAATCGGTTCTAAGACTGGTTCTTTGTATATTGGATAATTATACTCCTCTGCGAAAATAACAAGTCGATTACCACTAATAAAAATATTCCTAATTGTTAAAGAACTGTTTACTTCTATTTCACATTCAATAGTAGCATTCTCAGCAGGTGTTGCTTTAACAATGATAACCTTGTTCTGATATACTATGTAAAGATATTCACCATCTGTTTTAACTATATCTGGTTCATCTACTCCTGTAACTTGTACATTTGTCTGAGAATAATCAACCACCATGCCTCCATTAGATTTAGCCGCGGACATTACATCTGAAGATGAAAATTCATCATCCATAGCAATAAACATCCGGGGTTCTAAGTCCCAATGATAACTGGGATAACCACTCTGTCTATTATTTAAAAACTCTGTGAGTTCTCTATAAGATTCAAAGGTTTTTAACCCAGAGAAACTACTTGGAAAATTATTCAAATCACCAACTACTACTGGTTGTATATTCACTGCGTAAACAAAACTTACAATGATTATTACACCGGCAAGCATCAATCCCGTGTATTTCAAATTTTTATGTCTCATAATATCACATCATTTCTGCTTTTGTAGAGATTTATATCTGTTATAGTTTATATATGGTCGGAAAATGTTCGGGAAAAACCAAACAGTTTCTCCTTAAAAAAACAAAAAAAGGTTACAGGGTTTGAGTTTCTTCGGTAAACTTAATACCCATTTCTTTTAATTCATCTAGAATAGGATTGTAAATATCAGGGATTACGGGGATATGAACGCCTGTTAATTTTATCTGTTCATTAAGAATCATTTTTACAGCAATTGCTGCGGGTAGAGCTACAGTTCTTGAAATAGCAGAATCATTATAAGGAATGCCGTAACCGATGAGAGTTGAAGTGATGTATTCTTTTTTAGAAGGATATTCAGCAATAAACTCATGATGCATGACTACCATATCTCGCTCACTTTTATCAAGTGGCATTTTACTAAGAGTTAAAACATTGAGAAAATCTAGTGGATTATCTCTATCATCTGGTAGTTTTTTATCACTGAATAAGCCAAGCCATTCAAGTCTTTTAATAACTGTAGAATACGTATCCAGATTGAGGTATTCCGCAGTTGCTTTTATTAAATCGTCTTTCTCTTTTGCACCAACCAAAAACCTTGTAAGATCTCCATATGTTTTGCCTTTGAAGCCAGTGATAGGTTTATCATTTAGCCAACCTAGTGCAACGATTTTCCGTATTGTTTCACACCATCCAGCCATCCTGAATGTTCCACGATAAACTGTCTTAGCATCTTTTAAACCATAAATATCTTTGTAAGGTATTGAATTTCTGTTTGGATAATTTTCAAAAGTTCCAACACCTGGAACATCCTGCAAGTAATAGTTTTCAAAGAGTTTTTCACCAGGTATAGAAATTTCTTTACCGTTTTCTAACCATTTTGCAGCATTACGAGATGCAAGAAGAACGCCACGTGGTGACCATGAGAATTTGTAACCAAATGGGTTATTATTTGCTTCATGTGATGGGAGAGCACCGGTTGTAGATCTGAAACTTATAACCTTTCCTTTATTGTTTTCAACTTCGTGGATAACTCTCATAGCAGACATATGGTCTATACCTGGGTCAAGACCGCATTCGTTAAGAAGTATAACATCTGCATCCTTAGCTCTTTTATCTAGAGCCTTCATATCATCGCTCACATAAGAAGTTGTAATCAAATGTTTCTTATATTTAATACAAAGCTTTGCTACTTTTACATGATAAGTATAAGGGAGAAGACTAACAGTGAGATCTGACTCTGAGACTAATTTTTCTAATAATGCATCATCGGAAACATTAAGTGCAATTGCAGTTCCATAAGAATGTCCATCAATAATTTTCTCTGCTTTGCTAACTGTTCTACTTGCCATTGTCACAGAAAAATTAGGATGATCTAGGAGATATTTAACTAATGGTTTTGAAACCAAACCTGCACCAAGAACCAATACATTATACGTCATGAAGTCAATGCCTCCAAACTTTAGGCTAAACCAGCGAAGAAAACCTTCCTATAAAAATTTGTTGATATAAGTGTAATCCGGTGTTAGTTTCCCATGATATAAAATTACTGCTTTTTTAATTTCATATGGCAAATCTAAACTATCAAAATCAACTGAGTAATCAGCTTTTACAACATCTGGGACAAAAGGCATGAGCACATGGCTAAACTCCTCTGAAGAACTAGCTGGTAACTCACATGGGAGGTTATCAACTGCGAGAACAACAACACCCTCACCTTTGTATCCCTCTGTTATCTCATCCCTTATGGAATTGTATACGAACACAGGGTTATCAGTAGATGTTGTTTTCTCAGTGAACTCAATAGCACCATTTACATCCACGCTTATATCACCAACTATCTGCAGTTTCATCTGATTAGAAAAGTTTTCTTTCAAAAAATCCTTAGTAACAAGACGTGGGTACTGTTTATTCCAATAAATACAATTCATCAAAACAGAAAGACTAGGGATATAACGATGAAAAACTGAACGATATAGCTCAGGGTTATTGTAATATTCCTGTAGATCAAAAAAAGCATTTTTTGAAACTGGTTCTACCATGTCTTCTTCTTTAAAAACCACTTTATAAATTAGCTTATTAGAATAATCTTTCTCGATAGATTCAATTTGATCTGGACCAATTTCCCTCACAGGTAAACAATCAAGTAGCTCTTGTGCTCCCTTTGAAACATTACCATACCCCGCAAAACCAATTACTAAAGGTGCCAAAGACCCAGGTATACCCTCAGACTCTATCTGCCTACCAATTTCTATAAAATGATGTTTAATTTCCTCGATATCCCTGTAATAAACAGCTTGTTTGATTTCACCGAATGATGTTTCAATTCCTTTTAATTGTAATCTTTTTCCAAAAGCCCAGAGCGTATCAACCATTCCAGCAAGCCCAGCAAATCTCCCAAAAAATACTAAACGACGACCGTTTTTATCAACGATTTTTTCATAATCTATAAGGCTACATCCCATGTTCATCATTTTTTTAAGCATCGGCATGTTGTATTTTTGACCTTTTATAGTATGTGAAAAAAAGACATATGTTTTCTTTGGTGAGAAAAAATTAATTGGTATCTCTTTCACAGCAAAAACAACAGGACAACTAGATATATCTTCTTGAACAATAGCACCAGCTTTCTCAAAATCCTCATCAGGGAATACTCTTATAGATGAGGGTTGAACAAAGGCTTTAATCCCATGTTTTTCACCTAGTTCTTGTATGTGTTCAGGTATCAGAGGTGCCCTTCGCTCCCATTGGTTTTTATCCTCTCTACGTATCCCAAAGATATTGTTCATAAGGTGATTCCCTATTAGGCCTCATCTTTTAGGATTTTAAATAGATTATGAGTATTTTCTTCTAAATATTTTTGAATAAAAGGGACATATTTATTAACCAAAAATATCATTGATAAAAGGGCAGGGAAACACATGAACGATGAAGACATAAAAGCATTCCTAGATGATTTCAAAAAAGCTGATAAATCAAAGAAACTTGATATGTGGTTCTATGCTTTAGAACAAGAAGGCATTTGGGAAGAACTTATTGCAGAGATGAGTAATATTGCAACAATGGATCAATTAAAATCTGGTAAGCCAATGAGCTCAGGAGATGAATAGAAAATGGACGAAAAAGGTAAAAAAGAATTCTTAGAAGAATTCAAAAAAGGAGAGGGTACAAAAAGACTTGAAATGTGGGATTATTCACTAAAACAACAAGTAATATGGGAGAACATAATTACTGAAATTCAAAAAATAGCTAGAGAACAAGGTGTTGACAAAGATTTAGAAAAAATGATGGATGAAGAATTAAAGCAAGCGGGTTGATTAATAAAAACAATTTTATTTGAATCTTAGAATCGCACCTACATGCCCAAGATTTGCTATTTCTTCGTCATCTGTGAACTCGATTTTTGCATCTGTCCTCTCAGCAAATTCCAGTATTTCTTCTAAAACATCTACTTCTGATGTTTTTTTACCGCAATAAGGACAAGTTTTTTCAGTTCCAGTTTTTACCACTTGGCAGTTTTCACATATCCAACCGCGTATTTTGAAATCCTTTTCAATAATTAGTAATTCTACTTGCCCGTCTTTTACTGCTTCAAGGGTTTCTTCTATGCCATAAGCTGCTAATCCATCCTTCAATATTTCTTCTTTGAGACGTTGAACTGCCTCATGGCTTCTTTGTTTTTCATCCTCAGAAATCAAATATATTGATTCCTTTAAAAGTTCTTTTTCATCATTGATGCTTATATCAATTAGTTGAACTAGTCGTTCTTGTAAGTTTTTAGGTAGCATCTCCTTTAGCTGCGTTTTTGCTTGCCCAGGCCCTGCAATGATAATGTGTTCATCTGCTCTTTTTTGAAGCGCTTCCACTACTTCAGATAGAAATTCATTGATAGCACCTTTACGGAGTCTGTTAAAACGCGCCTGGGACCATCCACCTTTCTTATGTTTATTCATTATATCAGCTGATAAGCTCTTAGTACCCTCCACGTCCCCAAGTAATATAGAGAATATTTTTGCGTAGTTTGAATTTACTAAAACCAGTGTGAAAGATTCCCATTCATCAAGTATCCTTGCAAGTGGACGTAGATACGGTGATGAATCAACGATTAAAAGGTTTTCAACTTTTACAGGTAAATTTGTATATTTCAAATAATTGTGTTTATGAGATGCGAAAATAGCAATGTTTTCTCCAATGTTTTTCTTAAGAACCGTGTTGATTTTGTCTAAAGTGGCTATGAAGTTTTTAAGCTCTTCATGTTTTAAAACAGATTTGCAGGCTTTTATCCGTCGCTCAAAAAATTTATTATTAACATCTTTGTGCAGGTATAGAGTAACAAAAGTATCTCTATTATCAGAATCATATATCTCTGATAATTCTCTAATTAATTCGTTGAAGTTTTCAGACATAATTTATCAGCAAGGGAGAAATCGAACAAGGTTTATAATGTCTTTCTAGAGTGATTTTTTACTTTCAGTAAACCCCCCAAGAATAAATTAATACCCCCAATGATTTTATAATGGTTTGATGAGGAGAACAAAAACCGCAGAGGTTAAAGAAACAGATATAATCAGTGCATCAGAGATAGGTCAGTATCATTTTTGCTCAATTGCATGGTATCTTAAAAAATGTGGGTACCAACCTGAATCTCCGCTACTGGATGTTGGTACTATGGAGCATGAAAAACTTGGGAAAATACTAGATATCGTTCAAACAAATATTAGGAAGTCAAAGTCTATTGCAATTGTTGGCTATCTATTATTGTTTTTAGCGGTTTTAATTCTTATATCTGAGGTGATCTTATAGAAAACCTGGTCATAATAAGCCTAGCTTTACTAATTTTAGCACTAATATTTATCTTAATATCAAAAATGATATCTAGAAATGTTGATAAATTAAAAAAACAACATAAAATCCAAAAAGGGAAAGTAACTTACTCAGATCTTAACAAACCAGGTACACCTTTTTTTTCTAAACGTTACCGGATAACTGGAAAACCGGATTATGTAATTAAAAAAGGAAACAGAAATATACCTGTAGAATTTAAAACAGGGAGACATGATGAACCTCTAAAGAGTCACGTATTACAACTTGCAGCTTACTGTCATCTTTTAGAAGAGAATTATGGGGCTTTTGTACCCTATGGCATACTAGTGTATAACAATAAATTTCAGTATAAAATCTCGTTTGATCCTAAGACAAGGTTTGAGCTTGAATCTACTATAACAAAAATGAGAAATTTACTAAAAACTCAGAAAATTGTCAGAAATCATAATGATCATTTTAGATGTAAAAGTTGTTCGCTAAGTGTCTATTGTGAGCATAGAATTTTATAAGATGTTATTTTTAAAAAAAGTTTTATAAACAAGCTTTCAATTCAAATAAATGGGGAGATAGGTTTATGAGAAATGACCTTACATTTGAGGATGGGGTAATGCTCTGTAAATACGTATTTCAAAGTGCTATTGATAAAACCCTTAATGGTGTTATCGAGCAGGAAGAAATATTTTATCGTGCACATGAAATGCTGAGTAAACTTGAAAATAATTTTAACAAAGAAAGATTAGATGAGTTGCTTTATCTTTTTAACATGGAAAACATTTATGCAACTATCTAAAATTTAAATAAAAAGAAAAAGAAACTTAAGTAGAAACCAAACCTTATACTTATTTTCTAAGTATCATGTCAAAGGCTTCATTTAGAAACTTTCTTTCCTCTGGTGTTGGAGACCAGCTGAAACCAGTTTCATCCTTTATGAAATTGGGTGCATTTGGATCGAACCGTGTCATAAGATTCAAAGCCCCACTATCTGGATCTCTACTTATTTCAAGTTTTATATGAATATTTTCATTTTCATCCATGACATCCTCACCGTCAATATGAAAAATGAAATTGTTTCATAGAACTTATACTTTTTCTTTTTTAATGTTAGATAGATTTTTTATAGAAATAGATTATTTGATATAAGTGGAAAGTGGAGAGATTTAGTGCTAATAAGCTCGATAGTTATAAAATTGGTAAGAAAAGGTGCCAGTGTAGCTCCTGATTATAGTTTAACAATACATGGAAATGGCACCATTATCTATAACGGTAAAGAAAACGTTAAAGCTAAAGGTGAAATAGAAAAATCTATCGGTGAAAACAAAGCAATATTCATTCTCTCAGAGTTTAAAAATATTAATTTTTTCTCGTTGGATGATGTTTACCCAGTGAGGAATGCATCTAATCACCCATATACAGTTTTATCTATATCTATCCCAAATGATGATGGGACGGCTAAAACTAAGAGTGTACTTCATTATCTTGGTAGTAAAAATGTACCAAAAAAACTTATAGAGCTCGAGGATAAAATCGAAGAGATTGTTGAATCGGATAAATGGGTTGGTAGTCATGATGATAAATTTTCAAAATTCCATTTGGAACCGGTAAAAGAAACTAAACCTGTGGAGGATGCAACTAAAATACCTGCTAAACATGATAAAGGTTTACCAATTAAACCAATCATTGGTGGCATATCTGTTATCATAGTTTTTTTGCTTTTATTATTTGCATTTTACTCGGGCTTTATAAGTCTTCCAACTGAGAATAATCAATCATCTAATTCTGATACGTCTACCGGGCCAAAAATAACTGTTTTTCTTCCTGCTAGTAGCGCCGTAGGTATAGGTGACTATGATCCAAAATATAGTTTTGAAATAGGAGATAGTGTTTATATTTATCAGGAATACACGGGTGTTACAGTTGATGAGAATAATGAATCCGATTTTGTGTTAGAAATAAATGTTACAGTGACGGGTGATGAAAAAGAATATTTATCTAATGTAGCTCTGAATAAAGTAGGAGACGGCTGTTTTATATGGAATATTTCAACTAATGAGTCCTGGTCATTAGGAGATTACTTAGTTAGTTTAACATTGATTGATAATATATCTAAAAAAAGTGTAGTTTCTCAGACTAATTTCACAATTTCTGAAAGAACTCCGAAGATAATAGTTCTTTTAACTGCGAGTATTGTAAATGCTTATCAGGATTATGTAGAAAAAAATGTTTTTGAAATAGGAGATAAGGTGTATATTTACCAGGAATATGTTGATATTGAGACTATAAATGATACTGTTTGTGATATTAATTTAAGTGTGATTGTTGAGATAAATGGGACAACACTATATTCAAATGCCGTAAATAAAAGCGAAGTGAAAAACATGGCTCATTTATGGTGGTTTACTACGAATGATACATGGCTAGTAGGTAATTATTCTGTTACGTCCTATTTATATGATTATATATCCCTAGGAAGTGTAACTAAAAAAATTACGTTTAGACTTGATTGAAATAGTTAATTAGTATTCATTCTATAGAGAGAGTTTATAGGCTTAGTAAATATTTGATTTTAAAGGAGAGAAAGAGATGTTGGAGATTTCTAGAGATAAGATGATTATAATTGCTGTTGTTTGTGTTTCAATAGTTACAATATTCTCTATTTTTTTATTCTATTTTATGGAGGATAAAGTTGAGAAATTTAGTCCGCCTGAGATAAAAGTTTTAGAGACCGCTAGTAGTGTAACATTTGATCCACTAAGTTATGAGGCATCATTTGTTTTTAATGTCGGTCAGAAGATATGGGTTTATCAGGAGTACAATAATATTTCTCATAATGGAAAGACTGATTTCTATCTGAGTTTAAGTGTTATTCATGAGGATGGAGAAGTTTTAGAGTTTATTGAGGATAGTGCTAAAAATTATGAGAAGTCATGTTTTTATTATTTCGATACTGATCAATCGTGGCCTAGTGGGTTTTATATTATTAGGTCTAACTTAACTGACTATATTTCTGATGAAAATGCTAATAATACTGTTTCGTTTTTTCTGATATAGATAGAGGGTAGTTTTGCATTTTTTCATTTTGACATTTTTACACATAAACTTTAAATAGTTTTAGTTGCAAAGTATAACACATCTGGAGTAGGAGAATAGGTGAAAAAAATGGTGAGGAAAAAAATAAGTAAAATAATCATGCTAATAAGCATAATATCCGCAGTTCTATTAATCACACCTTCTTTTGGAACTGCATCAGACGCCGATATACTCAAACCTAAAGAACCACTGCCTGAAGAAGATTCTGGAAGAATTGGACTAGATGAAACAGCTACTGAACAAGAGCCAGTATATCCTATCGATCCAGCCGCCGGTACAACAGGTTTCGATGATGGTGGCAATATGACTGGAGATGCCAGTGGTGAAGATGAAGAATCATCAATGGAAGAACTCATATGGTTAATTGTTAATGGTGATGAACTCCCAGATGGAGACAACGGAGAGTTAGATGGCAATTCCTCCAGTAGTGACGAAATGAATTTAGGAGGAAGCCTAGCTGGAGAAACTTTAGAAGGAAATCTTGTTGAATCAGGTTCCGAAATTGAAGTCGATGAAATCTTTATCGCATCAGCTAATGGTGTAGTTGATGAAGAACTAGCTATTGGTACATCACTACCGCTCAATATAATTGGTCATGTTCGAATAAATGTGCTCGAAGGTGACGTAAATCCATATTTTGATGGATATGACGTAATTGATAATACCGCATTTGCTATTACTACATCATCAGCTTTCCTTGCATTATCAGTTGCGAAATTATTATATGAATTTGGTGTTCCTATACTAAAGTCTGTACAATTTGGAATTTACGCTACTACTAAAGTACTAGATGCAATTTTGACCTATATTGAAACAAAAGAATTTCAACTTATTATAGATTTCACTTTCGGCGGACTAAATATTCAACTAAATTTACGAGGAACAGTCTTTAAAACAATTATGATGTTTGTACAACCAATCTTAGATCTTATCGAGCTGCATCTCGAAATCAGTTTGTCAGATGTTATCCAAAGTATAATAGATGCTCTTCAAGACGATGATGGGGTCGAAAGTACATTTTCAAACTTTATTACAGGCGCTATACCTTTATGGGTGGGAATTGGTGCCATGATAAAAGTATTACGAGGAAAACCATACTACCCTGATATCTATGACTGGCTTACAGATGAAAATGGTCCTGATCTAAGTTCATTTAAAGCTAATCAAGTGATATCTTTCCTTCAAACTAGCGATGATGTATTCACAAGTCTACGTGTAAACACAATCGGTCAGTTCGATGTATTTGTTTCACATGGAGCTACTGTAGAAAATAATGAATATATTCAGTTAAGAAATCTGCATGTAGATGTTGAAAACGGTGTAGAAGATGGATATGCAGCAATTGTAGAGATCGAAGCCATCAGCGCAGGTAATGTATTTGACTCAAAGATAATCGGAATAGTGTACGATGGTAACGGAGACGGTGACGATGTCGGAATGGTAACGGAAACTCTAAATTCAGAGCCAGTAGTTGGTGGCTCTACTAGCACTACAGAAACAACAGGTAGTTCAACAACACAAATGTCTGGAACTACTGGAAGCACAAGTTTATAAAACAACCCTATAAGTGGGAGGACATCTAATTAGATGCCCCCCCCCTATTAACCCCTTATATTTGTATTTTTTATCTTTTTTTAACTTCTATTTTTTTCTAATAAAAAACCTTTTAATCAAACTTATCTTCTCACTTTTTAAACTATGAGAATAGCAGTTCTTATCAAAGATAGATGTAAACCAAAGAATTGTGCGATAGAATGCATCAAATTTTGTCCTAGAGTACGCGCTGGCGATGAAACCATTGTTATAGGTGAAGAGGGAAAACCAGTTATCTCCGAGGAACTCTGCGTTGGCTGTGGGATTTGTGTTCATAAATGCCCTTTTGATGCGATAAAAATCATTGGTCTTGCAGAGGAACTAAAAGAGGATCTTATCCATCAATTTGGCAAAAATGGGTTTCGGCTATTTCGACTCCCCATTCCAAAAGAGGGTAGCTGTATAGGCATCCTTGGTCCAAATGGTATAGGAAAAACAACAGCAATCAAGATTCTCTCGGGACAGTTAAAACCAAATCTAGGCGAATATGAAGATGAACCTTCATGGGACGACATTCTTGAATATTACGCAGGGACCGAATTGCATAATCATTTCAGCCATATCGCAAAGAAAGAAATAGAAAGTGTCATGAAACCCCAGTATGTCGACAAGCTCCCAAAAATAATGAAAGGACGCGTCAAAGATGTCCTAAAGAAGGCTGATACATCTGGGTCGTTTGATACCATTGTGGAAAAACTAGAGTTAAGCAACATCCTAGACAAGCAAATAGAGAAAGGCGCTATTTCTGGCGGCGAACTTCAGTTGGTTGCAATTGCTGCAACACTACTCAAGGATGTTGATCTGTATTTTTTCGATGAGCCATCTTCTTATCTTGATATACATCAGCGCTTAAAGGTCGCCCGCATTATTAAGGAGTTATCAGAGCGGAAGAAGGTAATGGCAATAGAACACGATATCGCCGTACTGGATTTTCTCTGTGATAACGTACATCTTGTTTATGGTGACGAAGGTGCATATGGTGTCGTCACTCATCCCCGTGGCGTACGTCATGCCATAAACACCTATCTCTCAGGCTATCTAAAAGAAGAGAACATTCGATTTGGGGAGAAAATAGAGTTTTTTGCTCATCCCCCTAAACAACGGCAGAATATGAGAATACTTGTTACCTTTGATGATTTAACAAAGTCATTCAAGGAATTCTCACTTGAGATTGAAAAAGGAGTCATTAGACAGGGAGAAATTATTGGTATCGTCGGCCCTAACGCAATTGGAAAAACAACATTTGTGAAGATGCTTGCTGGTGCGACAGAGCCAACAACTGGCAAGATAGAGTATGATATTAAGGTGAGTTACAAACCACAGTATATTTCGCCAGATTTTAAAGGAACAGTTAGGGAGTTATTTGAGCTAAAAGCACAGCAATTGTTCACCTCATCATTTTTCAAAGCAGAGATTTTTGAAGCATTACATCTGAAGTATCTTCTTGATAAACAACTTGAAACACTCTCTGGCGGTGAGTTGCAGCGAGTTGCTATTGCCAACTGTCTCGTTCAGGATGCTGATATATATCTCATAGATGAACCTTCTGCATATCTTGATAGTGAGCAAAGAATGATTACGTCGAGAACAGTAAGAAGAGTAATAGAAAAGTCGGGTAAATCAGCAATGATTGTAGATCATGATGTCTATTTCATTGATATGATTAGTGATGCGTTGATCGTTTTTGATGGTGAACCAGGGAAGCATGGTCGTGGGCGTGGATCGTTCAGTCTACATGAAGGAATGAATCGATTCCTGAAAGATGTTGATATTACCTTTCGCAGGGATGAAGAGACGCAAAGACCCAGAGTTAATAAATCGGACTCATATATGGATAGAAAGCAAAGAAAAGAAGGGGAATATTACTATAGCCTTTAAGGTGTTAAAATGTGTTTGAAGAGAATAAAAAATTATTTTGATGAATTGAGTGAAAAAGACAAGATTCAAACAAAGGAAATGGAAAAAGCAATAGAACTAAGTAAAGATATATCTGAGGCGTACTTGCAAGGTGGAAAAGCTGTCGGTGTGATAGTAAAGCCAAAGAAGAAAAAATAAACACAATAGTTAAATCACATATCCATTATTATCTGATAGTATGCCAAGGTCTGGGAGGCTGCGACGATATATACGAGAGTTTACTGGTTCATCAAGAGCTGAAAAAATTTCTTTTATTCCTCCTTTTCTCATCATTATTGTTGAAGGCGTGCTTCTTGCACATGCACTTACTATAAACGTACCTGATATAATGGTCGTTGAGCTAACAACGGTTTTGCTTATTATATCACTTGTTGAAATACTATTTGTCTCGCGAGAGATGCATGAACACTATGTAAGTAGCACATTTGATCGCATATTAACAATTAGATTGGATGATTTTGTCTTACAACAAAAAGAAAAGAGCGTCAAAAAGATTGTCGAAGATTTTATCGATATACATCCGAAATACAAAAACAAGAGAAGTGAGATTTACCATATCACCTGCCAGATCATGGAAACACATAAAAAAGAAGCAAGAGAAGAAGTCTTAGTAAAGAAGCTGAAACCATTTATCAAAAGAAGAAAGAAGACGAACGTCGATGAGATACTGAAGGCGTTCGTAAAAAAATATCCGAATTACAAAAGATATCGGGCAGAAGTGTATGAAAAAACCTGTCAACTCATAGAGAATTCGAAGAAATAGCAAATAAAAGACGATCTTATAATGGTCTGCGTTTTTTCCATGATTGTAGAATAATATTTTTGAGTTCTTCACTATCTCGCGCCTTGATCCATTCTTTCTCAAAATCGGTTTCTTCAGCAATCTGAATAATCCACATAAGTGAATGGAGATAGAAACTCTGCTGATCTGGAGATGCTACAATAACAAAAAACGCATGAATCGGTTCAACATCATCAGAAATGATAATGCCCTTTTTACTTCTAACTAAGATTATCTCAAATTTATCATGTCCCTTGATGATATGTGAAAAAACAGCTATACCTGGATGCAAAACAACATTAGAATCTTCTTCCCGCTTCTTAAGAAGCGCATGCAATTTATCTTCACCTAAATCTAATCGATCTGCAAGTTTATGCGCTATCAACCATGCAAACTTATCGGGACGCATATATTTGAAAACGTCTACAACTTCGCATTTTTTAATAATCTGTTCAAATCGTTTCTCGGTGATATCATCTCGTTCTATTAGGATTTCTCGAAGTTCCTCATCTACCAAGTAGCCAGTTGACTTAGTTCCTGTAACTCTCTCAATCAGGTGGAGTAGCGAATATTCTCGCCATATTTTATCACGAGCAAAGAACCAATACCATAAAAACCCAAAAAGAATGAAAACTCCAACGATAAGCATTGGAACAAGTCCCATCTCAATGATGAGAAATACGAGTCCAAAAATTCCTGCAAGCTGAACCCAAGGATAAAATGGGGATTTAAATTTTGGTCGATAGTGCCGTATCTTACTTTCTCGCATTATAATAAGTGAAAATATTACAAATAAAAACAACAATATTTTCAGGAGTGAAGCTGTTTTTACAAGGCTTTCGAGGTCTAAAAACAAAATCACGAAAATCATAAAACCGGAGGTAAAGAGTATTGAGAACGTCGGAGTTCCTCGATTTGATAGCTTTGCAAAAGAATGGGGGAGGAGTTGGTCTTTACCCATAGCCATTGGATTACGCGACGATGCAAGAATGCCAGCATTAGCTGTTGAAATAAATGCTAAAACTGCAGCTATGGCCATAATCGCACCACCAATTCCCCAAAAAATTGGAATGCTATCTGCTCCAAGAGAAATCGGTGTTAGAGATGTCGTTAATTGAGAGGGATTTGCTACCCCTATTGTTACAAAAATAACGAGTATGTAGAGAAGTGAGATGACGCCCCAAGCAAGGAACATTCCAAGTGGAATATTGCGTCCAGGTTTCTTACATTCTTCTGCAACACTACAAACTTTGGTTAAACCGCCAAATGAAACAAAAATAAGACCCGCAGTTGAGAAAATAGAACCAAATCCATGTGGTGCAAAATTACTGAAATGAGAAGGCTGAATAAAAAAAAGCCCAGCAACGACATAAAAAACAAGAAGAGCAAGAAGACCAATAACCAAAAATATCTGTGTTTTTCCTGTGTGTTTTGTTCCACGGATATTTATGATAGTAAATATTATGCAGAAGAAAACAGCAATAAGCTTCATCTGCATCTCAGTAAAACCAGGATTAAGCAGAACAGCAAACACGCCAATGCCTACTAGGGCAAATGCGCTTTTGAATGCCAGAGAGAACCAGGCGGCAAACCCACCGATGGTTCCCATCATCGGTCCCATACTTCGATCTATAAAGAAATAGGTTCCACCTGCTTTAGGCATTGCTGTAGCAAGCTCTGCTTTTGATAGCATTGCCGGTATAACTAAAAGACTAGCAATTGCATAGGCTATAAGAATAGCAGGTCCTGCTTTGGAGTATGCTATTCCAGGTAGTACAAATAATCCTGAGCTAATCATAGCACCAGATGCTATACAAAAAATGCCAAGAAGTCCAAGTTCTTTCCTTAAGCCCTTGGTCTCCTCACGCTCACCCATCTATTCAGGATATAATATACTATCTATATCTATATTTCCTTGGATGTTTTCTAAATAATAATTCCTTTCTTGATTACGGTTTCTACCAAGTTTATCCCATAATGATACGGTAAAAACATGTGATTTGGATAATCAAGGATAATTACATCCGCCTGTTTTCCTTTTTCAAGACTGCCGATATTGTCCTGCAAACCTATGGCACAAGCTGCATTAAATGTAGCAGCAGTAACTGCTTCTGCGGGTGTCATTTTCATGTTTAGACATGCAAGTTGAATGATAAACTGCATATTTTCAATCCAACAATTAGGGTTGAGATCTGTTGCAAGAGCAATAGGAATTCCTAGGTCTATCATCTTCCTAGCAGGAGCATAGTCTTTCATCATAAGTGAAAATGGTGTACCAGGTAGCATGACGCCAATGGTTCCTTTTTTTACCATCTGTTTTAATCCCTTATCGTTAGACATCAACAAGTGATCTGCAGATATTGCTCCAATTTCTGCAGCAAGAGCAGCTCCACCAGTATCAACGATTTCATCAGCATGTAATTTTGGTATTAGCCCATGGGTTTTTCCAGCTTCTAAAATGTTTCGTGATTGATTTGTTGTAAAAACTCCTTT
This sequence comes from uncultured Thermoplasmatales archaeon, assembly GCA_964527715.1. Taxonomy (GTDB): domain Archaea; phylum Thermoplasmatota; class E2; order DHVEG-1; family DHVEG-1; genus CAZGOD01. The sequence continues at coordinate 23,245 of CAZGOD010000010.1, read as the reverse complement.
TTCGCAGAATACATCACAATATTTTGCCAATCCTTTGACTTTTGGAAGCATTTCATTAACGACCATGTCAACGTATTCATTGGTTTTGTATTCTTTTGGAACAGCATGAGCGCCTAAAAAGGTTGAAACAATATCTACCGGATGAGTTTCATTCAGCTTTTTTTGTGCTTTTAAGATTTTTAGTTCTGTTTCTGTGTTAAGGCCATATCCACTTTTTGCTTCACAGGTTGTAGTTCCATGAAAAAGCATGTTGTCAAGACGTGTTCTACTCTGTTTTAATAAATCATTGTTTGTGGCTTTTCTTGTCTCCTTGACTGTGTAAACAATGCCCCCTCCTTTTTTTAGTATGTCCATGTACGTGAATCCCTTAAGTTTCATATCTAGTTCAAATTCTCGCGATCCTGCAAAAACAAGATGAGTATGAGGATCAACAAAACCAGGCATTACTGTTTTACCTTTCACATCAATAAGTGTTTCTGATTTGTATTTCAGATTTTTACCAACAGCAACAATAAATCCATCTTTTATTGCAATTGATCCTTTTTTGAGTATACCAAGATTGTTCATTTCCTGTTTTATTCTTGGTTTATTTTGTCCTTTTAACGTGATAATCTCGTTTGCATTTTCTATGAGGATATCTACTGTTTCCATGCTGTTCCCCCAAACAGTTAAAAGAAGAACCTAGATTAAGGGTTTGCGGTGCATAAGTATGGAAAAAATAGTTGAATGTGTTCCAAACTTTAGCGAAGGACGGGATAAATCAGTTATTAATGCTATATCTGCCGCTGTTGAATCAGTTGAAGGTGTAAAACTTCTTAATGTTGACCCTGGTGAGGATTTTAATAGAACTGTTTATACTTTTGTTGGGGGACCCAAGGCTGTTTTAGAAGCTGCTTTTAGAGGTGCAAAAGTTGGTATTGCTCTTATTGATATGTCAAAACATAAAGGTGAGCATGCCCGGATGGGTGCTCTCGATGTGTGTCCTTTTATTCCAATTAAAAGCGTTACCGATGATAGTTGTATAAAGCTTTCAAAAAAATTCGGGGAACGTATGGCTAAGGAATTAGGTGTACCCGTGTTTCTATATGCAAAATCTGCAACTAAACCTGAAAGAGTTAGATTACCAGATATTAGAAAAGGGGAGTATGAAGCTCTTAAAGAAAAAATCAAAGACCCTGGTTTTAAACCAGATTATGGGAAGCCAGTTTTTGTTCCCAAAAGTGGTGTTACTGCTACGGGTTGTAGAGACATACTTCTTGCATATAATATCAATTTGGGTACAAATGATAAATCTGTTGCATCAAAAATCTCTGGTATAATAAGAACAAGCGGGGTTATTAAAAAAGACAAAGATGGAAATAAAATAATTGGTCCAGATGGTAAACCAAAACGTATTCCTGGTAGATTCAAAGGTGTTCAAGCTGGTGGGATGATGTATGATGAGAATATCGCACAGGTTTCTATGAATCTTCTTAACTATCGTGACGTAAATCTTCATGATGTTTTCGAAGCAGTCAAAGAGGAAGCGGAAAAACTTGGTGTAAAAGTAACGGGTAGTGAAATAGTTGGTGTAGTTCCAAAGGAATCATTGGTTCTAGCGGGAAAGTTTTATTCTGAAAAAGAAGGAGTTAAAATAACTGATGAAGATGAATTAGTTTCATTTGCGATAGATAAACTAGGGCTCTCTGAGCTTTATACATTTAAACCAGAGGAAAAAGTAATTGAATACATGGTTGAAGAAACTGGTCCTCTTGCTTCAATGAAAATAAATAATTTCATAAACGACCTAGCCTCGAGTAGCCCTGCACCAGGTGGTGGTAGTGTAGCCGCGCTTGCGGGGAGTCTTGGAACTGCGCTTTCTTCAATGGTATGTAATCTAACAATTGGAAAAGAAAAATATGTTGATGTTCAGGATGAAATAAAAAATACTCTGAAAAATAGTGAACAACTTCGGAAAAAACTGACTAAACTTATTGATAAGGATACGGAAGCGTTTAATGACGTTATGAAAGCATTCAGGATGCCTAAAGAGACGGAAGAGCAAAAGAATAGGAGAAGTAAAGCCATTCAGGAGGGTTATAAAACTGCAGCGAGTGTACCTCTTGAAACAGCAAAGACTTGTGAAAAAATACTAGACGTTGCTCTGGTTGTAGCTGAAAAAGGTAATCAGAATTCAATTACTGATGCAGCGGTTTCAGCTCTTATGGCAAAATCAGGTGTTCAATCAGCAATTCTGAATGTTAAGATAAATCTTGGATCCATCAAAGATGAAAAATTTGTAAGCGAAATATCCGCTGAACTAGAAGAAATCGAGAAAAAAACTGTTAGTAAAACCGATAAAATATTGAAGATCGTGGAAAAGAGCATTTTCTGATAGAAGAGCGTTGCTGGCAAATCTATAAGTACTTCTTGTTTACTTCCGTTTTTTTAAGTATGAAATCAGATATAGAAATAGCAAGATCAGCTAAACTTCAAGATATCCATGTCATCGCCGAAAAAGCAGGGATACAACGTGATGAGGTTATTTGTTGGGGGGATTACAAAGCAAAAATATCTCTTAGAATTTTTAATAGAGTTAAAAACAACAAAAATGGTAAACTCATTCTTGTAACAACTCTTAATCCAACGCCCAGCGGAGAGGGTAAAACTACGATGACTATCGGTCTTGCACAAGCTTTAGCAAAACTTGGTAAAAAAACAATGCTAGCTATACGTGAGCCCTCACTTGGTCCTACAATGGGTATAAAAGGTGGTGCAGCTGGTGGTGGATATTCTCAGGTTCTACCAATGGAGGATATAAATCTTCATTTTACAGGAGATATGCATGCGATAACTAGTGCTCACAATTTACTTGCTAGTCTCTTGGATAATCATATTCATCATGGTGATGCTTTTCATATTGATCAGCGGTATATTGTGTGGCCTCGGGTCATGGATATTAGTGATCGTGCTTTGCGGAATGTGGTCGTTGGTTTAGGTGGTCCAAAAGATGGTGTTCCTCATGCTGACCAGTTTGCTATTACTCCTGCTTCTGAGATAATGGCTATTTTGTGTCTCTCAAAAGACTTGAATGATTTAAAAGAGAGACTTAGTAGGATAATTGTAGCATATACCTATGCTAATAAACCTGTTACTGCGAAGGATTTGAAAGCAGTGGGTGCAATGGCGATACTTTTAAAGGATGCATTGAAGCCTAATCTTGTACAGACTATAGAAGGTGTTCCTGCGTTGGTTCATGGTGGGCCATTTGCAAATATTGCACATGGTACAAATAGTCTGATAGCGACATCGTTGGGTTTGAAGCTGTCAGATTACCTTGTAACAGAGGCAGGTTTTGGCTCTGAACTGGGTGCTGAGAAATTTTTCAACATTGTTTGCAGAACAGGTGATCTAAAACCAGATGCAGTTGTAATGGTTGTAAGCATCAAAGCTCTTAAACGACATGGAGAGGGCAAAAACCTGGATGCTGTGAAAAAAGGTCTTTCAAATCTTGAAAAACATTTTGAAAATATTTCATATTTTGATGTCCCGGTTATCGTCGCAATAAATCATTTCATAGATGATGAAGAAGAGGAAATCGCTGTTATAGAAGAATTCTGTAAATCTAAAAACATACCTGCAGCAGTTGCTGATATATGGAGCCAGGGTGGAGAAGGCGGGATAGAGCTAGCTGGGAAACTAGTAGATCTTATTCATAATAATCCTTCAAAATTCCATTACTTGTACGATGTTAATAAACCAGTGAAGGAAAAAATTGAGATAATTGCTAAGAAATTATACGGTGCTGAAAGAGTTATTTACACAGTGGTAGCAGAACAAGATATCTGTCTCTGTGAAAAACTAGGTCTTGATAAACTCCCGGTTTGTATTGCTAAAACCCAGTATTCTCTATCAGATGACCCCAAGGTTCTGGGTAGACCTAAGTGTTTTAAAATAAGTGTTAGAGAGATAAGGTTCTCAGCGGGTGCAGGGTTCCTTGTACCAATGACTGGTAAGATTACTACTATGCCGGGTTTACCAGCGAAACCTACTTCAGAGAACATGGACATCGATGACAAAGAAAATATCTCAGGTCTTTACTAATAAAAAAAGATCTGGGTTTTAAAATAACCATACATTGATATATCAAATATTATATGTATTTCTTGGGAGGCTAGCCTTATGAGCGATGAAGATCTCAAATCACATGTAGAGGATATATTAAATGCTCTAAGCGATGAAAAAAGCAGTGATGTAACTAAGGATGAGTTGGAGGAAGAACTAAAAAAATTCATGGAATATGGTGTACCCATTGATCAGGCAAAACAGACACTTATTAAAAAATTTGGAGGTAGTGTTAAGTTCAATTCAATGCCCGTATCATCTGAGCGGATGCTAATCGCTGACCTGGGGTCCAATGAGAGAAGTGTGAACCTTTTAGCTCATGTTATTTCTATTAACCCAAAGGAAATCACTGTTAAAGGTGAAAAACGTAATATTTTCTATGGGATACTAGGGGATGAGAGTGGTACTATTCCTTTTACTGCTTGGAATGATGTTGAACTGAAACGTGGGGATGTAGTAGAGGTTTCAAATGCTTACACACGTGATTGGCGTGGGGATCCCCAGCTTAATTTTGGGGATAGAGTTACTATTAAAAAAACTGGTAAAGATAGACTTCCAAGTAGTGCTTTTAAGCCACGTGAGTTTAAAGTTAAGGATTTAAAATCAGGTCTTGGATCAGTGGAGGTAACCGCACGAGTTACAGAGTTGAACGAGCGAGAAACTGAGGTTAATGGTGAAAAAAAGAAGGTTTTTTCTGGCATTATTGCTGATGAAACAGGTAAAGCACAGTTTACCTCATGGCATGATTTTAAAATTAAAGAAGGAGATGCCCTGAAAATATCAGGTGGCTATGTTAAAACTTGGAAGGGCATCCCACAGCTTACATTTGATGAAAAAGCAACTGTTAAAAAACTTGAAAAGAGTAAAATTCTAAAAGAGCAACCAGGTATGAATAAGATACCGCTTTTTGAACTAGTAGAGAAACGTGGTGCTTTAGATGTTGAAGTAGAGGGTACAATTATTGAGATACGACCGGGTTCTGGTTTCATTATGAGATGCCCAGAGTGCAACCGTGCCCTTAAAAACAGTGAGTGCAGCATACATGGGAATGTAGAGGGCGTTCCAGATCTGAGAATCAAAATCGTCGTTGATGACGGACTTGGTAATGTAAATGGGGTTTTAAACAGAGAGCTTACTGAGAAATTACTTGGGAAGACACTTGAGGAATGCAGGAAAATGAAGGAAGATGATTTGTTGGATGAGATGAATAATTTACTTTTTACAAAGAGGATTATTTTGAGGGGTAACGCACTTGGTGATGAATTTGGTACAACGTTTGTCCCAAAAGATGCTGAACTGGTTGATATTGATATAAAAGCAGAAGCTGAAAAATTATCTGAAGGTTTGGAGGGTTTTCAATGAAACGGCAGACTGCTTGGAGAGTTTTTGCTAGTGAATACAATGATTCAACTTTTGAGATAAAAGGTGAAGGGGAGATGGCACCCTCATACATTGTTACTCCTTTAGGTGCTAAGGTTAATCGTTTATTTATCGTAGGAGTTCTCACTGATGCGGAAAACGTTTCTGAAGGAGGAGATCTTGTGAGAGCTCATATCTCTGATCCAACTGGTGTTTTCACACTCTATTCAGGGCAGTATCAACAAGAAGTTACAGATGCTCTTTCTAAAGTTGAGGTTCCTGCTTTTGTAGCAGTAATTGGAAAAACAAGGACTTATACCCCTGAGGAGGGGACATTGTATGTTTCTGTTCGCCCTGAGAAAATAATGGAGGTAAACGCTGAGGTAAGAGATAGATGGATTCTTGAAACATGTAAAAACACTAAGGACCGGATAGAAGCTACTTTTGAAGCGATGAAGATGACAGAGAGAAATATCGAGGGCCTTAGAAAACTAGGTTATAACCAGGAGCTCTCTGAGGGAATATTATTAGCTTTAGAGAACTATGGAGAAGTTGATCTGAACAAGTACATAGCATTAATTCAGGAGTCGTTGCAGTATCTTGTACCAGGTAAAGAAACATTACCTGATCTGAAAGTAGATAAAAAAACAGAAGAACAAGAGGAAGAAGTGGAAACTGAGTCTGAAGAAGAACCAGTAGTAGAATCTGAAACAGAAAAAGAGGAGGAAACAGAAGAGGAAAAAAGTGATGATTTCGAGGAAGTTGAAAAAATTGTTTTAGAGACCATTAAAAAAATAGAAGGCAATGATGGTGCTCCTTGGGATTCTATAACTGAGAAATGTGAAAAAACAGGTCTTGATAAAGACTCAATTGAAGAGGCGCTTACTTCATTAATGGATAAAGGTTTGATATACGAACCAGTTCTTGGAACCATCAAAACAACCTAAAAAATTTGTTATTTTTTCAATATGACATTCTACTTAAATGGTCTTTTTGCAAGATATCTTTAAATATACTTAGAGACAAAAAACTTAATTTAGAAGATGGTATGGTGAGATAAGTGGTGAGAACTAAAGAGAAGGAAAAGATAGAGGAGTGCCCGTCTTTATATGAAGCCTTTAATCTGGGTGACCGAGTTAAACGTATCTATAAAGATAAAAAAGGAAAGTCTGTAGAATACAAAGGTATCATCCTAGCTATAGACAATAAAGGTATCGAGGTTTATTGGGATACAGAAAATGGAAAGTACCGACCTAATAATATGAACATTGCTTTTACAAATTGTTCAGTTGACGAAATATTCAAAGGTAATACAAATTATTCTCCTATAACCCGGGGATAAAGCAACATATAAAAATATATATAAAGATATATGGGTGGATGGAAGTCTTCATATTATTTCACCATAATTTAGAAAAAAATAAGGTGGGAAGGGAATAAATGAATAGAGAATCTGTACCTTTAGTGCTAGCTATATTGATTCCTCTAGTTTTAGTAACATTGATGTTGCTATATAATTATGGTTATGACATAACCTCGGTTATTAGAGAGTTCCTTATCGGAATCCCACCACTGTATTACATAGTTGTTTTCCCGATCGCACTTGGTTTCGTTGTTATTATAGTTAAGTGTGTGAGACCAGATTAAGTTTTCAAATGATCAATCTGTTTTTTTGTTTTATAAAACCAACACACACAAAAGAAGATCATTCTACAACTCTAGCTTATTGTTTTGTGTAGATAAGAGTAACTCCCTCGTCAGCATCATTTAGTGTAAGTGTCTCATAATCATCTGAAAACTCATAATAAGCTTCCCATTCCCATTCAATAACTTCACCTATTTCATCATATGAAGGGATGACAAGCTCGTTATTTTTTAAATACCAAGTGCTCCATGTGCTACTATTTAGTAATTCACCACTCGAATTGTAAACAATGAATGTTGACAATAATGAGCCATTATTATGAAACGTCCAAATACTAGTTGCATTATAAACTAAATAATCTAAAGAATAATTTCCTTCCATTTTCCATGTTCCATAAAACTTACTTTCATCACCCTCTTGTTCTTCCTCTTCATTTAAAATAAAAACATAATACACAAGTGCACTAGCTACAAGGAATGTTACTAGCATCATTACTATTATTCGTAGGATTTGTTTCTTCACTTCTCCTCAACTCATTGGTTGGTATGGTTTTTTTGTTTTATAAAACCAACACTTACCGAAAAACACATTTCAACTATTTTTATAGTTTTTATTAAATATATTTGATAATGTTTGTACAACAACTATTATATATTCACAAATATAAAAAAAAGTTCTAGAAATATATGATAATCATCGGATTACTCTCAAGCAAACAAGAAGCAAACGAAATAAAAAACATAGCGAAAGTATGTGCACTAGAAGGCAGAATACATTTTATAGTAAGAATGCAGAAACTAAAAGACCTGCTAAAAAACGAAGAACAATAGCAACCTTAAAATATTTTTAATGTTTTACCAAAAAAGGTGAAAAACAACCGATGAGTGTTTTAATAATATCTTCTAAAACAGACCCTGCTAGCACTAATATAAAAAAAGAACTACTAAAACAAACCAAATGGAAAGAAATAGACACATTCTATCAAAACCCAGTCTACACACATTCAAAAATGAAAGATCTAACCATGGTAACAATAAATGATAGTAAAATAAAACATGAAAACATAGACAAAGAAATAGGAGAAAAACTAGGAATAAAAACAAAACAAGCAATTTTTATATCAAGACACAGAAGCAAAACAGGGGAACCAACACTAACCACACACCCAATTGGCAACTATGGAGAAGCAGAATTTGGCGGAAAAGACAGAACAGTATCACCAAGCTCTCCGAGATTAATGACCGAGCTTCTAAGAAC
>CAZGOD010000010.1:0-14870 GCA_964527715.1 uncultured Thermoplasmatales archaeon | reverse complement strand
ACTATGGAGAAGCACAATTCGGAGGAAGAACAAGAACTCTACCACAATCATCACCAAAACTAATGACGCACCTGTTACGCATTATGAAAAAAAACGCTGAACAAGCAAAACTCTACCATAAAGTATGCTTCGAAGTCACACATCATGGACCATATCTAAATATAGCAACATTATTTGTAGAAGTTGGAATTACGGGAGAAGAATGGGAAAAACAAAAACCAGCAAACGTAGTAGCAAAATCAATACTTGAATTACTAGAATCATGCCATTACGAAGAAGACCTACCAAAAGACGTCCCAGTACTGTTAGGCATTGGCGGTGGCCACTATGCACCAAGATTCACAGATGTAGCTTTAGAAAAAAAAGCAGCATTTGGGCACATGATACCCACTTATCAAATAGAAAATGGCAATATTGATGACGAAATGTTACAGAAAGCAATTGATGCAACACCAAACATAAACGCAGTATACATACACAGGAAAGCTCTAAAAAAATCTCAGGTAACAGAATACCGAGAATGGTTTGAAAACATAGGCATACCCTCAGTATCTAGCAAAGAACTAGAAGATCTATGATTTCTTCTTTAAAGGATAACCTGTTTTAAAATTATTAAAAAACACTTTTTCAAAATTAACAATTTTCCCATCTTTTATGTCTATTCCATCCTCTTTTAATCTACGCATTTTATCATTAATCCCTAGGCCAAAACCACCTAGGCTACCGTCAGATTTAACTATTTTGAAACAGGGCATAGTATCAGCATCAGGGTTTTTATTCATGTATTTACCAACTGCTCTCGCGTAACCTTTATCTCCAAGGGCCTCTGCAACAGCACCATATGTAGAAACCCTACCGGCAGGTATCTGTCTAACAAGACCATAAGTGTATTCCTGAAGACTCATGAGCAGGAAAAACAAGAATAGTATGTATATACTTTTTCATACTGAGAGATCAACCCATACATCTTTGAAGCTATCAAATAGATCATATGGTTTATACAAGATAAGAAGCCTAACAATCTCCTCTTTATCCACAATCGAGTAACCACGATCATTACCATATGTCCTAACAGCAACAATACCCTGATCAACTAGTTTTTTAAGATGATAAGAAAGAGTAGAAGGAGAAAAATCCATATCCTTAATGATATCTTTATGCTGTAGAATATCATTTTTCAGTAAAAAAAGCACAATTTTTAACGGTGTCTCCTGCCTCAAAACCGATAAAATCCTTTTATCTAGAGTACCTATCGCACCCTCAATGTAGTACCTAGTATAACCTGCTTCTTTAACAGCTCGGATTACATTATTTTTTTCAAGATAAAGCAGATGATACTCAGCAAGTGAAATTCTCATACTCAATAGTTCAGCTATTTTACTAAGATGAAGACCCGGGTTTCTTGAAACTAGATCATAGATTTTTCTTCTAGTTTCTAGTTCAAGAAGTTCGTTCATAATCCCCTATCTCTTAAGCGTAGCCATAAAAAGTAAAACCAGTATAACCAAATCAAGCAACCAACAATAAGGCATGGATAGTATATCTGCTATTTGCTGGTTAAACAAGCTAAGACTAAGCAATATTCCTCTAACTAAAAAAACGAGAAATACCAGGCTTACAAAGATAAGTTTAGGGTTTTTATGTTTACGATAACTAAGCAAGGATACAACAAATAATCCTAAAGCAAATACTGTGATACAAGCTGATATAACAACACTCTCAGGCTGCATAAATTTCACTCCACCATTTCCAAGATAAAAAAAAGGGGATATATAAGAGTTACCTATTTTATCCGCCTACGAAGACGCACACCACCAACAAAAACAATTGCAGCCACAGTACAAATAACAATATACAAAATAACAGCGGTGATACCCCCAAGCGCCTCTACTACTTCAGCTACACTGTAAACTGTTATCTCATGTTCACTAAAATGAGGAATGCTTACGATAATTTGTGTACCATTAGCCCCATGAGTTACTAGATACTCGGGACGTGAACCATCATCATCAGGGTTTAGAACATCATCTATGTCATCAGCAATTTTAGTGGTTTCACCATCATATTTAACTACCATTTTGTTAGGGTTTTTGAAAATTCCTTCTTCAACATTTATAACCAGAGTTTTACCAGTGATGTTTTCATCCCCATTTATTTTGAGCGATACTCTATTCTTTTCAACACTAAACTCATTAATACTCAGATGATCATTATAAACAACAACATCACTTTCAAGATTCTTTCCAATTATTACTTCTCCACCGACATCTCCTTCATATATTGCAGCGTCTATAGATTGGATATTAACAGGACCACCAATCTCACGGATAAGAGTTTTAGACTCATTAATTGCAACAATTCGGATTTCTTCAGTTATCATCATATATGGCGTTCTCTTTAACGTGAAATCAACTTCAACAGATGAATCATCACCTTCGATGTTTATTATTTCTGCTGATGATTCATATCCATATTTACTGGCTTTAACCATGTACCAACCTGATTCAAGTGAACTGAAACTATATTCGCCATTTTCATCGGTGAATGTGCTCTGCCATACAGACATTGTTTTACTTGACACAACTAGTTTTCCAGGTTGGACATTAATTTTTGAAGCCCCGATCTCTATTTCGTTTTCAGAGGAACTATTAATTTTTACAGAGTAGTCACTTATAGAAGCAATATTTAGTTGGTCAGCAGATACAAAACTACCGAGAGATTCCAGTTTTATAGGTTCCGCCGGGATTTCTGCCTCCAAAAGAGACGCCCAATATTTTTTAATAGATACAGTTGCTTTAACTAATGGATTACCAACATCATCACCAGAGTCATTAACACCTAAAACTTTTCCAAAAATCTCTCCATTTTCTGAAGATGTAAGCTGAGAAGAAACAAAATCATTTTGGTAGGAATAACCTGCTTGTACATTTCCAACAAATGCAACTATAGATAAAAATATTGCAATTGTTAACATTATCGATATGATTTTTTTATTCATATTTTATCAACCCTTCAAATCGTACATGAGTCCATTTGTCATCTAATTTATATATAGTTTATTGGAAGATTTTCGAATAAAGAAATATCAGAAAGGATAACTGTAGTTATCCCTCAATTTTTGGTAAAACAAAGTTAACACTCGTACCCCGATCCTTCTTTATTTTAATTCCAGTTATCGTCGATGAATAATATCCGTCTTTACCAGCGGTCACAGTATAAACACCAGGTTTCAACGATAGATTATACTCACCATTTTCATCAGTGTAAGTAACATACACCGGTATAGGCATTACTTCAGCATCAACAGTGTCATATTCTGATGCTCTTATTGGAGGTTTATATCCATCCCAGGCAGTTATCCTTGCATTTTCCAAAGGATAATATCCATCTGCATCTACACCGATTACTTTACCATAAAGCCAACCCTTTTCTTGCGGGACCTCATCAAGAATAAAACTTACTTGCTTTTTCTCCCCAGCATTCACACGAAACGGGCCTTTAATCTCAGTCTTATAACCACTTTTACTAGCTGAAATCTTATACCAGCCCGGTCTAACAGGCAGTTTATAGTAACCATTATCATCTGTATATGTCACATAACTAACCGAGGTAGACAACTCAGGTTTTCTCTCAATAGAACTAGTTTCCGCTTCGTTAACAGGATAAATCCATGCAGACACTCTAGCATTTCTCAAAGGTGAGATAGCCTCCACATTACCAGATCCATGTTTCTCAAAAACTCGACCATAGAAAAACCCTTGCTGTGGCTCATATTTCTCCAAAATGAAATCAACCTTTAACCCTCTAAAGTTCCTAGTCCAAATGTTTACTCCTACAGTGAAAGGCCCCTTAGTTTCACTCATATACCCATTTTTACTCGCTGTAACCGTATACAAACCAGGTCGAACGATGAGACTGTACTCTCCTTTTTCATTTGTATAAGTCACATATGCCTTTTTAAGATAGGATGAGTTGATCTCCTTATCTGTAATTGTTATTGGCTGTGGATATCTCATAACTGTTACTCTAGCATTTTTTAACGATATCGCAAGTGTTCTACTATCTGAGTCCCTGTATTCGCCAAAAGCTCGACCATATATCCTAAAAGCTTTAATTACTTGTACAGGTGTTGAAACATTAAATGCCTCTAAGCTAAGCTCTTTTGCAATAGGTACCTTTTTTAGCTCAGTAGATTCCTCTTTAGAGTCATATAAAACATTACTTTCAATTTGGTTTGCATTACTCGCAACAACAAATGTTGCAGATAATAGCATTGTAAATACTAGCATTATAGTCAAAATTTTTTTGTTTATTTTCTTCATTTTTTAATCACCCTTTTTCACATAGTTTTTTCTTCATACAGCCTGTGCAAAGTTACAATCATCATTTTTACATCTAAGGAGTGTTCGCCCTGAATAGACACATGCTTTTTTGTATAACTCGGAATTACACATGGGACATTTCCCATTTCCAAGGCTCATTTCTAAATCACACTCTTTTTCACATGGTTTTTTTAATACCTTTTTCTCGTTGGAGCGTATAAATAGTTTCTTGGAAAGTTTTCGAATTTTTGGAAGATTTTCGAATAAGGAGAAAAAAAGGGTAAAAACTGTGAAAATATCCGATAGTTTTAAGTCTAAATGTTTATGTCACAAATGAGCAGCGATTATGAATAAAATCAAGTTCTTAGGGACCGCTGGTGCACGTTTTGTTGTAACACGGCAATTAAGAAAATCAGGAGGAATCTGGCTCTCCCTAGATGGTACCAATGTTCTCATTGATCCAGGTCCTGGGTCTCTTGTTAGATGTTTAACGAGTAAACCAGCGCTGAATCCTCGTGATCTTGATGGGATAATTCTCACGCATCGACATATTGATCATTCTAATGATGTTAATATCATGATTGAGGCGATGACAAACGGTGGTTTCAAAAAGAAGGGGATCGTGTTTGTCCCGGGTGATGCGCTTAAGAGTGATCCCATAGTTTTTATGCCTTTTAAAGAGCAGGTTGAAAAAATTGAAGTTCTCAAGGAGAAAGGGAATTATAAGGTGGGGAATATTTGTTTTGAAACACCGGTTAAACATGTTCATGGTGTTGAAACATATGGTTTGAACGTTTTTGGGAAAAATAGTAGTATTTCAGTTATTACAGATACTCAGTATTTCGATGGTTTGGAATCATATTACACGGGGGATATATTGATTTTGAATGTTGTTCTTTTAGAGAAAAAGGAACATATTATGCATCTTTCATTAAGTGATACGGAAAAAATAATATCTACTAATCGACCAAGGTTGAGTATTCTTACTCATTTTGGTATGAATGTTATTAAAGCGAAGCCATGGACGATTGCAGAGGGTTTATCTAAGAAGCTTGGTGTTAGGGTTGTTGCCGCTAGTGATGGGATGGAGGTTGAACTAGATTAATATATACAAATATATATCTCTATTGTTTTTGATACAATTAAATATTTGTATAAAGTTACCAACCATATATTCTAACAAAATAGAGGAGATTAAATGCCTAAAAATTGTCTAAAATGTGGAGCTACTAATGATGAAAATTCGATGTTTTGCATTAACTGCGGAAATAAATTTGAAACAGCTATACCAGAGTCGCAAAACCCAACAACAACTTATCCAGGAAAAACAAAAAATAAGAAAAAAATGATAACAGCCACAATAGCTATAGTGATAGCTATAGCCCTAATCTCTGTAGGATTTTTTGTCCTTTTTATAGGTGAAAAACAAACAGAAAAAGACGAACTTGATTATCTTCTTGAAAACATAACAGGTAAAATTGAAGGAGGACCAACAGTAAGTTTACAATCCATGGCCGGTGGTAACTTCCAAGCAGTACCCGCAGAGGGATGCATCGCTAAATATTATGTATATTATGACGGTGAAAAAATAGGGGAATCAGTTCAAGCAAACGCTGGAAAAACAACATATGGTGGAATTAGTTGCTATAAAATACTCGGAAGGACTGACATAGAGATGTCAATTATGGGTTTTCAAATGGCTTTCGTCATGGATTACACATACTATGTTAATGAGGATAATAACTTACCTGTCGCTATGAATTTAGAATACGAATATACTAAACCGGCACAGATAAAGGGGCTGAGCATGTCATCTCAGTTTAACTGGGATCAAAGCACGGGTGAAATTACAATGAGCATGGGCAACCCCTTAGGAGGAGGGGATATATCCCTGACTATGATGCTACCGGAAGAATATTGGGGGTTATTAAACACATATGATAGTTTATACGCAGGATATTCAAAAGAAATCAATTATTCAATGTTATATCTAGGCGAAACAGTTTATATCACCATGACAGTAGATGTAACAGGCATGGAGGATATAACTGTAATTGCTGGGACATTTGAAGATTGCTATGTTATCGAAATGGAACAGGAAATATTATCTGGATCAACATCAGCCCCAGTTAACACATACATGAAATTCTGGATATCAAAAGATGGAGTTACACCAAAAGCGGAAACATCTGCAGAGAGTTTAGGCTATGGCATAACAGATTTTTCAATGATACAAGAACTTGAAGGATACTATACAACAAAATAAAAAAATAATTTTTTTATCTTTTATGATTCCATTCTTTATTAGAGAAATATTCCTTTTCAAATTTCTTTACAAGATCTTCTTCTTTCTTAGTTAAAGTACCTAACTCAAGCTTCACGTTAAATTCTTCTTCAAAACCATTTTTCATCGCTTCTGCAGCTTTAGAAAAACTGATTTCTTCATTAAGAATCTGTTTTATCGAAGTAACACGATCCTTAACATCAGCTATTAATTTATCCTTTATCTTCTCATTTGGAACTTTCAAAAGAGAAAACATTTTATCAACATCGACATCCATTAGAACAGTACCATGTTGTAAAACCGTTTTCATTTTACGAGTCTGAGCATTCCCAGATATTTTTTTCCCACTAGTTATTATATCATTAATAGGTTTATAGTCACTATCAATATCCAAGTTTTTTAATCCTTTAACTATTGCACCACATATCCTACCATAACTATCCATTATATTTTTTGGAATCCCAGGATGCATCTCAGATATAACTATACTATAAGTTAATTCATGCTCATGAAAAACAGCGCCTCCACCAGTAATGCGGCGAACATAATCAACACCAAGTCTCCTACAATTAACTAGATCAACTTCTTCATCTAACCCCTGGAAATAACCAATTGAAATCGCTGGTGGATTCCACTCATAAAATCTCACAGTTGGGGGGACCAGACCCTCACTATGAGCAACTAATACAGCTCGATCTATAGCCATATTTGTAGCACCTGTACTTGCACCAGTTAATAGTAGTCTCCATTTTTCATTCATTTTAAACACATCAATATACCCGTTGTTAGCCCTTCAGCATTTAAACCAATAAACTCAATATGATTCTCCTTTATCATAGAGCTAATTTTACTAAACAAAAGGTTTTTTTCTAAAACCGTGTTTTTTAACTTGTCCTCAACTATCTCAATAGCTTCTTCAGGATAAGCAAAAAAATCACCAGTTATTTTCACGATATTTATGCAGTTGTTTTTTTCATTGTACTCTAAGAAAATTTTCAAGAGTTTACCATTTGGAACTTTATAAACCGAGTTTGATTGCATATTTTCAAAGGTAAATAAACATACCATTTATAAGTTTCATTCTTTTTAAAAAAACATTAAGATATTGCTTTTTCTGCATGATAGGAACTTCTAACCAACGGTCCTGATTCTACATGTTTGAAACCCATGCTACTCGCGATTTCTTTAAACTCATTAAACTCCTCTGGAAAATAATATCTTTTTATTTCAGCATGATTCCTAGTTGGCTGCAAATACTGCCCAATTGTTAAAAAATCAACACCTACATCTCTCAAATCCTGCAGGGTTCTAATAATTTGATCACGGTTTTCACCAAGACCCACCATAAAACCAGATTTCGAGCAAATATATCTATTAATTTCTTTGATATTTTTTAAAACCTTCAGACTTGTTTTATAATCCCCCTCAGGCCTAATAATAGGAAACAAATCTTCTACAACTTCGATATTGTGATTTACCACACTAGGTCTGGAATCAACGACTTTTTTCAAAGCATCCATGTCACCTTTGAAATCAGGTATTAACACCTCAACTTTACACTCTTTGTTCAATTTTTTAACTTCAGTTACAGTATCAGAAAAAACACTAGCACCACCATCATTCAGATCATCTCTCGTAACAGAAGTAATAACAACATATTTCAAACCAAGTTTTTTCACACTTTCTGCAACATCATCTGGTTCATCCAGATTCAGATCCTGTGGCTTCCCATGCCTCACATTACAATATTTACAATTCCTTGTACAAATATCACCAAGTATCAAGAAAACAGCGGTACCAGAACCAAAACATTCCGCGATATTAGGACATTTAGCCTCCTCACAAATGGTATGCAATTTAGCATTTCTAAGCAGAGATTTCATTTTAACATAGTTCTCCCCGCTGCCAATTCGTACTTTTAACCAGTCAGGATGTCTCCTACCCATAAGACTATACTCCTATAGTTACTCTTAAAAGATCACGAAGACCTGGTGAGAAACCCAAAATCAGAATGCCTATCTTGAGAAGATTCACAAGGGTTAAATGATCCTTGAGCTCCTCCTTATACAAGACATCAAACACATATATAACAATAACTATCAAGAAAAACTTAACAATGGGAAACAATGGACCCCAAGTATTCAATAAAACATTAGAAGCAGGATGTTTCTCAGAATAACTCAAACCCATACTAAAAGGATCTTTAATACTAATGTAACTGGTTATCCCATCTATGAGATGACCTACGAGGAGCGATAGATTTAACGGGTTTTTATAAACAGCTAATTTCTCATTCTTTCTAAACAGATATGAAAATAGGAAAACTAAACCTACAATTAAAGAAACAAGGCCTATAACAATTAGAAAAACATCAAAACGCACACCAGTAGAGCTACTCCATTGTTCACCAAGAATCCAACTACCAATCAGATAAAACGTTGGTAGTAAAAAGATTAAACCTCCAAAAAACAAAACATTGTTAACAGTTAAATATTGTTTTTTAATGTTTTTCTCTAGATAGTAACCAATTAATAGGAAAAATAAAGCATAAACAGCAATTTGAAGATATATCAAAGGAGAAATAAACAAGTAAACAAAAGGCTCACTAAAGTAACCTGAATCCTCCAAAACTCTTGTTACTGGGCCAAATAGAATGTATGGCATCAATGCTAACGCAAATCTCCAATCCGCAGTTATCTTTAGTTTCTTCAAAAGTTTATAAATTCCATATAATGCAAAGATGAGTATTACGCCATATGTTATCTCCGATAATAGAGTGTAACCTTCTCGAGCGGTTATCTCATTATGTACTGCTGTTCCACCCTGCGCATCAGCTACAACAGGCCCCCAGTAATATTTCCATATCCAGTTATCATAGAAAACAGAGGGGAATAGTACAACTCCTGCCATTATAATGACAGTTATTACTAGTATTATCCAAAGGAGAAATGTGCTGGGGTTTTTCTTGTAAATTTCAATAATTTTCATGTTTTTCTTTGCATGAAAGGAAAAAATAATATATTAAACCCGTGGTTTACCCCAACATTATGGAACGGTTTACAAAATCGAAAACGATGGTGTTTCCTAGGGAGATAATAGTGGGCCATAAGGCTACTTCTCAGATAGCTGAATTATGCGAACGGATAGGTAGTGGTAAATCTGCGCTTGTAGTAGCTGATAAGAGAACCAAGAGGCTATCCGGAGATGAAATTTCTAAGATTTTGAAAAAAGCAGATTATAACGTAAAAGAAAAACTAGTATCAACACCAACCGTTAATGAAGTAAATAAGTTAATCAAGTTCGCCCATAAAAACAAGAGCGAGATTCTTTTAGGAGTAGGTGGTGGAACTGTTATTGATGTTACTAAACTTGCCGCTTATGATCTTAAAAAACCATTTATTAGTGTGCCAACATCCGCAGCTCATGATGGTATAGCATCTCCACGTGCATCTCTTAAACATACCAAGGGCTCGGTTTCAAAAACAGCTGCTTCTCCATTAGCAATCCTTGCTGATACACATATTATTAACAAAGCCCCTTATCGAATGCTTGCTTCCGGGTGCGCAGATGCCCTAGCTAATATACCAGCTGTTATGGACTGGGAACTAGCATATAGGCTTAAAGATGAAGAATACAGTAGCCACGCAGCTGTGCTCGCAAAAACAGCAGCACAACTACTAATAGATAACGTAGATGAAATACGACCAGATACTGAGGAATCAGCATGGCTCGCTGTCAAAGCTATGATAGTCTCTGGTGTAGCAATGAGTGTAGCAGGTAACACTAGACCAGCTAGTGGAGCAGAACACATGTTCTCGCATATGCTAGATCACCTAGGACCAGGTATCATGTTAAAAGGAAGACGACATAAAAGACCATTACATGGCGAACAATGTGGAGTGGGGGCAATCATGATGATGTACTTACATGGAGGAGACTGGGAAAAAATAAGAGAGGTATTAAAAAAGATAGGAGCACCCACAACATCAGAAGAACTAGGCGTATCAAAGAAAAAAATAGTAGAAGCTCTTGTAAGAGCACAAGAAATACGACCTGAGAGATATACGATACTAGGTGAAAACGGTCTAACACAAGAAGCAGCTAAAAAACTAGCTAAAACAACAGGAGTAATATAAAAATGCCGCTTGTAACACTCATAGGAGAAAAACTTGCTAAAGAAGGCAACGAATTTGTATACCTGGGACCACAAAATGATTGTAAAAACTGTAAACTAAAAACAGTATGTTTCAACCTTAAAACCAACAGACATTACAAGATAACCAAAATAAGGGATAAAAAACACAGCTGCAATGTCCACGATGGTAGCGCAACAGTAATTGAAGTGCAAGAACTACCTATTGTTACAGCAATTGACAAAAAAATATCAGAGGGAGCAGAGACAAAAATTGAGAAAAAAGAATGTAGAAACATAGGCTGCGAATACTACGAACTATGCAGTGTAACCATTCAGAAAGATAAAAACTACAAGATAACAAAAACCTATGAAACTATAAAATGCCCAATGGGATATGAAATACAAAAAGCAGAACTAGTAGACTAGTGACATTCCACGTTATAAATCAGACCATCGCTACCAGTAAAAGCTTCTTTTATTCCAAAAGTTCCTTGTTTATCACGAACTATTTCTTCCCAAAAGGAGGCATTAATTTCGGAATTATTAGTAACCCAGGCAACACCAATACAAATAACAGAAGTACCAGATATACCGCAATTCCAAGATTCACCAAGTATCATAATTTTTTCACTAATGTTATTAACAACATTAGAACCGTTATAAGTTATGTACATGGTTTTATGCCCTTTTTTTAAGAATCTTTCTCCAGTTAACTCTGTATTATAATCAATAACGAGACCTTGACTTGATGCTTTCTTAATCGTATCAATGGTCCTCTCATTTAACTCTTCCTCACTAGTCATAAAAAAAGTTTTCATAGTTGTAACAGTGACATACGCTGGAAAACTATCATTATTGTTAACATATTTGAAACTAGCTGAACTCTCTAAACCAAATAAACCTGAATCACTAGTTCTCTCACTTATATCCTCACTCCAATCATCTCCCCAAACAGTATGAGGAATACGAGCAGGAGATAACTCTCTACCACTGAGCAAAACAGCTAATATAATCACAATTATGACAAAAACCGCAATTATCACATATATCCGATTATCTCTTGAACCACCTTTCAAAACCACAAATCGTAAATATCCTATAACACTACTTTAATCTAACGAAAAAAACTAGATCAAAAAAAATTAGGATTTTTTAATTAACTCCGCGATTTTCTCACGTTTCTCTTTATCATTTGGTAATGCAATAGAGGATCTCCATCTCTTAGTTTTATCAGGTAGATAATATCCCCTTGAAACCGCAACAAACTCGTTCTCACCTGCAGGCGTAGTTACCTTCCTACGAGATATTTCTATAAAACTGTTTCTCCCAAATTTAACTTCTTCAGCTTTCAATGTCTTAAATTCTACCATTATTGTTCCCTCCACCATAATTCCAAGTGGGGACATAGACTAAACAAGGCTAAGATTTTAATGAGTATTATAATTGATTATAAACCTATTTTGTTTTTTACTTGAAAAAAAATGAGCAGCAGGTTTATTTTTTCAAACCCGCCTCTTTTTTCAACAACATTGCTTTATCAGTTTTCTCCCAAGTAAAATCAGGATCATCCCTCCCAAAATGTCCATAAGCCGCGGTTTTCTTAAATATCGCCCTTTTCAGATTAAGATGTTCAATAATTTTATTAGGTGTCAATGGGAAGAAATCTCTGATAAGTTTTTCAATATTCTCAATGGGAATTTTATTAGTTCCAAAACAGTCAATGTTAATTGAAACAGGTTCCGCGATACCTATAGCATACGCGAGCTGAATTTCACATTTATCAGCTATACCCGCTGCTACAAGGTTTTTTGCAATATAACGAGTCATATACGCAGCACTTCGATCAACCTTTGTAGGATCCTTACCTGAAAAAGCACCACCACCATGTCTACCAACACCACCATAAGTATCCACTATTATCTTTCTACCAGTGAGACCTGCATCAGCATAAGGACCACCTCGAATAAAAGAACCAGTAGGATTAACATGGAATATTGTATCCTTATCAATCCATTTTTTACAAACAGGGTTAATAACTTTCTCTATTACATCCTTTCTAATTCTTTTATGAGCAACACCACCATCATGCTGCGTTGAAACAACAATTGTATCCGCTCTAGTAGGTCTTCCTTTCTCATCATACTCAATGGAAACCTGAGATTTACCATCTGGTCTTAGATAAGGAATTTCACCTTTTTTCCTAACCTCTGAGAGTTTCTTCGTAAGTTTATGCGCGAGATAAATAGGAGCAGGCATAAGCGCCTTTGTCTCATTGCAGGCATAACCATACATCATTCCCTGATCACCTGCACCCTGCTGCTTATGTAATCCATCACCCTCAGTAACTCCCTGAGATATGTCAGGGCTTTGCTCCGTGATCTGAACCCATACAGAACAAGTCTCCCATTCAATACCATACTCTGCTTTTGTATAACCAATTTCTTTTATTGTATCTCTTACAACTGCAGATACGTCTACATAGGCATTTGTTGTCATTTCACCAAAGACCATTACTCCCCCGTTTTTAGTAGCAGTTTCAATTGCTACACGTGAGCTTTTATCTTGTTTAATTGCTACATCAAGTAGAGAATCCGAAATAAGATCACACATTTTATCTGGGTGACCCTCTGTTACTGACTCTGAGCTTATAATTGTCTTTCTTTTTGACATGATTTCACCTACAAATTATATTAAACCTCCAAATGTATGAAAAGTACGAAACAAAAAGCTCAGTTATTAACTTTATTAAAAAAATATTGAAAAAAAGAATTTGAAAGGTTGTTTGGTTGTTTATTCTTCGATTTTTCTTGTTACCCAGTGATCATCATCTAAGGAGTCATATATGGCTTCATCTGATATGTCTTCTATTGTCTGTTTATCTGATAGAATAGTTCTTTTTCTTTTATTTTCATCTTTAGCATATTTCAAAATAATATCTTTTTTTATAACCCAATAATGTGTTCGCCATTCTCGACCATCGTACAGTGTTGTTTCCTCTCTTTCTGTCGTTAGCATACCTTCCTCTTCAAGAATATAGAATAGTTGCCTATCTTCAGGATCTAAAACATTATCTATTACACGATCCTGAAATCCAAAGATATCCATTACAAAACCTGCGTCTCTACGAGCTTCTTCTACATCTATTCCGACTCTATTTGCAATTGCTTTAGATAGATCATTAAGAGTTATAATATTCATAGTAATTCAATCCCTTCTTGCATCGCTGAGTTATTCTCCAAATTTTAGCACCATATAGTTTGTAAATTATATTATATAAAGTTTTCTATAGAATTGGGCGTTAAAACAAGCAAAAATAGCAGAAAAAGACATAAGTTTTAAATACTTAAAACCCTGTAAAAGGTAACCGATGAAAGAAAATAACATTACCAAACGGTTTTCAGGAGAATGGCTTCTTCTTTTTAATGATGAGATAGTAGACCACAGTAGTAACGTTGAAGACATTTTGAAATTAGCAGAAGAAAAATTCCCATCAGAAAAATTTCCGGATGACGAGATTAAAATATCAAAAGTATTATCTGGAGATATTCATTTACACTAATTAAATGTCAGACTCAAAATTCATTTTCACGTATAATAGATACCCGATTATACCCGTAAAATTTTATTTTAAAAACAAAAAAACACCATATATCGATGCATTATTAGATTCTGGTGGAGATTTTATAGTTGTACCATTACCTATTGCAAAATATCTTGGTCTAAAAATTAGAAAAGCAGGCTCAGTTGACACCGCAGGTGGAACAACCTCATTGTTTAAAGCTAAACTTAACATGACTATTGGCAAAGGAAAAACAACATCAGCTTATAAGAACATTCAAATACATGTTTCAGCTCGAAATGATATACCTGTGTTAATAGGAAGGTATCCTATTTTTGAGGATTATGAAATTATTTTCAAAAAACAAAAAAATCAACTTATTTTAAAACCAAATTAATACATAAAATATTTATATAAGAACTATTATAGCGGGTAGGCTATTTCAACATTAATATTGGATAGAGTGTAATATATAAAGATAATAGTTTGTACAGTTGAGTCCCGGCCTGTAAAAAGGGCCTGTAGCTCAGCTAGGTAGAGCATCTGGCTTTTAACCAGGTGGCCAAGGGT
>CAZGOD010000009.1:2710-65200 GCA_964527715.1 uncultured Thermoplasmatales archaeon | reverse complement strand
AAAGAAAAAGGTATTATAATAAGAATAAAGTAGATATAAACAGAATCTACTCCCTTAAAAACACTGTCTTGTATAAATGGATAAATAATAAGGAAAATTAAAACTAAAATTACACCATTAATCAATCCAAAAATCAATGAATTATATGATAATACCGATCTCTTAATTTTCTTTTTACCAATATAAAAAATATTTGCCATTGTTATTCCAAACTCACCAGATAACAGCAACATCGATGGAACCAACACAACCAGTGCATAGATCCCTTTTCCAGTCGGTCCCAAAACTCTGGCAATTATTATTGAAGTAATTATCCCGGATACCAGCATAACTACGTTTTTTACGAAATTAGTCGATACATCTTTTACGAAAGTCAACAGTTTCCCCTACCCCGGATGCAACACAAATACATTACAATATAACTGCAAATGTTATATAAACTACATTTATAACGATAGTGATTTTTAAAGGGGAATGCCAACTTTTTATACACAAATCCTTAAAAAAGCCATCAGTAAAACCATGTCCGCATAACAAAAATAAAATTATGAAAATAGTGAGGAATACTTAATGCAAGTTAAAAAAAATCTAATAAAACTTGATGCGAATATTGATGAAATCCTGGCAAAATTAGGGATCATTTTGGGAATAGCGGGAGCTGTTTTATCTGCATTAAGTTATGGAAGCCTGATTATATTGGGACTAAGTACATCATTTATCTGTTTCTCCTACCTTTACATAAAAAGAAAAAAACCAGAAGAAACGGCAATTACTTCCAACCGTGTTCTTTATATTTTGCTCATATTATTTTTCTTCTTGCTTTCTTCCTCGCTTTTAATACTTTATTGTTCAGAGCCGTACACTATACCAATTTCCTTTTACATAGTCATTTCAGTCTTATACGCCATAATTGCCGCTGAAATATTTTTTATAAATAAAAAATCTAAACTACAATATTTTCCTTTGCTTCAGATTTTAATTGTATCATTATTATTTAGAGTTGTAATCTATTTCCAATTTCCAAGTATAGTGGGGATGGATCCTTGGTATAATCATCTAATGTTTAACGATATCATTAGTAGAGGATACTTTTCATTGGAATATATGTATTCTCGCTTCCCGATATTCCCATTCGAAAACGTAGAATCTATATTAGTAACTGGACTAGAATACAAACTATGTTTATTTTTCACTATAGGAATTATCGAATTATTATCAATTGTATTTGTATTTTTATTAGGAAAAACAATATGTAACTTTAAAACTGGTGTTTTAGCATCTCTTTTTCTATCTTTTTATTCAGCTCATATTGCTTATGGTACCCATAGCATTATCGCAATGTCTGTAGGAATTACTTTTTTCTCTATTATATGCTATTTGATAATTAAAAATCATATTAAGAAATCATTAAAAATTAGCATTATTATTTTTTTATTTCTGATTTTATTGATTTTGACTCATGTAGTAGCCGCTGCAATATGTTTTTTATTGCTCCTATCATTTTTATTTGGAAAATATTTATATAAATTTATAGAAAATAAACAAATGGATGAGAGGACAGTAACATTTGCACTGGCATCCTTTTTTGGAGTTGCAATGCTTGGATATTGGATGTGGGTAAGTGGCTACATTGGCTATATTGCAGAATCAATTAAATTTGTTTTTGATTTTTCTCAAAGAGAATTTGTAATGGGACATGTTTATAGGGGGAGTGTAGATTTCTATCAGTCCCTATTTGAAAATTTAGAATACAATATAATCCTACTTTTACTTGTATTGAGTGTTCTAGTATGGTTAAACAAAAAAAATAGAACGTTAGAACGCTATTATCTTTTGTCTTTTGTAGGTTTAACTTATCTAGTTATATATGTGGCAAGAAGAACAGGAATCGATGCAATGCTGCCAAACAGATGGTATCCCTTTCTATACCTCTTAATGTCTATCTTTATTTGTTTTAGCTTACTGGAGTTATCAACAAAACTAAAAAGGTCTGGCAAAATAATAACAACATCAATAATTTTTATTTTAAGTTTTACAATGATAATTTCAAATCTTGCAAACGTAGATGCACCATTATATACCAGTACAGACAGGACAGCATTTGAGGAATCTGAGATGAATTCAGCAGACTTTATCTATACTAGATCTAACGAGACAAGTTATACTGACGTATATTATCCACAATACTTCAAATCTGTTCTCAAAAAAGACGTCGATATGTACAATATATCCTATTTTGGGAATGGAACTATTGAAACTAATGGTATATTTATACTCAGAGATTATACACTAACAAATTATTTTCGGGTGATAGAGGAATTTAAAAAACAGGTAGGATACTCTACCGCTACATTGATTAAAGGAGAAAAATTCAACATGAATATCTTTGACGAAGCAAATAAAATCTATGATTGCAACTCTGTTTACGTGTACAAAAAATAAAATTATAATTTATGATTTTGCTATTGGTATTACATTCCTCATAGTTGCTTTAGAAGCATAACCGATAGTTTTTTTCAGCCCGTCTTCCAGCCTGCATTCTGGTTCAAAACCCATCATTTTTATCTTAGAAATATCTGCAGAAGAATACCTAATATCGCCTGGCTGAGGCTCATCATAAAGAATACTTATATTCTCCCCCAAACCATTGTTCATTTCAAGTATTGATGCTGCAAGTTCATTGATTGAAATGTCTTTGCCACCTGCTACATTAAATGTACCAGCGAGGTTCTTTTCCACTGCCGATATGTTTGCTTGGATAACGTCATTAACATAGACGAAGTCTCTTGTTTGATTGCCATCTCCATAGATGGTTAACGTTTTTCCTTGCTGAACTCTGTTAATTAATGTTGGAATAACTGCTGCGTATTCGCTGTTTGGGTTTTGCCTTGGACCATAGACATTAAAGTATCGTAAACAGACCGTGGGAAGATCATAGACTTCACTGAAGACATTGCAATAGTATTCGCCCATGAGTTTACTTGCGGCATATGGCGACAGGGGATGAGGGGGTGTAGTCTCTTTTAATGGCAACTGATGCTCAGATGGATTTCCATACACTGCACATGAGGAGCTGAAGATCACTTTACCAACGTCATTATCTCTTGCAGCAAGCAGCACGTTAAGTGTTCCTGTAACGTTTACATTATGTATGGTGATGGGATCCTCAACGCTTTTAGGAACACTCGCAACGGCCGCTTCATGAAAAACAAAATCAACACCCCTAAATATTTTTTGAAGAAGCACTAGATCAGTAATACTACTTTTGATAAACTCTATTTTTTTATTATCTATTAGACCTTGGATGTTTTCAATCCGTCCAGTGGAGAGGTTATCAATGATAACTACCTTGTTATTAAGGGCAGGCTTTGCAAGAGCATGTGTGAGGTTACTACCTATAAAACCTGCGCCACCAGTGACTACAATCTTTTTATTTTTCAACAAAAAATTATTTCACCTCTCCACGCTGAACAATACCCTCATCTTCACTCATCTACCACTCAAGCGTGAACGCACAAACCCATCCAGTGCATTCATCTGAACCCCCAATATAAGCATTACGCTTACATTACAAAAGTAATATTGTTGTCTATTATAAATCCTTTGCTTTTAAAAAAAGCAGCACAAGAACCATATGATATTGACATAATCAAAAATTAGATGAAATTGCATCTCATTCTGTATTATACAAGACATTAGCCAAATCTATCCACTCGTATCTCTTCCTTTTACTTTTTTATTACTACTTTCCTTTAATTCCCCATTAAGTAGTTTCCATTCATCTTCACATTTTTTACTACAAAACCACTTTTCATCTTTTGTTTTAATTTCCTTTTGACACATGGGACATTTGATCGATCGATAATGAAAATTTCTTACATGAGGCATACTCTAACATAAGCAAATTTTAATTTAAAAATTGTTCCTACTGTCAATTTTTTTTATTGTTGAAACTATACCAGCAACATTAATCCAACCATCGCCCCATAAAACCTGTTTATTCTAATCTTCTATAAGCCAAAAGGTTCTCTCATAATCCTTATCATCAAAAACGTGCTGAATCTGGCAATTGTCAAAATTGTTTTTCAAAATCCTTAATGCCAGTATATACCACGTCACAACCATTGATCTTAGTTTTTCCTTTTTCACCTTTAAGCATCACAATAAAAGCTGTCTTTGGTTTATAAGTTTCAATAAATGAACGCAGACTTCTTTCTATTTTTCCAATTTTCGATTGAATCTTTACTTCAATTGGAATTATATTATTTTCTTTTTCAATGATAAAATCAACTTCTGTTTTAGTTTTAGTCCTCCAATATTTTGGAGAAAAACCCATTTTTAAAAGCTCAGATAAAACATAGTTTTCAAACAGTTTTCCATCTAAATTAACATCAAAATTTTTAGCAATTATATTTCTCAAACCAGTATCCACAAAATACAATTTTGGTTGTTTAACGATCTCCTTTTTTTTATTAGTAAAAAATGGAAGAACTCTGTAAATTAAATAGCTTTTTTCCATTGCATCAAGATATTTTTTAACAGTTTGAAATGACATGTTAAGATTACTACATAGCTTATCATATGAAACAATATCTCCAATGGAAAAAGCAAGATATTTAGAAAACTCTTCAAGTGATCTTATATCATCAATAGAAAAAGTACGTGCAACATCTTTCAAAAGCATAGTATCATAAAGGTCGCTTAGAATTGTTTTTTTAATATCAATATCTTCTGTTAAAACAACTTTAGGATAACCACCATAGGTTGCGTGTTCCCAGATTATACGCTCCAAAATTTTGGATGTTACTTCTTTTTGACCTTTAGCAGTTAAAAATTCCTTGAAAGAAAATGGGAATAATTTAATAATTGATACTCTGCCAACAAGAAACGACAAAATCTCTTTTGAAAGAATGATTTCTGAAGAAGATGTAATCCATAGTTTATGATCTGAATCAACAAGATATTTTAATTTTCTACCAGCATCCTTACAATATTGAACCTCGTCTAAAACAGAAATATTATAGTTAGAAATAAATTGTTTTTCAAATTTTTTAACATCTTCTTCAAATAAAGATCTGGCGTCGGGATCATCAAATAGGATATAAGAAGAATTTTTTTGTTGCATTTGTTTTTTAAGAAAAGTAGTTTTACCGGCTTGTCTTGCACCAACTACTGCAACCATATTATAAATCTTGGAAATTTTATCAAATTTAGTTTTGATACTTCTTTTGACATACATATAATATTGTTATGAGTTAAAACTATAAATACTTTACTAAAATTAAACTGTGGTTTAATAATAGTATAACTAAAATTGAACTGTAGTTCAATAATAGTTAACAAAACCAATTAGGTATGGCATTGTAATTTAGCGATTACTACGGACCTAGCGGGTTAAGGAGAATTTACAGGAGAAACACTGTATAAAATGTGGTGCTTTTCGTATTTGCCTGTTTCTAACTATGACTTAGGACATCAAATTTCATATTATTAAAAAATAATCTTAATTCTTAATCAATAGAAATTGCTCATAAATATAAAAATTTGGAGCAATGGCTGTGAAACTGATGTAACATTGATTAAAAAGTAGGAGATTATCATGTCAATGTTCTCTGAACGTTGGTAACATTTTGTTATATTATTACAGTTTCCAGAACCTCAGATCTGTGATACCTAACCATTCCATTCAAAATCCTAGACGTGAAGAAACCTAACTTATTTGCTTTCCCTGTTTCTTTTCCAACATCCACAGAATTAAAGGATGATGCATGATAAGAGGATTAAAATCCTGGTTGTCAAGCAACTGAGATTTCAACTCCCCACCTTTGTAAAAACTCTGTATGAATCCAACATCCTTTTCATCCAGATCATCAAACAAACGTTCCAAAAGCCCTTCAACATCATCATACATCTTATCAGGCAAATATTTATTT
Organism: uncultured Thermoplasmatales archaeon; assembly: GCA_964527715.1. Classification (GTDB taxonomy): domain Archaea; phylum Thermoplasmatota; class E2; order DHVEG-1; family DHVEG-1; genus CAZGOD01. Next base: position 59,267 of record CAZGOD010000009.1, on the reverse strand, counting down.
TTTAACCTCATTTTTAAATAGCTGTCCAAAGAGATTTTTTCTAAAAACGCAGAAATGTCAATTTCTAACGGATTAAAACCTAGCATGATGCCTTCTATGACAAAACAATTTTTGAACAGCTTCCAATTGAAATCTAATGTTGAAATAATAGAAACATCAAACAGGTCAATACTTCTTTTTCGGGAGAGTAATGTTGCAACTTTATTTGAAAACAGTTCCTCTTTCAGCGGTGTACGCACTTTAATTTGCTCGTTATTTCCAATGTGGCTAAAATCAGCGGAGCTATCGTTTCTCAGTATAGACATTCGTCTCAGATATCCTATCTCAATTTTGAACGAATCCTTCATCCCTTTGACACCAACATATTTAACATCCATGCGGAGCAGAGGATAGGTGGGTTGAAGTGCAATGTTCCTATAACCCAAATCTCCAAGTAACAGTTTCAGTTGTCTATCGATTTCTTCCCGTTCTTTGCCCCAATCAGTATCAGAAACTTGTCTGTAGTTAAAATCCAAATCAAAAGAGAGACGTGGTATATCAGGAAAATAAATAAAATTCAACGCTGTGCCACCGTATAGTGAAAGCCGTTTATTGAGGAATGTAATACTTGAAATCCTTTCTAAAACATCGCTTATTCTTACAACTTTTTCTATATGCTGCAGCTCAACTCCCATTTCTCTAGAAATTCTTTTAACATCATATTTCATCTATATGCCTCTGAAATAATCATCAAAATTTTTGGGAACGTACATGTTCCATTCTTTATTAAAATAAGAAGAAACATGTTTTTCTAGATACCTGGGTGTAGAACCAGATCGATCCTTGAGAAATCGAAGAATACCATCATCTACATCCTGATAATAAATGGATATGTCTTTGAGTTTTTGTAAAACCATACCTGTTTTTCTATACAATAAATCATTACCAAAACTATCAACGATTTTTAGAAGTTTGTTAAAATTTACACCACTTAAACCTTCTAAACTTTTCAAACATTCCTCCCATCCGCCAGCATATTTAACTCGGTTAAGACAGTCAACAAGTGTTCTCTCTTTTGTTGAAACTGTAACAGTATGCGACAAATAGTTGTGTGTCTTAACACCTAGTTCAACTTTATCTGTATAAGCTGGTTTAAATGTTGTGTTTTGAAAGGTAAAACTTTTGAACCTGTTCTTTTTGTTAAGACAGATATAGACGGTGTTAAACGCAGAGTGTGCACAACCATAAAACTCTAATGCAGTATGGAAGCCCAGGTAATATTTTTTACTAAACTTTGAACCTAGGAGAAAACGATCATATGAAAAATTTTTAGATGTCTCTAAAGGTTCAAGGATTATGTAAAGCCCTCTTTTTACACGAATCATTTTTTCTTCCTTAAGCATGCCTCTTAGATATTTTTTATGAAGATAGTTGAGAGTTACATCTTTGCTTACAACATCTCTTGATATTTTTACGATATCGGCAGTTGTAACAACCCGTTTTTTAAGCAATGCCTTGTACAATGTTTCGGTTTTTTTCATAGTATCATTTTTACATAAAGTGAATATAATACCCCTATTTATGGGTTACTATTATAACTTTTATTAAAAGTTAATGAAATACCCCCTATTTTGGTGTGTTTCATGCAAAACTCGTCAGTTAATAACTCTGTGCCCTTAATCCCTTAAGTTATCTTTCTTTTGATCTGTGGGTAGAACATAATCAAAAATGGTAATGCAAGTAAAATCACAATCACACTGCACCCACAGCACCAATCCCAGAGCAGTCAATAATAATACTCATGGGCACTGGCTTGCCTCTACTTGTGGGTTGCATTAGCTATATCCAGAAGAAAAAGATAAAATACTAGATCAAGACGCCCCACAAACACCAGGAACCCCATTGTGAGCAGCTAGTATTCAATCACCACTGTTCTTCATTCACATGGATTCCTCTGATTGATTCGATGGGAATCTTGAGGCATGAACCTTCGCTATCAGTTACATACACCCGTCGGTCATTCACGCGTTTGATGGTTCCGAATACACATTTGTACATGTTTTGATGTTTACGTCGTTTTTCCACGATAATCCTGCAAAGCTGCTTCCGATACCTGCTTAAATCCTGTTTATCCATATTTTATACCTCGGAGAAAGAACTCCCCACCTCACGTTATGCTTTCATTATGGACAGCAGAAATATTCCTACTGCTACCCCCGCACCAACAATCGCACCAATCACAGCAGCACCACCCTGTAATACTATGCCTTCACCAGCCCACGAAACCGGTGATGTCCCTAAGAACGATAATACTCCAGCAAACCAGAAAAACAACACTGCCACAATCAATCCAATAATCACTAAGATACCACCGATTGCTCTACTCTTACCAGATCCAAAATATGCAGTAAAGATCCCAGCAATCACACTTGCCACCGCAAACACCAGCATCAACATACTCAAAAAATAGTTCCACATTCCTTTTTTTCCTCCTTAAATTTTTGCCCCAGTCAAGGTCTTTGTATCTATCACGCCCTTTACTGATCTAATGGTGTTTAAGACCGTGTCTCCTAATCCTCCGAAATTATCGCTTTCGACTTTTGCAATGAGATCATACTCTCCAAACAATGGATGAAGCTCAACGACTTTCGGCATCTTACAGAGCTTGTTATATACCTCATGCTCATGTGCAGGCGCAGTATTTATCAAGACAAACCAAGCCGCCATGGCTATTTCTGCCTCCAAAACAGAACCAGGGCGACGATCACCAATAGATACCCAAGTGTTCTAATGACGATTAACACATCTGCTAGGTCTGTTTTTAGACTCAGCAGCGTCATCAGATGTGAGATGCCAAATAACCCGAAGGCAATTCCGATACACAATGGCCATTTCTCTTTGTTTTTTGCGTATCCTAACATACCCAATAGTAGGATGACGATGCAGAGCACCAGATTTACTCCGTATGCCGGGTCCCATGCCCATTCCATTCCTTTTCTACCCCCAATATTCACAATCTTTTGCTGATTCTACATGAGCAGAGTAGCAGGAGGGGGGGGGATGTCTCCCCCAGTACTCCCCCCACATACAATTTTTATACTGCAACTCTTTGTTTTTCCCCCTCACCAGCTTTTACCTTTGAAAAACGTTTTTCAACCCATGTTGCAAATACATTCAGGTCAAACGGTTTTACAATATACTCCGCTTTTAGGATATTGTCAATGAAAAACTCGTTGAACCCGTCACCGTCATCTACTAAAAAAACCGTTGGAATTTTTTTCCATAACGGGTTCTCTCTAAGTTTCTTAAACACGTCGATTCCATCCATCCCTGGCATCATGACATCGAGTAGGATGAGATCAGGGATATGGTGGTCATCGTCTAATAACCCGAAACATTCTCTTCCATCGTCAGCACTGATTACGTTGTAATCTGCAGGTAACCGTTTCAGCCGGTTTTTTATCGTGGATGTTAAGGTTGCGTTGTCATCCACGACCATGATGGTTTTTGTCATCCTCCATCACCTCCTCACTCATTTCAGCTAAATGCGGTGATCGTCAGTTGTTCTTCTTCGGCCGTTGCTTTCCTCGTCTCTTGGTTATCTATAAGAGTAGTCTTTTTTTGTTCGATGGTATCGGGGAACCATTTTTCAACCTGGGTGACGAGTTCTTCTTCATGTAGTCCTGCATAGGATTCTCTAAGGTCTTGTTTTAGTCCGTTTACGGCGTTGATGATGTCGTCGTAATGGAAACCGGCTTTTCCTGTTTCCGGGAATAGCCATTTTTTGTTTTTTAAAGGTTCATATTTGTTTTTCATCATTTTTTTCATCCCCTCTATTATTATCCATTTTCAATTTTCTTCTTCATATAGGTTAGTTAACATATTTTTCAATTCATCTAATTCAGATCTTATTTTAGTGATTTGGTCTGTTATGGCTCCGATATCTGTGGTGGATATCATTTTCATGCTCATTTTTTATCTTCCTCATTGATTTGTTGTTTCTCTTTTTTTCAGGACGATTTCGGCTACATTGTTTTTTGAGATGAGTGATGTTGCTTGTTCTGTTTCAAATAGTATGTCTTTGTCGTTTATTTCTAGGATTTCTCCTGTGAGGACGAAGCCGTCTGTTTTTACTAGTCGTACTGTTTTGTTTAAAAATAGTGTTAAATCTCCTTTGCTCATATCTAATCATCTCTTTTACCCATCTCACCTACCCTTTCACGTAAACATTACGTTTACATTACGTATGTAATATTTTGTTGTTTTATAAAACTAACGATTTAGAAAATCTTTCCACTAGTTTTTTATATCAAAAACCCATTTATGTAATGTTTCCGTAATTGGATTTAATAGGAGGTGAAAACAGATGGATGGCACATCAGAATATCACATTGATAAAAAATACACAAATATATTAGAAAGAATAAAAACTGGCATACCCAACTTAGACGAAATAATCTCAGGAGGCTTACCAAAAAACACCATAACCCTCGTCTCCGGTCCACCAGGAAGCGGAAAAACAATACTATGCTGCCAATTCCTCCACAAAGGCATAGAAGAAGGAGACAAATGCCTATTTTTTACACTCGACAGAAAAGTAGAAAAACTCCTAAGTCAAGCAAAAGAACTAGGGTTCGACTTCCAACCAGCGATGGAAAAAGGGCAGATAAAATTCCTCTTCTTAAACCTAAACAAAAAACTAGTCTACGAATCCATGACCAACGAAATACTATCAGGGGAGTATGATCGGATTGTCTTAGATTCCATCACTCCGCTATCTGAAATCCCTATGTATTTAAAAAACATAGGAAATCAAAGTGCTGTCAGTATAATAACATCTAAAGAGTTACCCTTTGAAGATAATGTACCAGTTAGAAGAGTACATTTGAATTATATTATAGCTGCTTTGGAAACATCAAAAGCAACATCAGTTGTGACATCAGAATTATCTGTGGGCTCTTCTCTCTTATCAAGAGATGGTATTTCGGAGTTCCTAGTAGATGCCGTTATCGTTCTCAGTTTTGACCCCACTATGGACCGAAGGAAAATGTCTGTTATGAAAATGAGAAGCACCAAACATACGCTTAAGCCACATGGCATCGAAATCGGGGTGGGTGGGATAAGAATCATATAAAAACAACATTCTTTGTTTAAAGATATTCTCTTTGTAAAAACCTGACTGTATCTCTTATAGCCTCTTCTACTGTATGCTTTGGCTCCCAACCCAATATACGTTTTGCCTTAGTAATATCAAAATATTGATCCTGAGCCATTAGACAAATATATGAGGGATGAATCTTTGTTTTATCTAATTTCCAAGCAATATAGGCCATGCCTTTTGCTAAAGATAACGGCAAATGTATAGCTTTGGAAGTAGAACCAACAACACTTTTAGATAACTCCATAAATTCATTGATACTAAACACTTCACTTCCAGAAATATTAAACACCATATCTTCAGGTATAGTTTTATCTGAGAGTTCTGCACAGGCTAACAGAGCAGTATTAACATCATTAACATGTATACTCTGATTTTTACTTTCACCATCACCCGCGATAAAAACCCTCTTATTATTAAAGAGAGACTGTATATTTTCTATCAAAATAGGATCAAAATCATATGGACCCAGGGCCATAGAGAGACGTAAAACAACTGTCTGCAGATCTTTTGCTTCAGATGCTTTCTTACATAATTCCTCCGCGAATACTTTGTTTTCGCCATACTCATTAATAGGATTAAGACTACAATCCTCTCTTATAGGACACAATCTCTCATCAACAAGACCATAAACATGAGACGCACTAGAAGTAAAAACCACCCTACGCACATTGTTTTCTATTGCAGCCCCAAGTACATTCTGAGTACCATTCACATCAATATCATAGATCTCACTCTTAGGAAGTCTTGAAGAAGGGGGAACTGTAGCCAAATGAAATACGATTTCGCACTCTCCCATAGCCTTAGATAGCTTAGTCTTGTCGCGAACATCGCCAACGATTGTTTTAACATTCTTTGGAAGATATTTTGATCTATGTGTATCATAAATTTTAAAATCATAGTCATTCTCCATCAAAAACTTCGCAAAATTGGCACCAATGAAACCACTACCTCCTATCAGCAGCCACATTTTATACCTCGGAGTGCCTTCCTAAAAAGATCCTCATATTTGTATTTCTTCTTATTCTTATCAAAATGATCAGGAGATAACAATTTTAGAAGAATTCTTTTACTCGGTCCTAATCTTTCAAAAAATATTCTTTTTTCTATTTCAAAATTGAATCTTGAATCAAGGTTGAATTCATCCCATAACCTCTCTGAGTATTTCATTATTTTAAACTTACTTATCGTTTTATGTTCTTTATGAAAACTGGAGGACATCTCATACCTATTATCTTCAATCTTCTTTATATTATACTGTTGAGGGTTTTGATATACAGGACTTCCAATCATTAAATGAAATGGAACAAAAGAACACTCATCGATATACTTCTTTAGTTCTCCGGCATAGCTAATTGTCATTTCTACATCATCAGAGGTCTCTGTAGGAAAACCTAGGATGAACCATACAGAGGTAAATATACCTGCATTCTTCGCGTTTTTAATAGCTGCCTTAGCACGATCAAGATCCGCACCTTTATTCATCTTACCAGCAGTTATCGGACTACCCGTCTCAGGGGAAATCCACAGAAAACGACAACCAGCATTATACATTTTTCTGCATAAATCTTTAGTTAAATCCGGAAAAACCTCAGCAAGCCAGTAGATATCCATATTTTCATTGATTATCCCATCACATAGTTGTGCCAGGCGCTTAGGATTTGAATTAATCAAAGAATCACCAAAAAGGAATATTTTACGTTTATACTGTTCAACATTTCGTTTAATCTCATCGACTACGTTCTCTATACTTCTTTCTCTGTATCTACCACTAACTTGGCTACCGTTAAAACCACAAAACGAGCAGTTCTTAATACATCCACGTGCAGTCAGCATAGGAAGTATCGGAAGCGGGTATTCATGAAGCGGGAAATCATCGAAATCAGGAAATGGAAGATCATCTATATCACATGAGAACTGTCTAGGCTGATTTCTAACAGCTTCAAGATTGCTCTTCCGAACTATTGTTCCACCGATGTTATCTAATTTTTCACCGTTTATTTTTTTCTGTAAAATCTCAAATATCGTTTCTTCTCCCTCAGAGAAAACACCTATATCAAAAATCTCTGGAAAATCTCCAATGATCTTTTCCCCGATATAAGACACATGTGGTCCACCTGCGACTACAAACACATCAGGTATTTGTTTCTTTATTAGTCTCATCAGTTCGATAGAGTATTTAAAAGTTGTATGACCTATTGATATACCTATGGCATCAGGATTTTTAGATACTATTCTTTTAACCTCTCGATCGAGGTCGTCATCTGTTAGCTGATAGTCATATCGAAACTTATGGTTCAAATCCATTTGTTGTATTTCAAAACCTTTAGATTTTAGAAATGCAGTAATATAGGCTACGCCCAATGGGGGCATCGGAGTGTCCCAATGTGGGGGATATATTAATACAATCTTCCTTATATCTCTGGGATTCATTTTCATATTTTCATCGGTTTATCTAGTTCAGATATGATTTTAGGTAGTTCTAATAAATTGTTAATCCTAAAATCAGGTTTAATGTCCATTTCTTGATTTTGTTTTTGTATTTCTTCTCGATCTAATATTATAGTAGTCAATCCTGTTTCTTTTGCACCTTTAATATCTATCTCAGAATCACCAATATATACTCCTTCCTTTGGAGTGCATTTTGCTAATTTTATCGCCTCGTTAAACAGTAGAGGATCTGGTTTATAAGATTTGATTGTACTGGATATCACTTTAACATCAAGGTAGTCTGTGAGTCTATGCTTTTTTATGATACCTTCAGCTACATCTAAATCGCAATCTGTGATCACACCTAGTTTATACCCTGACTGTTTTAATTGATTCAGAACAGGTATTGTATCTGGATATATCCTGTTGTTTGCTATGAAATCTTGCCAGACATACTCCACCATAGTGTGCGTTAGTTTATCCGCTACTTGGATCTTGTTTGTTTTCAAAATTTTTTTAAGACATAGAAAATGCATCTTTTTTGTACCGATGAATTTCTCTTCACGTAGTTCCATGAATAGCTCCTGAGTTCCATATCCCCATGCATGTACTAGTTTGTTTAGATCTGCAGTTAATTGTGGCAAATGTTTCTTTAGTGAGTTATACATGCATATAGAGATAGAGGATAGGTTTACCAGGGTTTGTCCTAGATCAAAAAATATTGCTTTTATGCTATTGCTTCTCTGCAATTAAATATCACCACGTAGCGATTCATATTCTTCTACAGTTAGTTCATGGCCGAATTTTTCATTAATTGACCGAAATATTTTATTGAGATCATCATTAGTCATCTTTTTAAAATTCTCACTCCTCTTACGTTCAAATTGCAACTGCGATTTAAACGTTTTAACTATCTTTTCGTTATAATCTTCACCAGTTAAGATGGATTGCGCCGCTAAGTAACCACTAATAACTGCATATCGTATACCAAATCCCGCAGTAACATCCTGCAATCCAGCAGCTTCGCCAACATAGTATCTACCATGTTGGTATGGCCTATCTAGCAGAGTACGACAGCCTATAGCTCCTTGAACAGTTTTTCTCGTTGCACCATCTAATAAATCTTTTAAAATCTCATTTTCCTGTATTGCTTTATTATAGAATGTTTTTAGTATTTGCACACCAACCGTGGAGTCCCCTGCACAATTAACAACTACTGCCTCGCCCTTTTTTTCACCAGGCAGTACATAAAAATATCCATCTGGTGAATAATTTTTGTCTAAGAATACATATCCTGTATTATCGATTTTAGTATCTTCATAAACCCCACCATATGCAAAACTATCGGCTTGTGAAGGGCCTGTCGCAACTATATCTGCCTCATTTATATTTAATTTGATGTTGTAATTAATATTTGCACCTTGATTAACGGCTAAGTTTGCCAATTGCGAATCTATTGAATTTTTGTTTTCTCCTCTTAAAACAAGATAATAAATAGGTTTATTATCACTAACTACTTCAAAGCTATGAGATCGAGAATATCTAACAATTCTCATCAACTTTTTATATGGTTTTATATAGAATCCAAGCTTTTCAAATTCTTTGATAGGTTCAATATTTTTGTTCCCAAAATTACGCAGACTTTGAAAATCACGTTTGAATCGCCCACCTGCATGCAAGCTTTTCTCAAAAACTTCCACTTTATATCTGTTTTTAGCTAATGCTATAGCTGCACTAAGCCCAGATACTCCTGCACCTAGGATCTTTATGGGTTCTCGTTTGTCATTTTTCATTAATATACCTCTCACAGTCATATATTATTAGTAGTAGAACTGATACACTCCTATGGGAGAGCCCATCACAAATAGTTTTTTAGGATTTGCTCGCAATTTAATTGTCTTATTAAATAATTTCAATTCTCGCAACCTATAGCGCCCATTAATTTCCTCCATCCTATTATATGTTTTACTTAGGATCTCCCCTCTGTGAAGCAGTTTTGCTAATAGTGAAAGAGCTAAAAGAGTTACTATCTCATCAGAATCCCAATTGCTATAAATAGAGCCATTTTGGGAGTAAAGAAAAACTGAACGTGACATTTTATCTGGAATCCAACCTCCCGAGGGTTGAAATTTTGTATGCCTGATATATACATTTATATCGGGCATACTATCTAGCAGATTCCGGGCGTCCTTGTTTGATATCCACTTTTCATCATAATCAAACAAAAAATATGTATGAAAATCTCCATTTTCTGTGGATTCAATAATATCATTTAGTAAATTTATGTGTTCGTAATTTTCTTTTATACCAATGCATGAACAACGAACATTATTTTGAATAGCATATTCCTTAATCAGTGGTGTGCCCAATGCAATCTTTTTTAAAACCTGATTAAACTCTTTTTCACCCCGCTCTCGATTATAAGAGGTATGAATCATAATATAACAACTTCTTGTACCCAAGTTTTTCAGTGTATGAATGAGATTAAGTGCATACAAAGCAGTTTCTACATTCCGGTCAATTGTAGATTTCGGAATCAGGGTTGAACGACTGCCATCGAGTATATCATAAATAACTAAATTTTTGATTTCCTTGCAATCTTCATCACTGATTATATCTAAATCAATTTTTTGAATGATTTTTTTCCAGATTTTATAGAAATCATTTTTGATGACGGAGGCTGATGCGAATAATTTATTAAATAATTCGTTATAATCTAATTCCGTAAATGTTCCGTATTCATTTAGTAAGGACTTCATAATGTCTCACCACTACAATTATCGGTTATCCGAGAATCATATATAAATCTTTGAGGTGGAGATTAAGAAATAGAATCGAACTGACTATATAGGTGTAATTTGATAATGGACTCGATGAACTCTGCCGTATACATATCATTACTTTCCGGAGTTTTCACTGCATTCATCGGTGTATATATAATCCTGTTGAATTCCAAAAAAATTACAAATAGAATTTTTGCAGTTCTTGTGCTGTTTTTTGCAATTTTTTCTATCAGCGAGTTTATGACTCGAGTATCAACAACGAAAGAATCCGCTCTACTATTTGGCAGAATTTGTTATAGTGTATTTCTTATAATATCTTGTTTAGCACTTCATTTTTCATTAGCTTTCCCACGGAGATATCCAAATTACAAAAATATTTTTACACGATACAAATATTTATTACCTGCTTTATATGGAATAGGCGGTATACTTGTTATTATTTTAAATATATTAATCTCAATCCAGGACGTCAAAGTAAGTGAGTGGGGTTACCGGGTTATTTTAAATAGTTCAACTGAATTTGTGATTTTCTGGTTTTTATTAGCCAGTTCTTATGCAGCATTTACTTTAGCTCATACCTATTTTAAAAAACGTATTACTACTAATGAGAAAAGACAAATTCAATTTGTAACTATAGCTTTTCTGATACTAGCGTCATTCAGTCTAGGAACAAATCTTATTCCTCCTTTATTCGGTATGTCTGTATTTCCGATGACCACAGTTTCTCTCACGTTATTTTCGTTAATCGTTGCCTATTCTATGATAAGATATAGACTTATGAAACTTACAACTGCAGAGACCGCGGATGTTGTTATAGATACTATGGCCGATTCATTGCTTGTCATTGAGGGAAATACCACTATTGTTAATGCGAATAAATCGACCCTTAGTCTGCTAGGTTATACTAAGAAAGAGTTGATGAATGTCCCTTTAGAAGATATTGTAAACTTGTCTCATTTTGAATCCAACGTTCTCTCTAAGGTGTCAGCTGAAAGAATGGTAGAAGATGTGGAAACGGAGTTTGTCACTAAAGAAGGAAAATTGATTCCAATGAATATCTCAGCATCTAGTATATACAATGACAACGGGGAGTTAGAGGGAACTGTTATCGCGGCTAGGGATCTTACTGAGACGAAGAATTTTATTAAGCAGTTGGAAGAAGCAAAGATTAAATTAGAAGAAAGGGTGAAAGAGAGAACAGCAGAGCTTGAAGATGCTAATAAAGAATTACAGGCTGAAATAAAGGAGCGCGAGAAGGCGGAAGAGGAGATAAGGAAATCACAAAGACGAATTGAATTGCAGAATATTCAGCTGAAAAGATTAGATCGTATCAAATCAGAGTTTCTCAATATTACTTCTCATGAGTTACGTACACCGATGGCTTCTATTAAGGGTTATATTCAGATGTTGTTGAAGCGGACTCTTGGAAATATTAGCGAGGAGCAAAAAAAGGCTCTTGATGTGGTTTTGCGTAATACTGATCGCCTTGATAATTTGATTCAGGATATTCTTGATATTTCGCAGTTGGAGTCTGGTACGATGAAGTTTGTCTCTGAGAAGACAGATGTTGGGAAGCTGATGGAGGAGACGGTTGAGACAATGCAGTCTTTTGCAGATCATAAAGGTATAAAGATTAATTCAGAAGTAGAAGATAATGTACCTGAATTGTTTGTTGATCAAGAACGGATATCTCAGGTTGTCAGAAACCTTGTGAATAACGCTATTAAGTTTTCTCCAGAGAGTTCTATTGTCAATATACGTGCAAAGAAAGAAAAGGATGATGTTTTGTTTGAGGTTCAGGATTATGGGCGTGGTATAGCGAAGAATAAGCAGAGGAAGATTTTTGATATGTTTTATCAGGTTGATTCCGGTATGGATCGGAAGTTTGGTGGCGTGGGTTTGGGTCTTTCTCTTTCTCGTGGCATTGTTCTTACTCATGGTGGCCATATGTGGGTTGAGAGTAAGATGGGTAGTGGTAGTACTTTTAAATTCAGTCTTCCTATTAAATCAGTTGAAGATTTTGAGAGTAGGTTCAGAGAGGTAGACATGTTTGGATTGGAAAATAAGTGAATATAATAGTTGTTTTTTTTGGTAGCTTCTGTTGGAATTGTTGGATAAAGAGTAAATTATAAATACTGCGACGGTTATAGTAATTACCGTAGTAATTCTTATACATTACGTATATGGACGATGGATGCATGGTGAAAGGGGAACTAGTAAAAAGAATCTCAGCCATAACTATATCTGTATTATTGGTAGCTTTAATATTTTTCATTCTTGTCCCGCCTGCTACCGCTGTTTATCTGTATCCTGGAACACCAAGTCCTACATCAGTTAACACAGGAGCCACCATCACTTTTAGTAACGTGAATCTCACTATACGTGGTTATGAAAAAATCCCTGTTAATTATCTTATATTCAAAGTTTTTAATAATGCTAATGACCAGCAGGTTGCTTATGTCAAATTTTATATTAATGGAACAGAGATAGAGGATTATCCATCAGGCAAATTCACAGTGACAAATACAACAATGATTGGTGACAACTGGTATGAATATGGATATCAAAACGGAACTGATGAGTATGATAATTCAGAGCATGACTTTGGATATGGATACGGCTATGGATACGGCGAGAGTGGGTATACAGATATAACGTCTCTATATACTATAACCTATAAAACACATACCACTGGTACGTTTTATGCGCGACTCTTTGTAAATTCAACATCAGATACTCATTCACATACCTACGAATCTATTAAATCAACAAGGTTCACGGTATCAACACCTAGTGGACCTAGTGGACCCTCTGGTCCCGATGAAGAGGAGGAAGAAGAGGAGGAACCAGTGACAACAAAAGAACAAATTGAAAACTGGTTCAATATAGAACTTGAATATAATTTCTCTGCTAGTGATACAGACGATGATGGAATAAATGATACCTTTACTGATCCAAATGGTGTATTACAAAATGAACTTGATAATAGTATACTGATAAATGGTAACGCCTCATTCTTGGTATCTGTCAATGGTGACTTGAATAAGCTTTTCATCTGGGATACAGAAACAGACGAAATAATAAACGTGACACATAGTATAGGAACTATTACAGATACTGTAGCAGATACTGAAAACAACACAATAACGGTGACAACAACTGTAAACAAGGATAAATGGATATATATCGAAGTAACTGATAAATATCCAGATATTTCTGATTTAACAGTTATGACATCAGATGGAAGAACTATTTCATCAGACAAGATAAAGAGAGAAAACGATAAGATATACATATTAGATGATCCAGCTGTAGAATACCTACTAATTTACAGTTATGAAGAAGAGTTCCTATTTGATGTAATACTAGAGTTGACAACAGACTCAGTATACACTGGAGAAAGCATTAACGCGTTGATAACATTGATTAATGTTGGAGAACCAGGATTGGTCAATGGTACGGTTGTCTATACTCTTTATAAGGAAGATGAATTGATTTGGTCAGATGAAGAGAATGTATCTGTTTTAACTCAGAAGGCATATAACAAAACAATATTGACGGATGAGCTGAGTCCTGGATCATACACATATAAAGTGGTATATAGCTATGGTGATGATCAGACAGCAAGTTCATCAGTTACGTTCACTGTTAATGCTCGTCCTCCATCAGAGGGAATCCCATTGTGGGTTATCATCGCCCTCATGGTGGTTATAATCTTCGTGCTGATACTTGTTGTTCTTTTCAAGACTGGCCGTTTATATTTGGAGAAAGAAGGGGGCGTGGATAAGGATTTGGAGAAAGCTAACAAAGAGGTAGAGAGGTTAGATGGAAAAATAAAGGAGTTGGACGAGAACTATAAAAAGTAGGGATAGTCGTTAGTTAAGGTATTAGTATTATTGTGCTGTGTTTTTTTGTTTTTCTTTTTGGGTTAATAGATAGAAAAACATATATCTCAAATAAATATACAACACTTAAGTAATGTTTTAGCATTACAAGTGTAACTATTTGAATTTATGGGTGTAAAGGATGAGATATGTGGTGGTTTTTAATGAGAGATGAACCAGACATTATAAAAGAGTTGAGAGAAGTAGAAAAACTTGGAGGACTTTGGGTTCAAACAACAGACAATATTGCGGAATTTGAAGTTGTTGAAGAGACGACTGAGGATGTACCTGATGGGGGTGTCGGTTTTGTTAAAGATAATGTTGAAAAAAAACAAGAAGGAGCTAATATCAATAATGAGAAATTACCGTGGAAGTCTGAAGAAAAATGGCGTTTATTATTGGAGAATTTACCCAACATTGTCTTGCTCGTAGATCGTGATGGTACCATTCACTATATTAACCACACCGTGCCGGGCCTCACCCCTGAACAGGTAATCGGAAAGAACCACATCGAGTTTATACCACCTGAACATCACGATATGGTTAAGGAAACCATCGAACAAGTTTTTCAAACTGGCAACATTGGTGATTACGAGATTAAAGGAGCCGGTCCTAAGGGAAGCATTTCATGGTATGCAAGCCGTATTGGACCTATTAAAAGCGATGGCCAGGTTGCTGCCGTGAGTATAATTACTACAGACATCACCAAGCGGAAGAAAACAAAGGATGCATTAAAAGAGTCTGAAGAAAAGTTCCGGACTTTTGTAGATACTGCTAGTGATTTAATGATTATTGCAGATAAAGATGGGAATTTTACTGATGTGAATGAAGCAATGACTAGGGCTTTGGGATATTCTAAGGAAGAATTGAGTGGGATGCGTATTCCTCAGATTTTAACTAAAGAATATTTGGAAAACGATTTCAAACCAAACTGGAAAAAATTCGTCACAAACGGAGAAATTACTATTGAAACTACTTTTGCAACAAAAGATGGGAAAGAGATTTATGGTGAGTTAAAGGCTGTTGCTATTTATGATGGCAATGGTAAGTTTGCAGGAAGTAGAACGGTATTTCATGACCTCACTGAGCGGAAGAAAGTGGAGGCGGAGTTGCGGGAGAGTAAAGCAAAACTTGAAAGTATATTTGATTCATCTCCAAATTCTATTACCGTTACTGACTTAGAGGGAAACATTGTTGAATGTAATCAGGCGACGTTGAATGCACATGGTTTTTCGTCTAAAGATGAAGTATTTGGCAAAAGTGCTTTTATGTTTATTGCAGAAAAAGATTATCAGATAGCAACGGAGAATATGAAAAAGACTCTCGAGCAAGGTGTAATAAAAAATGTTGAATACACTCTTTGTAAAAAAGATGGGGGTGAGTTCTCTGGGGAACTTTCCGTAAGTGTGATTAAAGATACATCTGGTAACCCTACTGGTTTTGTCGCTATAACAAGAGATGTCACCGAGCGCAGGAAGGCAGACGAAATATTGCAGGGTGCAAAGGAAAAACTAGAAAGAAAAATCGATGAGCTTGAGCGATATAAGAAACTAACAGTTGGTAGGGAGCTTAAGATGGTTGAATTGAAGAATAGGATTAAAGAATTGGAGGAAGGCGTGAAAAAATGAAGGACGAAGATAGAGAATTACTGGTAGGGAAAAACAGATTATATCTTAGTGATGATAATATTCTATATGTAACTGTGTTGGAAGAAGTAGATGAGAAAACCTCAACGATGATGAGAGAGTCAAGTGATAAATTTGCTACAATGGTTGGAGGTAAATTAAACCTTCTTGTAGATCTTAACAAAGCAGGGATGCCTTCACGAGGCGCAAGAAAGGAAGGACAAAAAGCGTTTGAGGGCGAAAGAATTGGTAAGGTTGCCTTTTTTGGACTACATCCTGTTGCAAGAGTAATTGCTTCTTTTGTTATAGGAGTTACAAAAAAGAGAGATATACGTTTTTTTAAAACAAAAGAAGAAGCTCTTGCATGGCTTAAGGAGGATAAATTATGAAGGATGAAAATAGAGAGATTTTGGCAGGAGAAAGTAGATTCTATTTTGGTGAAGACGGTATAATGTATGTTGAAATTGCTGGAAAACAGGATGTTGAAGAAGCAGTAGCAATGAGGGATGCATATCTTAAACTAGTAGACAAGGTCGATGGGAAGGTAAAAATTTTCGTTAATAATAGTGAGGCTAAACAACCAACAAATGAGGCAAGAAAGATTTTCTCAGAATTAACTAGCCATGAACAATGTGGAAAAGTTGCAGTATTAGGTTTAAATCCTGTTGCCAGAGTGATTGCATCTTTTGTTCTTGGGGTTTCTAAAAATAAAAATATGAAAATTTTCAAGACGAAGGAAGAAGCTCTTGCTTGGTTAGAGGAGGAATAAGATTATGGAAATATATAAACATGAACATAAAACTTGGTGGGATGAAAAAGAAGGGGTTATTAAACACCAAGTATCTGGTCCTTATAATGATCAAGACGCTGGGGAACTTTTAAAAAAAATAGCTGAAGTCAAACAGCAATTTCATGGTAAAAAACTTAGAGCATTACTTGATTTGTCAGAAGCATGTAACGTTACCTCTAAGTCAAGAAAAATAATTGCTGAGAAAGTTTACAAAGACCCAGATCTGGAAAAAATAGCTAGTTTTGGTTTAAGCACTTTTGCTAGGGTGGTAAACAGTTTTATGATTAAAGCTAGTGGGGTAGGGAATGATAAAGTTAGAACCTTCGAAACCGAAGAAGGAGCAATCCAGTGGCTGAAAAAGTAATCGTTAAATTTGTTAAGGAGAAAAGCAAGTAATGTCAAAATCAGAATTCGAACAATACAAACAATACGTTTCTACTCGTCTAAATCAGATAGTACCTATGTTACAAAAATATGCTATGGGTGATTTTTCCGAAAACATTAAAGTACCAGAAAAAGAAGACGAGTTTACCGAACTATTAGTAGGCTTAAGCCTAATGTTAGATGATATCAAAGATTTGGTTAAAGCAAAATCTAGCAAGACCGTCAGAACATCTACTAAAATAGAAGGGATGATTGATGTGATTCAGAATGCAGCAAGAGGAGATTACTCTGTTCAGGTTGAGCTTTTAGGTGAAAACGATGAACTTGATTCACTTGCCATAGGCATAAACATGATGATCGAAGACATTCAAGAAAATACTAAAGAGATTGAAAAAAAACAAGAATTGTTACAAGAAAAAATTGAAGACTTAGAAAAAAGCGATCTAGCTGCACTCAACATCATGGAGGACCTGCATGAAACCACAGAGACACTAGAAAAAACACAAAAAACAATTGGACAAAAAAATATTGAGCTGGAAAAACTGAATAATCTCAAATCAGCTTTTCTGAATATTACTTCTCATGAGTTACGTGCTCCTATGGCTTCTATTAAGGGTTATATTCAGATGTTGTTGAAGCAGAAACTCGGAGAGATTAATAAGAACCAAAAGAGTGCTCTTGAAGTAGTTCATAGAAATGCTAATCGATTGGATAATCTTATTCAGGATATTTTGGATGTTTCCCATCTCGAATCTGGTACGATGAAGTTTATCCAAGAGGATACAGTCATAGGGAAGATGGTCGAGGAGGTCGCTGAAACAATGCAATCTTCTGCAGCTGTAAAAGATATAAAACTGAATACTGAGATTGGAAGAGGAATACCTGATCTTTTTATTGATCAGGCGCGGATTGAACAGGTAATTATTAATCTTACAAATAACGCTATAAAGTTCTCTCCTGACAAATCTGTTATTAATTTAAAAGCGAAGAAAGAACAAGATGGTGTTTTGTTTGAGGTTCAGGATTTTGGACGTGGCATACCTGAGGATAAACAGGATAAGGTTTTTGAGACGTTTTATCAAGTAGATTCAGGAACAGATATAAAATTTGGCGGTGCTGGTCTCGGTCTCGCAATTTCCAGAGGTATTATTATTGCTCATGGTGGTAAGATTTGGGTAGAAAGCGAAGGTATATCTGGAAAAGGTAGTACATTTAGATTTACCTTGCCAATTAAATCTGTTAAAGATATTGAAAAACGCTTCAAAGGCGTGGACATTTTTAGGTTAGAAAAAGAGAACATTACAGGCGATGGGGAAAAAGGAAGTGGAAGTAGTTAGGTTTAAATTAATCCAGGTAATAAGATGAGGGAAGACCCTGATATTGCAAAGATATTGAGAGAAGAAGAACGACTTGGAATACTTACAAGCCAATCTCAGGGCGCTTACGGAAGATTGTCCACCTTAGGGGAGGTGTTAGAAGATATGCCAGATGAGAGTATTACTATTATGGAAGATGCTGAAAAAGATGATTTTTATGAAGAACCAATACAAAAGGGTGATTTGCCAAGTAATGGATCAGTAGATGAAAAAGAGTTGATTTTTCAAAGCTCTAACGATCTCATGATGTACATTGATAAATTTGGAAAGTTATTAAAAATTAACAAGGCAGGGTTAGCATTCTCAGGTTTTTCAGAAGAAGAATTAATTGGGAAAATGTTTTGGAAGATACCAGGTATGTTCTCTAAATGGGATGTGCCTAAGTATCTTAATGTATTTAAAAACGCTTTAAAAGGAAAACCAACTCGTAATTTTGTAGGTAATCTTGACGATAAATCAGGTAAAACACATATCATGGATTTTTCTGCATTCCCCGTTAAAGAGAATAAGGAATTAAAATACGTTTTTATTGTTGCTAAGGAACTTACTGAGCAAAAAGAGGCAGAGAGCAGATATCGTTTAATAACTGAGAATACAAGCGATTTAATTTGTTTAACTACGTTTACGTTGAATCCGATTTATAACTATGTTAGCCCATCGTATAAGAAAGTCATGGGTTATGAACCTGATGATTTGATTGGTAAACCTGCTTTTGATTTTGTTCATCCTGATGACAAGAAAAATTTACTGCCATTGTTGAAGAAATATATCGGTATGAAGGCTAAAAAGCTCTTAGTCAAGAAAGGTTTAGATGTTTCTGAGAAGTTTGAGAATCGTGTTAGGGATAAGTCGGGCGGTTGGCATTATATGGAGAATACTGCCAATCTTATGGGTGATGAGTTGCTTTTTGTTTCAAAAGACATCACTGAGCGAAAGAAAGCAGAGGAAAAAATTAAAGAAACCAATAATATAATCAACGCAAGTCCTGCAGTTGTTTTCCTTTGGAAAAACGAGGAAGGCTGGCCAGTTGAACTTGTTTCAGATAACGTAAAAGAACTATTTGGTTACACTGCAAAAGACTTTACTTCAAGTGAAGTGCCCTTTGCCGATATTATCCATCTAGATGATCTGAGGAGAGCATCAAGAGAAGTTGAAAAATACAGCAAAGAAAAAACAACAAAAGAGTTCACCCAAAAGTATAGGATTGTCACAAAAAATCAAAAAATAAAATGGATTGAAGATAGGACATTCATACGAAGAGATGAACATGGAAATATTACGCATTACCAAGGCATTGTTTGGGATATCACCGAGCGCAAGCAGGCGGAAGATGCGTTAAAGCGAAGTGAAGCCCTGCTCAATGCAACAGGGAAAATGGCGAAAGTTGGCGGTTGGGAATTTGATGTAAAAACCCTGAAGCAGGTGTGGACTGAAGAGGTCTATCGTATCCACGAAGTTGATATGAATTATAGTCCTACGGTGGAAAAAGGGATTGTGTTTTATGACCCTGCAACCAGACCAATCATTGAACGGGCAGTGCAACGCGCTATTGAGCATGGTGAACCTTTTGACGTGGAATTAGAATTCATTACCGCAAAAGGCAATCATCGGTCGGTTCATGCTATCGGGAAAGCGCATCGAGAAGATGGTAAAATCACAAAAGTCTCTGGGACTTTTCAGGACATCACCGAGCGCAAGAAGATAGAAGAAAGAACCAAACAACAGAATAAAATTAATGCCCTGAGAGCTGAAATCTGGGAGTTAGCTGCTCAACCATTATCTGAGGATGAAATGATACAACAACTTGTAGATAAGATTGGACCTTTCTTTAATCTTGAACATGCAAGCTTTCTAAGAATTTATCCGGAAAAGAAGAAAGCCATCGTTGATATACAGTGGCGAAAGAAAGATAGTAAATCAGGGATTGGAGAAGAATTTCCTCTCAGGCTTCTTAAACGTTATTTTGGTAAACCATACAAAGTAATTTCTCTAAGAAATATACCATCGATTGCAAAACCAATAGCCTCTCCAATTTTTAAAAAATTTGGTGTAAAATCTACTCTACTACTTCCATATGGAGATATTGATAATCCTCAAGGTTATATCGCTACTGCAGATCGTAAAGCAGATAAAGAATGGTCAAAAGACGAGATAGACATTTTTTCTGAAGCGGTTGGGATTATCTCTTTGAAAACTGAGCAGATCGAAGCAGAGGAAAAAGCCAAGAACCACCAAAGAAAAATTGAACAACAGAACATTAAACTTAGAAAACTAGATCGTATCAAAACTGAATTTCTAAATACCACCAGTCATGAACTACGGACACCAATGGCTTCGATAAAGGGATACATACAAATGTTATTAAAGCAAACACTTGGAGACGTTACTCCAGAGCAGAAAGATGCCCTTAATGTGGTTCTCAGGAATACTGATCGGTTGGATCATCTCGTCCAGGATATACTTGACATCTCACGATTGGAATCTGGTACGATGAAGTTTATCCCAGAAAAAACAGATATCTCAAAAATGATAAAAGAATCATTACAAACAATGCAATACAATGCTGAGATGAAAAACATCAAAATTAACACAGAACTAGGAAAAAACATCCCTGCATTAACTATCGATCAAGAACGAATTAAACAAGTGATTACAAACCTTGTAGACAATGCAATCAAATTCTCACCACCCAATTCTACAGTCATGATACGAGCTAAAAAAGATAAAAGTGATGTCTTGTTTGAAGTACAGGATTTCGGACGAGGCGTACCAAAAAACAAACAAAAAAAGATATTTGAAAGGTTCTACCAAGCCGACTCAGGAATGGACCGGAAATTTGGTGGAGCCGGATTAGGTCTAACGATATCACAAGGCATTGTTAAATACCACGGTGGAAGTATATGGGTCGACAACAGCACCAAGGGCAAGGGAAGCACCTTCAGATTCAACTTGCCTATCGACTCAGTCGGAAACATTGAAGAAAAATTCAAAGAGATGGACATATTCGAATTAGAAAACGATAAATAAACCCACATCGATTAAGGTTGACATGGGGTGGTAATTCAAAAAGGATGGGTAACATACTACATCCATTGTGTATCAGGGTGGGAATCAATGAAAGATGCAGCTGAAATAGTAAAAATTTTACGAGGAGAGGAACAACTCGGAAAACTATGCCTTAAACTATCTACTAGTTCCAACGAGCCACCCCCCTCTGAAACCCCATCTGATGCAACATCAGATAAAACTAATGAAAAAGCATACAGCATCAGCAAACAAGAACGCTCTGAAGAGCAACTTGCACAATATCAAAAGAAAATTGAAGAACAAATCAGCCAACTAAAAAAACTAGATAAAATAAAATCAAACTTCCTAAACATCACATCACATGAACTACGTACACCCATATCCGCGATAAAAGGATACATACAACTAATATTAAAACAAAAACTCGGGGAAATCAACGAGGAACAGAAAAAAAGCCTCGAAGTTGCTCTTAGGAACGCAAACCGTTTAGACCATCTCATACAGGACATACTAGACATATCACGGTTAGACTCAGGTACAATGAGGTTCATCCCAGAACCGACAAACGTGAAAATCATGATAGAGGAAACAGTAGAGACGATGCGGTCCTCCGCTGACGTGAAACACATACAGATCAACACCACGGTAGAAGAATATTTACCTGATTTAACCATTGATCAAGAACGCATAAAACAAGTAATCATCAACCTTTTAAACAACGCTATAAAGTTCTCACCAGACAACTCCAATATTAACGTAAACATTCGAAAAGAACAAGACGACATCTCGTTTGAAATGCAGGACTTCGGACGAGGAATACCCAAGGATCAACATGACAATATTTTCGATGCGTTTTATCAAGTTAAAGCTAATGAGGATAAAAGACTCGGTGGAGTAGGGCTCGGTCTAGCCATATCTCGAGGCATAATCCTCGCGCACGGTGGGCGCATCTGGGTTGAGAGCACTTTGGACAAGGGTAGTAAGTTCACATTTTCGCTACCAATTAAACCAGTTCAGGATGTTGAAGGCAGATTCAAGGAAGTAGATATATTTAGAGTAGAAAGTTAATGTGTGAAAAAATATGTAAAATGTATCATGGAGGAGAGAAAAATATGACTAAGATAATGGTTGTAGATGATGAACCAGATCTTAGAGAAATGCTGAATCTAATGCTACATAAAGAAGGATTTGAGACAGAAACAGCAGAGAATGGCTCAGATTTTCTAAACAAGCTCGATAACTTTGATCCCGACATTGTCACCCTTGACATAATGATGCCAGGTTTAACTACGGGTGAGATACTTAAGGATTTAAAGGGGAAGAAAAGCAAACCAAAGATTATATTGTTGACTGTTGTCCGTTATTCTGAGGAAGAGAAAAAGAAGATAGTAAGTATGGGAAACATCGTCGACTATGTTACTAAACCTTTTGATATTGATGAATTAACAGAGAGGATACACAAACATATAAAACAATAATAAAAACTCATAGCAACATCAGCTCCGATTTTATACATTTCTTCCTTAAATCAACAACCTTATCAATAGAAAAGATCCGATCCTCAACTAATAACTCCCGTCTTTTATGAATCCCTTCAGGATACATCACTTCAGAAAATCGATTTCCCTTAGCATACTTATGCCGACTCATCGCATAAAAAATACCTTTACATCTATTTTCAACGAGGAGATCTATGATGCTATTCACAAACTGTTCAACCTCATCTATGCCCCTATAACTCAACAGGTCAGATACAGAGTCAAAGATCAGATAATTAAAATTCTGATGTAATAATTCAGATATCGTATTGTTTAACTCATCTAATGCACCAGGGGAACGTACAAAAAAGCAACTCTTCGAATTTTTAGTGTTTATAACCGTTCTCGTAATACCATCAACAAACACCATATTCACAGTAGAAATCTTCTCCTCATCAAAAAAATCCTTTAACAAACCATAGGTTTTATTCAGCGTAACATAACAAATCCTTCTCGCATAAATCTGTGAAACAACCTCAGCAACCATAGCATTATAGTCAACATATGGAATCATAACAAGCATCGTTCGGCTACCCTCCATTTCTTTTTTGATGTCCAGTTTACTTTCACTCAAAAGGTAACCAACCCGTGCAATGAGTTCATCGATGTCAAAAGACTTCTGAATATAATCAACAACATTATCTTGCCCTAGCAGTCTCTCTCGCTCCATATCTGATGTTTTCACAATACTCAGATATGCTATTTTTGTATTTTTAATCTGACTCACTATCTTTCCTACAGGCGTACCAGGCATCATGACATCCATCAATATTAAATCCGGCTTGTAACCATTCAGCTTTTCTAAACAATCATCACCATCCATAGCAGTAACAACATGATAACCCGCCTCCTCCAAAGCCATCTTTACCAAATTCCTCAAATCAGGTTCATCATCAACTATTAGAATGTTTTTTTTCATCTTATCACCAACCCATCCATCTAAATCCATCACCATGATATTATATATCACGTCAAACTTTAGCATTTAGTATATATAAAATTAACTCGCAAAAAAGTCAAAACGTAAAAATTACAAAAAAATTACAAAAGTAATGCCTACCAGTATAAAAAACTACGATATATCTCTTCACAACATTCATAAGATAACCCAAATCAACACTTTTTAACATAATCAACAATACCACCCAACTGATATTTTCTCTTTTTCCGTTAATATTTTATATGCAAATAATCATTACATATGTAATTCTTAAACATCACAAGTAGGAGATGAGAGAAAATGACTAAGATAATGGTTGTAGATGATGAGCCAGATCTTAGAGAACTGCTGAATCTAATGCTACATAAAGAAGGATTTGAAACAGAAACAGCAGAGAATGGCTCAGATTTTCTAAACAAGCTCGATAACTTTGATCCCGACATTGTCACCCTTGACATAATGATGCCAGGACTAACCACAAGTGAGATACTTAAGGACTTAAAGGGGAAGAAAAGCAAACCAAAGATTATATTGTTGACAGTGGTACGTTATTCTGAGGAAGAAAAAAAGAAGCTCTTAAAAATGGGCAACGTAGTAGACTATCTCACCAAACCATTTGAAATCGATAATCTAATGGACACCATAAAAAAATTTGCAAAATAAACCAAATCTCCCCAGGACAATATGAACGAAGAAGTTATAAATATAAACTATTGGAAAGAAATTCATAACGACATATCTGCAACATTAAAAGACCTCAGCGGCATCGTATTGTTGACCCACAATTCCATAGAATTTATCGATATCATTGACATACTCAACATGACGAGACCAGATCATTTTTTGAGCGTTCTTTATATTTCGCTGATACGAAGTTACGATTTTATGAAACTTGCACTTGACAAAAAACCACTTGACCGTAAACAGATATTTTTTATTGATTGTGTTTCAGGATTTGCGTTTCCACCAGGAGAGAACATAGATGATTGTCTCTACCATAAACCACCATTAGGTTTAGAAGAAATGAAAGAAATCATCAAATATGGCATTGAAAAATCTAACCCAGATATTGTTGTTATTGATTCGTTAACTCAATTTATAAATTTTTCAAGACCAACTGAACAAGAAATAGCCGATCTCTATAAATTTTTACGATCACTACGAGGAGATACACTTAATATTATTCAAGATACATTTATCCTACTATATGATAGTAGGATGAACATGATGCAGAATCTACCTAAAACATCTATTGATTTGATTTTAAAAGTAGAAATTTTAAAAGAAGAACCAGTTTGGAGAGATTAACTATTCATTACAAAAAGAGGTTTTTAAAATTAAGTTACCATAGAATCAAAATATAACTCCTAAAATACTATTTAATCCCTTTTTAAAAATTTAAATATTTAAATTGAGTAATACATATTTTAGTTATCTCTTTAATGGAAAAACTTTAATATACTATATAGGATAAGAACATTGTTAGGGTATATTTGTGTTATTTACCGTGGTGAGGTGATGGGCTGAATAAGAGGTATTGGGTAACGCTTATTGTAATAGTTACTTTTTTGTTACCTTTTTTAGCTCTCACAATTCCTGCTGCCGATAATGTTACTTTAAATATACATATGATAAATGAAAACGAAAGAACACGTTTTGGAAACCCTATAATCGTTGCAGGAATATGGCACTATATAAATGTAACCATGGACGATCACAATTTTCAAGATTTAACACTCAAATTTTATAGTGGAGCCTCCATGCCAAGTGAAGGAAATAGAGATGAAACCAATTACTATGAATGGAAATATGAAAAAAACAGTCAACAATGGATTGATATACAAGAATATGACGGTTATACTTACATTAATAACGAAAGCGGCCAAGTCACCGGAAACACTTATTCTTTCTGCGCAGGGGTAAACTCTGAGACTATTCCTAACACTAATCCAAAAGTTATAGATTATAAAAATTGGACATTAAACGTTTACAAGGACCAAAACCTATTATCTTCCCAAATCATAGTAGTTGAAGAACCAACCGTAGGTATAGCAAAATCCCATGGGGACAAACTCAAATTCTATATAGAACCATTTAAAATCATGACAGATACTGCTGATGACTATTTCAAAATCGAAAACAAAGGAAATATCCCATTGAAAATGTCTATCGATTACGAACAATACAGCGATATTATCAACGTCCCCGATTCAAACACAAAAATTCCTGCAGGTGAATCAAAATCATTTGATGGCATTGTCCTCTACTCAGAATCCTGGAAACCAGGAATTATCGAAATAACCGGTCCTATCGCAGAAGGAAAAATCCCAGATGGATATATTATTACCACTGCCAACATCGTCTTCGAAACATCCACAGGAGTAAATTCACCAGACATTGAAATCAACGTAGGCCGCTATAATTATGAATTGGAACCAATCTCGGGCACCGATATTGTTTTTCAATATGAAAGAGAATTAGAACTGAAAGAAGGTAAAGTTTACGATATCTATGTTTATATTTCTGGAAATGGAATAGTACAATTAAATTTTAGAACCGATAACGTCAGTATACTAGAAGTATTCGATGAGGGCGTATCTAAAAATCCTCCTCTAACTATTTCCTCAGATGATGAATCTGAACATGGAGTACGAATCAGATTAAAAGCGCTTAAAGAGGGCATCCCCTCTTATATCTATTATGACTTGGAAATAGACGATAACACTAGAACACTAAAAACATCAATAGAAGTTGGCCCACCAGAAAAAACTAAAAGAGAAGAACCAACCAACATAACACAAATCATACTAATTATCATGATCATCGTAGTAGTTGTAGGTTATATGATTTACTCCCGCCTAAGATATTAATGGGGATGAAATGAATCTCATGAAAAAAAAGCTACTGTTAATATTAATCTCAATATTCCTTATTTTTCCCATAGTTTTCTCTATAAACGTGAACGCAGGTAAAGCCGGAGTAGGTGTATTAAACGTTGCACCTGAATATAGTGGTATAAGTATACAACAACACGATGACACCATTAGACTCTACCTAACAGTATCGGATTACAATTCATGGGAGGATATTTATGAAGCCAAGGTCGTGTTAGAATACTTGGACACGGAGATAGCTACATTCTATTTTAAACAATACGAAGATACAACCTCCTATGACAAATACAACGAATTCAGTGAGGAATCTAACAATAAAAATTTATTAGATAAAGAAAAATGCTCTTATTCTCATTCTAATAAAAAAGAAACAGTTGAACAGAGATGTGATCTTGATTTAACATTTGTTTTCAAAACTACTAGATTTACACTTCTAAGAATAGAAGTAAAAGATCGCGAGGGAGAAACTGCAACAACCGAAGTAGACTACAACGCTGAGGAGATGACCCGAAGCAGTGAACTCCTTGTAATCCCATGGTTTGATGAAATGATAGCAGTTGAAATACCAGCATATCTACCAGATCTAATAGCATTAATATTTGCTATTATTGGTACTATATTCATAGCTAGGAGAATAGAACTAAAAAATATAGGAAGAATCATCAATGACCGATCTTAAGAGTTTTACTAGACGTTTTCCACTTTATTTCTATGTTTTTCTAACTTTTTTCATTTTTATCAAATTCATCTTCATTTTCTTCCTTAGATCCGCCTATGCGCCAGATTTCATATTTGAACTAACACCTTTTTATCTCCTAGCAGGTTTTGATAACTTACATCTATTATTTCTATCCTTATTTGTAATACTAACAGGGGCTTATCTTCATTATAAATACAAAAAAAGAAACCTACTACTATCCTTCATACCATCAATCGTTATACTAATCGGTGTAGGCGCAGCAATTTCAACCAAAAACCTAAATCTATCAAATAATCTTCTAAACATAGTATACTACGTTATCTTTGGATGCTTACTATTTATAATCCTAATAGACCATAGACAAATACTACAGTACGATGGATCCCTAGAAATCAAAGAAATCAGAAGAGAAAGACCCGCCCTAGCAAGATCTATAACAAAAGCTAAACCTTCAATTGGAAGACAGAAAACACCCCGCTCGACTCTACCGGTTCTAAGCGCTATAGCCTCATTAGCAAAAAGACCTAGAAAAACAAGAGAAACAAGGATAAAAAAAGAAAAAAGATGGAAACTAAGAACCACCAGCAGCCTAGGAGGCGGCTCAGGACTATCACCTACGAGAAACTTCTTACAAACCGGTGAGAAAAAACTACCTCAAAATATGCCAATATACAGAAGAGAACCAGTTGCTTATAGAAATATACCCCCTAGAAAAATTTCTGGAAAAAGACATTTCATTAAAAGAGAAAAATCTACATCAGAAAAACTAGCTAGAACTGATCTTAAAAAAGCTCAAAACATGCTAGATGAATTCGAAAGAAAATCAAAAAAACTCAATTACCTTGAAAAAGAAATTGAACTTCGAAGGAAAAACCTGGTTAAACAAGAACAATTGTTAACAAATAAATTAATTTCACCTAAAGGAGAAAAAACTTCACATGGAACAATCCCATATTTTGAACCTGAAACAACACCAGCAGCTATTGGAGAAAAACACGAGGTAATCCCCCCATCCATGGTTTTTGATGAAATCAAAGTTAGCGCTGCTATTGTTCATCGATGTATGTTAAAGAAAATAAATACGCATCTCACCGAGTTATTAGGCTATGATATCCAAGAACTTGTCAATAAAAGTTTATTAAATTTTGTTTTACCAGAGAGTCTATCAAAAATTGAAAACTTTTACTTAAAAAGATTAAAAGGTGAGGGTGTTTCATCATATGAAGCTATTTTTTTAACTAAGGATAACCAGAAGATAACATTTGAGATAGAGGCCATACCTACGACATTTAATGATGAAAAAGCAGATATATTAATATTTAAAAAACGAGAGGATAATTAAAATTTAAAAGAAAAAGGAAAAAATAATATTTTTCCTTTGTTTTTTATAGCTCTACGACTCTATGATCAAATGCGTTTGGAGCACTTACGAAAAACATACCTTCAGCTCCAATCTCTGGGACTAAACGACCATAGAAATCCTCACCAGCTGGGAGTCCACCTGTTCCAGGGAATGCTGCACTAACATTTATGATTATCATAGCTAAATCACTTGTACCCATACCATATGTATTTACTATAGAGTCGTCTGCATCTCTTATGCCTATTACTCCAAAGTTAGTCGATGTTAGAACACTATGATCAAGTGTGTGGAATACGCCGTCTGGGCTTACAGTGCTAGTAACAGAGCTACTACCATCCTGGTAATCTAATGACATAACTGTTAAATTGTCATATTCTACGTATACTAAGGTCTCATTGAGGTCCATATCATATGATCCTGCTCTTGGTCTGATACTTATCGCGAGATATTCTATTCTTGTTTGGTTTACATCAGTGTATCCAGTTATATCTACGATTTTTATTCCGCTTGATACTTCTCTGATGGTTTGTTTTCCTACTGCGTATGCACGGTTTTGTAGTGTTTCACTTGTTTGTATTATGACTGTTGCGGCTACTGCTGCAACGAGAATCATTGCTATGAATACAATAAGTGTCCCTATACCAACTACAGCGTGATCTTCATCTTTTATTTCTCTTTTAGGGTTTCTTTTTGTCGCTGGTTTTATAGCTATTACTGTACTTATGCTTAGAGCTCCTAATCCTTGCTCAGAATCTATTAAAATAAAACCATCTTCATAATCAATATCTTCTAAAATACCTGTGACTACACTTGCTCTATCTTCGCCTGGTTCTTTGGTCACAATTTTGCAGTACTTGCCTACAAATCTTTCCATATATTTTTTTTCCATTCATTTCACCTTCTCATTTTTTGCCACCTTCCTTTCGATACGATACCCATGATAGTTTGCATCATGGTAAATTATTTCATGGCTAATGATGTCAGACCCGTACTATATAAAGCTTCCCCGCGAGAAAATCAAAAATGAAAAAATACTAAAAAGAAAAAATCACAAAAATGTAAAAACACCAACCAATAAAAAACAAAACAAAATTAAAAGAGAAAGGAAAACCCTAAAGGTTTTCCCTTTTTGTTACCTTATACTTCGACTACTCTATGATCAAATGCGTTTGGAGTGCTTACAAAGAACATGCCAGAAGCTCCAACTTCTGGAACTATTCTTCCATAGAACTCTTCACCAGTTGGTATTCCCTGTGTATCAGAGAATGCAGCGGTTAAATTGACAATGACTAAGACTAAATCGTTTGCCCCTAAACCATAGCTGTTAATAATAGAGTTATCTGCATCTCTAACCGCAATTGCTCCAAAGTTAATCGATGTTAGTTTACTATGATTTAGTGTGTGGAATACGCCGTCTGGGCTTACAGTGTTAGTAACGGTTTCAGTTCCACCTTTGTAATCGAGTGATAGCACGGTTAGATTGTCGTATTCTATATAAATTAGTGTTTCATTGAGGTCCATATCATATGATCCTGCTCTTGGTCTGATACTTATCGCGAGATATTCCATTCTTGATTTGGTTGCATCGGTGTAACCGGTTAAGTCTACGACTTTTATCCCGCTTGATACTTCTCTGATGGTTTGTTTTCCTACTGCGTACGCACGGTTTTGTAGTGTTTCACTTGTTTGTATTACGACTGTTGCGGCTACTGCTGCAACGAGAATCATTGCTATGAATACAATAAGTGTACCAACACCAATAGCAGCGTGATCTTCATCTTTAATATTTCTTTTTTCTTTTCTTTTTCTTTGTGATCCTGGTTTTATCGCGATTATTGTGTTTATTCTTAGGCATCCTAGACCTTGTTCTGAATCTACTAAAATAAAACCATCTTGGTAGTCAACGTCTTCAAGGGTACCTGTTACAACGTTTGCTCTTTGTTCTCCCGGTTCTTTGGTTACTATTTTACAATATCTTCCAACCAGCCTTTCCATATATTTCTTTTCCATTCCATTTCCACCTTCCTTTCATTTCATTTCCCATGCCAACTAGCGGCATGGTAACAGTTTTCATGTAATCTGTTCGCAAGCGAAGTTATATAAAGATTCCCCGTTAGAAAATCAAAATGAAAAAAGGGCGAAAAGACAAAAAGCACAAAATGACATTTTTACAAAAACCACCAAAAAACGCCACAAACCCTTATTCTACATCTAATGACAATAATTGTATAATAAGACTTATATATAATACTCCCCAAAAATAACAACAGAGAAAACCATGATACAAACAAATAACACAGGGAGCACAGGAATAGCAGCAGTAATACTAATGATAAGCTTTATATTAATAGCAATAACAACACTCTCCGTACTATCCCAAGAAACCAACGACAACCTATCAGAAGAAGAAATACAACAAATGCTAAACGAGGCAATAGACCCGATAACAAAATACATACAAATACAAGACCAAGTAGGAAAATACTACGGCGAACCACCTCATCAAAAAATACAAAAAATAGCAATAATGATAAAACCACTAATATCAGACGAAATAGAACTATCTGAACTCACAATAAAACTCAACAATGGAAACAACCTCATAATACTAAGCTACGAAGGACACGCAGCATTCAGAGATGCAAACGACATATTTGAACACTCAATATGGAATAATCTAACAGGAAATAACTTTGGCCTGATAGCAACACATGACAAAGACAACTCAATAGTAAACCACGATACAATAAATAAAAACACAGACATGGTCTACATAATAATCAAACTACCCGAAAATTTCTACATGAAAAAAGGAGATACCATGACAGTAACACTATTCCCCTCATCAGGAATACAAAGAACAACAATACTAGAAGCACCTCTCCCAATGAAAAAAGTAGTCTCACTATAAAAAAACAATTTTTTATTCTATATCTTCTTCCTTCTCCATTTTCTTTGTTTTTAAATCCTCTTCAGATGCCTCCAACTCCTTATCAAATTTACCATACATATCAAGACTTTTTTCCCAAACCTTAGCAGGCGTCTCACCAGATGCCGCTAGATCCACCCCTGATTGCAGCTGAAATAATTCATTATTTTTCGAATCCAGCTCTTGTTGTAATTTTGAAACATTTTCCATACTATCCTTTAATCCCAGGCATGTTTTATCCAGTTCTTTTTGTTTCAACCCCATATCTCTTTTTAACCAATCTAAAGCAGACTTACTAGCCCTCGTCTCCCTAGATGTTTCCTCAAGTTGCCTCTCTAACATCCCTACTTTCTCATTTTTAAACTGAATTTCTTGACGCATTTTCTCCAATTCATTTTGTAAAGGAGTCATCTCATTATCTTTAGCATTTAAACCCTGAGTAACTACATGTAACTCGTTTTTTAATCGAACATTATCAGTACCTGTATCCTCCAACTGTTTTTTTAACACCTGTAACTTTGACTGTTCTTCTTCCATCTTCGTAATCAAATTAGCCAGATCTACCTCTTTTCGGTTTAACTCAAAGCTTTTAGCTTCTAAATCCTGTTGCCTTCGTTCAAGTTCTTCATTTACTTTTATTATCTCATCTCTTAGTCTATTCAAACCACTATTTTGAAAATCTATATCTTTATTTTTTTTCTCTAACTCTGTTTTCAACTGGTTAATCTCATCTGTTTTTTCATCTAATTGTTTTTTATTACATAACATTTCATTTTGTTTTTGTTCTAACTCTGTCTTTAACTGATCAAAATCCCTAATTTTTTCTATTGATAACTCTTGACTGTCAGCCAGCTGTTTCTTAATTTCTCCTATTATCGTATTCCTGTTCTCCAAATCAGTTCTAAGTGCTGTGTGCTCCTCATTTCTCTCCTCTAATTCTCTATGAGTTTTTTCAGCAATCATCGTTTGTCTCTCTGTTAACTGGTTTTTTAACTCGTTGATTAAATTATTCCTTGTTTCAAGCTCTGTTTTTACTTTATTTATCTCATCGTTTTGTTGATTAATTAGAACACTCCTCGACTCAAGATCTTTATATCTATAATCCAATTCTTTCTGTAACTGGGTTATATCCTTTTCTTTTAGCTCCAACTCTGTATTTACTTTTCTAAGATCAAGCTGGTTTTTTTCAAACTGTTTTTGTATTCCTTCAACGTCTTTAACTCTCTTCATCGATGTCAACTGTGTATCATTTAACTGCTTCTTCATCTCCTCTACTAGGTTATTTCTGGTATCTAGCTCATTAGACATTGATTCAATTTCGCTTTTCCTGTTTTTTAACTCAATTTCTAACTCAACGCTTTCCTTTGCCATCTTCTTTAAATCTGATTGAGTATCAAGTAATTCATTCCTTAATGCATCTAAAAGATTCGTTTTTTTCTCTATTTCAAATCCTGCTTCTCTCATTATTTCTCTATTTGACTGTAATTCCTGTTGTTTTTGATCCATTTCCCTCTGTAAACGTAGACTTCTGTCTGATCTTTCTCTAAGTGACACCTGGTTATCTATTAATTGACTCTTTAATTGGTTGATTATTTTATTTCTTGAATCTAGATCAGAGTTCATTGTTAAGTTTTCCTCTGTTTTTCTTTTTAGTTCCTCTTGTAGCTTTAGGACTTTTTGTTCCTGATTTCCAACTTCTTTTATTGTATCATTTAGCTTTGTTTTCATCTGCATTATTCTCTCTTGTTGTTTTTCAAGTAAAATAGCTTCATATTTGAGATCCCTGTTTTTACCCTCAATTTCTTCTCGTAATTGTGAACTTTCTTTTTGTTTCTCATCAAGCCCAGTTTGTAGATTAAAAGGTATACTATTTTTACTAGTGGATTCCATAAGTTGTCTCTTCATTTCATCGATGAGAATATTCCTTGTTTCAATATCTGCATAAGCTGATTCAAGAGTATGTTGTATCCTATCTATCTCTTTAATTTTCTCTTGTAAATGAGATAAATCTGTAGATTTATTTTTTTTCATCCCCTCAGCATCATCTAACATAACTCTCTAGCCCTCACCCTAGACGTTATTTTATCTACACAGCTTGGGTTTTTATTCCTATCTAATAATAAGAATGTGCTCAAGGATTATTAATCTTTTTTAATTTCTACGACTGGAACCTCCATCGCTACATCTAACAAAGACATGGTTTTTTTACCTGGCAGAAACAAGAGTTATTGGTTTGTTTCTAGGGAAAAACAGAAATTACATAGAGGCATGGTTTTATATACAAAGATGATACTCAACAATCTTTATCAATAAAGGTGGATAGTATGGAAGTATCGAATAACCTTAAATTTGCTATACTTGGTGGAGGAAACATTGGTCAAGCCATGGCGAAGGGATTGGTCGCATCTGGCCGTTTTTCTCCTGAACAGATAACGATCACCAGAAGGAAGGTGCACTTGCTTGAAGCGTTGGCACAACAAGGGTTTATCATACAAGCAGATAATTGTGATGCCGTTAGACGTGCTGAAATCGTTATCATCGCAGTACTTCCTCAGCAGCTTAATAATTTGCTGCGTGAGATAAGTCCAGAGCTTGTTCCTGATAAACATGTTGTTATCTCAGTAGTGTCTGGAGTCAGTTGCAGCGAAATCATCAAACATATTGGAAAGAATATGGCGGTATTACGTGTTATGCCCACCATGGCAATTGCGGTTCAGGAATCAATGACCTGTATTGCATCGGCACAAGCATCAAAAGAAGCCATTGATCTAACGAAGTCAATCTTTGACTCGGTGGGAAAGACACTCTTGATTGATGAAGAGCAAATGGTCC
The DNA here is from genome assembly GCA_964527715.1 of uncultured Thermoplasmatales archaeon. Lineage (GTDB taxonomy): Archaea > Thermoplasmatota > E2 > DHVEG-1 > DHVEG-1 > CAZGOD01. Next base: position 24,635 of record CAZGOD010000009.1, on the reverse strand, counting down.
CTGCGACGGCTTTGTGTGCATGTGGGATAGCTTTTTTCCTCCGTGCTATAAGAGCTGCTTCACAAGGCGGCATTGAAATTGGTTTTCACCCGTATGAAGCTCTTCCAATGGCTGCACAGACGGCTAAAGGCGCAGCATCTTTGTTACTTAGCTTGGAGAACCACCCTGAGATGGAGATTGACAAAGTCACTACGCCTGAAGGATGTACAATCTCTGGATTAAACGAGATGGAACATCGGGGTTTTAGTTCTGCTATGATAAAGGGAATCATAACTTCAGCTGAAAAAGTTGCCAGGTTATATAAGAATAACCCAGAGTGATAACTGACAGAATTATATTGTTGAACTCCAAGCAAAACAGCTTCATACTTTAGATCCCTGTTTTTACCCTTAAGATTTTCATGTGCCTGGAGGTAGGACATATGAACTTAGCAAATTAAAAACTGAAATTAAATTTGTTGAGAACTAGATCCAAAAATATGAAATAAACTTATATACAACGATTCCTAATTAAAAACTTAATTTAAGGGATATCAATCTTTCTTGTCATTCTTAAAGTTCAATTTCAATCAATAAGTTGATAAAAACCCATCAAATTAAAAAATAACAAAAATTATATATTATAATAGCTAATTATTAATTTATGAATATCCAAAAGGGAAAAACATTTCAGATTTTAATGATAATGCTAATAATTGTTATCCTTTTACCTAGCCTTCCAGTAACTTCATTAAAGAGTAAATCTAACTTAACAAAACACGGTATTTTGGGTGATGACGAATCGGAATATACAACCTCAAGTGCCACTTACGATCTTTTGATTATATCTCCACATATTTTTTCTAAACACCTTCAGCCCTTGATTTGTCACAAAAATAAGCATAACGTAAAAACAATTCTGGTTGATGCAGAAGAAATCTATCATCAAATTTTTTGGCGTGGGAGAGATAAAGCAGAAAAAATCAAATATTTCATCAAAGATGCAATTGAAAACTGGGGGATTAAATACGTCCTACTGGTAGGTGGCAGAAAAGATCAGGGAAAAGAAGAATCATGGTGGGTTCCAGTAAGATATGCTTATCTTAATAGACCTTATATTTATGAAGGCGGTGGAGTGCTTCCTCAAGAGAATTTTTTAACTGATTTATATTTTGCTGATATTTATGATAGTCAGGGAAATTTTAGCAGCTGGGATGACAACGATAATGGTATTTTTGGCGAATGGGAATTTAATGAAAGTGCCGTTGATATACCTGATTTAAATCCGGACGTTTTTGTTGGAAGGCTTCCTTGTCGTAATAAATTTGATGTAAGATTAGTTGTAAGAAAAATAATAAATTATGAAACAGGAGATTTTGATGATTCCTGGTTTAAAAATATGGCTGTTGTAGCTGGTGACACATATCCAATTAAAACAGATTATATTGATGGGGAGAACTATACTCAACAGGCTTTAGATATTATGTCTGATTTTGAACCAGTCAAAGTTTGGGCTTCGATGGGTAATCTCCACTGGTTTAATATTGTAAGAGCAATTAACAAAGGCTGCGGCTTTATCTTTTTTTCAACACATGGAAATTCAAAGTCTGTATCAACTCATCCTCCATATGATGATGAAAATTGGATAGGTAAATTTGCACTTAAACATATGCTGCTGTTAAGAAACAGAAAACGTTTACCTGTTTGTATTGCAGGTAGTGGATGTTTTGTAAATTTGTTTAATGTAAGCCTCGGATATTCCCATTATACATCTCCTAATATACCACGATGTTGGGGTTGGTCTCTAGTAAGAAGACCATTTGGAGGATGTATTAGTGTTATTGGTTCCACTGCTTTGAGCTATGAATCTCCAGATATTGATAGCATTTCAGGTGGATGTGAATGGTTAGATATACATTTTTTTGAACAATACCAAAAAAATAAAGAGCATACTCTTGGAGAATGCTGGGGAAATACAGTAACTGCTTTTTTACAGAATTTTACAATTAATTGGTCGGATACAAGCATATCTGGTGATGCACTTATTGTAAAAAACTGTGAACAATGGCTACTCATTGGCGATCCAAGTCTAAAAATTGGCGGATACCCTATATAAAAGAGAATATTATATTGATACTTCAAAAAATTATGATCTAATTTGTTTTTTTCTTTTTCAAATGAAAGATATACCTAGTAGGTATCCTTTTTTTCTTACCCGTCCAATAACCACATTTAGTACAACGGAATTCTAATGTTACTTTTCCACCCCAAATTGTAAGATTCTTCACTCTTTTCAAACTACTTTCGCATACCGGGCATTTATTCATTATTTTCTTCGGGTCACCTTCACGGGAGTGAATCTCAAGTTTAACAAAATCACTATTTATAGCAATATTACGGAGTCTACCGGCGCTAACACTAAATTTTTTATCCTTTTTACTTAATTCTTTATCAACTATTTTTTTTAATTTATTCTGGGAGTTTACACTACGAAACTTTTTTAAAATCTGGTTAAGAGCAGTTTCGACTTGTTTATCAGATGGAAAATTTTGTTTCATTAATACTAGATATTAGTTTGAATTACTTAAAATCTTTCAGAAAGACATAGTTTTAACAAGATCTGTCCTTGTAACAATTCCAATTAGTTTATTGTCTTCTAACAATGGTAGCGCCCCTATATTGTTTTTAAGCATTATTTTTGCTGCTTCTGTAACAGTCATATTAGGCTCCGTCCATATAGCGGGTGTCTTCATAACATCTTCCACTAGGAGTTCCTCAAGCCTATGTTTTTGTTTCCCTAATGAAAAAGATCTTTTGATACCCGCTAAAGCAAAAGCTATCTCCGTATCAGAAACCATACCTATAAGTCTTCCATCATCAACAACTGGTAAACGTGCAATATTTTCATCTATCATTATCCTGCGAGCATGAACCACTCGATCATCAGGTGAGACCATGAATAATCTCTTCTGCATTACTTCTCTAAGTTTTTTATCACTTTTAACAAGGGGCAGAAGATCTGCTTTTGTTAATACTCCTACCAGGTTATCATTTTCCACAACATTTAGCATTGTAGGACCAGGTTCACCAACTTTCCGGAGTATTTTTTTAAGATCCGTATCTGGAGAAGTAACCTCAATCTCCTTATCAGTCACAGATGACGCATGTAATCTAGAAGCAGGAACACCACGTTTCCTTATAGACCCAAGCTTGTAAGAAATGATATTATCAGTTATAACACCAATTAATTTTTTATTTTCAACAACAGGTATCTTCGTGATCTCATGTTTCTTCATGAGTTTCAAAACATGCATTAGATTAATATCTTTATCAACAGAAACAACATCCTTAGTCATTACATCTTCAACCTTCATATTTACACCATCTCCAGACACCCGTAAGATAAAAATTCCATAGTTTTTTTATTCGTATTTTAAAGCATCTATACAATCATCACAAAGTAAACGCCCATCAACATTTTTAAGATTACTAGAAAGCGTACCACAATCCTCACATTTACCTGAAAAAACCTGTTTTTTAAGATGCGATTCATCTCTCACGGCTATATCATACCATTCACGCGAGATCTCATGTAATACAGGCGATATCCTTGAAATATCCTTCTGCGTTATAATACCAATTAACTCATCATCCTCAATAACTGGCAACCGCCTAACATTACATTTACCCATAGTTTTCATAGCTTCCTCCAGAGTAACATAAGGATCAATCACTATAATAGGAGTACTCATAACATCTTTAACCATAGTTTTTTCTGGGTTTTTACCTTCAGCTACCACTTTTTTTAAAATATCACTCTCAGTTAAAATACCAACAGGTTGTTTCTTCTCTACAACGATCACGTTACCAATATTTCTCTTTTTCATGATTTTAGCTGCTTCCATAACAGAAAAATTAGGATTTACTACTGCAAGATTAGTTTTCATAGCCTCTTTAACTACGACTTCTTTATTCATCCTGTTACCTCCCCAACCGATGGGAACTACATAAAATAATTCAGCCCAAACATTAAAACCTTTCGCTTGTATTTACTATTTGTTTTATGAGCGCTAGTCAATACGAACGAGAATTAAAAGGAATACTAGACGGTGAGAAAAAAACTCTTTCAAAAGTAACTAAATCCTGTTCCACCTTGGAGAAAAATAACTACCTGAAAATAACAGATAAACCTTTTGCAGTTATACGTGCAGCAGGCTCACTAGGAGTAGACTTAGTAGCAGTACGTGGTGATATATCTTTTCTCATAGAGGTTAAAACAAGCATCGGCAGCACCCTCCATTTTAGCAGCGTAGGAGGTAAACTTCAGAAACAAGCTGAAATTATGCAGAATGTTTGTGAAAAAACTAAGACCCTACCAGTTTATGCTTTCCGTATTAAAGGCCAACGTGGTGATTGCTGGAGATTTTTCACTCTTGACGTAAATAGCTTGCAGGGTGCTGCGAGTATATTGCATAGAAGACTTCCTAAACTTGATAAAAGCAAAACAGGAAATTTCGTTATGCGATGGAGAAAAGGTATGCCTCTCTCAGATTTCATTTCATACTTATGCAAGTAACCATGCAGGTTTTACGAAACGTTTTAAAACTGTTTTGTATTAGGTGTTTTTGATTAATTATGAAAAAGATGCTCATAGCATATGATGGCTCTGATGCTTCAAGAAAAGCTGTAGATATGGCTCTTAAATGTTCAAATAAAGAAGATGAAGTAATACTTCTCACAGTTGTACCCGCTGAACTCTCCGAATCATCTTTTACAAAAATGCTTCTTCCAACTATAGATCTTAGTTCATTTGTAAAATCAGGCAGTTTTAAGGATAAAGCCATGGAATCACTTACTAAACTCACAAAAGAAATCGAGTTAAACGTTGGAAAAGTAAATATTGATGTTCAATCTGGTGACCCAGCTGATGAGATCCTCATGGCTGCAAAAAAGCATCAACCAGATATCATAATTATTGGTTACAAGGGATATGGTAAAGAAGGTAGATTTTTACTTGGTAGTGTCACTGATAAAGTAGTAAGACATGCGAGTGTATCAGTCCTAGTAGTAAGATAATTATATAGGATATTTTTTCTGGTTTTCATATGCATCCTGCTGATGAAATACAGGGAAGTAAAAGTGACAGGCTTTCAAATAAGAGAATAGTCCTAGGAATAACTGCTAGTATTGCCGCTGTTGAATGTGTTAAACTTTCCCGAGAGCTCATACGTCACGGAGCTGAGGTTTTTCCTGTTATGACAAATGCTGCTAAAAAAATTATTCACCCTGACGCCCTATGGTTTGCAACAGGAAACAAACCCATAGTTGAACTATCAGGAGCAACAGAACACGTATCTTTCTGTGGAAGAGTAAAAAAACCAGCTAATCTGTTACTCATCTGCCCCTGCACAGCTAATACTATCTCAAAAATAGCTCATGGTATCGATGATACATCGGTAACCACGTTTGCTACCACAGCTATAGGATCAAGTGTACCAATCATGATTGTTCCAGCTATGCACATATCCATGTACGACCATAAAATTATTCAGAGTAACATTGAGAAATGCAAAAAAGTTGGAATTAAATCCATTGAACCATCCATCATTGGAAATAAAGCAAAAATAGCAGACAACGAGGAAATAATAGCAAAAACAATAAGACTAATAGGTAGACAAGATCTCATAGGTAAAAAGATACTTATTATCGGAGGCTCCACCGCTGAACCCATTGATGATGTAAGATTTATCTCTAATCGTAGCTCAGGTAAAACAGCAATTTGGCTTTCAAAAAATGCTTTCTACAGAGGTGCAGATGTTGAACTATGGTATGGATATAGCCATGAACCCATCCCAAGTTATATCAAAAACGTAAGATATGAATCCTTAGAGAATCTCTCCAAACTATTAAAAAAACACAGCCTAAAAAAATTTGACATTATACTCATATGTGCAGCATTAGCAGATTATTCCCCTAAAAAACAAAAAGGAAAAATATCCTCAGATGAAAACAAACTTGTTTTAACCATGCAGAAAGCACCTAAGCTTATATCAAAACTAAGAAATCTCGCTCCAAAATCAAAAATAATAGGCTTCAAACTTGAAGAAAACAAAACTAAAATTCAAGAAAGAGCACATGATCTTTTAAAGAAAAACCATCTTGATTTTGTTGTTGCAAACACACTTACAGGCCTTAACAACGAAGAAAATGAGATATGGATAATAAATAAAAAAGGCAAAAGCCATCATAAAAAATCAAATAAAGAAACATTAACGGATTTCATCTTGGATACCATCAAATAATACATGAGAGAAATATTATGAAAGCAGTAGCATTTGCACCCGGACACATCTCAGGTTTTTTTGAACCAATCTACAATCAGGATTTTTCTCGTAATGGCTCACGGGGTGCAGGTATAAACATCTCCCTTGGAGCTAAATCTGAAGTAAAAGTTGAAAGCTCCACTAAACAAGTTTTTGAAACATATGTTAACAATAGAAGATACAATTCACGTGTCATCAACCTAGCTTTGAAATATCTGGTTGGAAAGAACCCGTTACATATAACTGTTAAAACAACTCTTGACCTACCACCTAGCCAAGGTTTCGGAATGAGCGCCGCTAGCGCTCTCAGCGCAACCCTTGCCTTAACAAAAATTACAGATATCTCAAACACTGAAGCAATGAAAGCCTCCCATTTCGCAGAAGTCAACCTTAAAACAGGTCTGGGAGACGTAATGGCAAGTTGTTTCGGAGGCGTTGAAATACGAAAAACACCGGGTCTACCTCCATGGGGAATTATAGAACATATCCCTGGCAAGTTTGATCTCGTTCTATGTGTTATTGGTAAAAAACTTGACACAAAAAGAATTCTACAAAACACCGAAATAGCACATGAAATTGAAAACTATGGTAAATATTGTACAAAAAAATTACTCGAGAATCCATCTATTGAAAACTTTTTCTCACTGTCACAATTGTTCGCTAAAAAAACAAAGCTTGTTGACAACCAGGTTCTTAAAGCCATTGAAACAGCAAATAATTATGGTATGGCTAGTATGTGCATGTTAGGAAACTCTGTATTTGCCACTGGTAAAACAAATGAACTCTGTAAAGTACTCTCAACTTTTGGAAAAGTATTTGTCTGCAGTGTTGACGAGTATGGTGCTCGTATTATAGAAGGATAAAAAAAAAGGAACCATTTTTTTCATATTTTATGGGTTTTACCTGTTGCAAGATCACTTAAATGTTTTCCTCCATCCTCAGGCCCCTTAGCAAATAAAATATCCTCAGAATCTATACGAGTGTTTTTAGTAGGGCCATAACGCCATCTATCACCATGTCTCATCGCGATAACCACCATCCCAGTCTCACTAGCAAGTTTTAGATCACCAAGTGTTTTACCACATAGTAATGAATTTGGTTTAACTTGTACTCTTGTAAATACAACATCTGATTCACGAATACTCATTTTCAAAATAGGATGTAACTCAACGTCACGTAATTCAACATCAGCTATTTCTTGAGCAGCATCAGCAATGGTTTCACCACACTCAGCAAGTCTTAAAACTGTTAACGCGTCGTTGACACTGAGTTCTTTCTTCTCCACAAGTTCAAGGGTTTTTTTCTGCAGATTCTGATAGAGGTTATCAACTAAGTCCTCAAGGTCATAAACCTCTTTCGATAAAGTTCTGTTATCATAGATTAAAGAAGAATATGCGAGATCCACCATTAACTCAGATTTATCCTTTATTTCTAGAACAATGTCCTCAACTGTTTTTTTCTTCAATCTAGCACCTCCAATTCCCCATGTAAAAACTTCCTTAGTTCTCTATATCCTCCATCAGTGCCACGTGTTATAAGCCAGTCATCTGCCTGTATATTTGTATCTGACTGAGGATTGTATATCCAGCAGTCATCTCTTCTTATCGCGATTATTCTCATACCTGTCTCAGATTCAACTTTTAAATCATTGATTTTTTGATTACATGCTTTCGAAGAAGATGAAACTTTAATTCTGAAGAGCTGTTCATCAGCTTGTTTCAAAATTTTAGGAAGAATCGGTCCAGTTTTCTCTCGAGATAAAAGTTTGACAATGTCACCTGCTGTGTTTGAAATGCTCTCTGCTGCTTCAGCAACTTGAAGAATGCCTGCAAGCTGCTCCGCATCTTCCTTTGTTCTAGCTGCCATCATTGCCATCATACGGATATCGTAATTCAATTTATCCATACGAACCTCTAAATATTTGACTTCTTCAGATATCTCCTGATTATCAAAGAGAACAGATGAATACGCGAGATCTATTATGAGCTCAGAAATATCTTTCATCTCTGTAAGCAGGTCCTTAACAGAGGTCGGTTCATATTCAATCTCACTAAATTCCTCTTTCTCCCATTTAGGTGTCCGCTGTAATCTACCAAACATTCTTCTCTTCTTTTTTTCTGTCATATTCCAACTCCAAAAATTCCAATTACTAAAAATAAAATTACAATACCCATAGCATCCCCAACTGTAGTAACAACGGGTGCAACCATATCATCAGGATCGAGACCTCTTTTAAAAGATAAAAATGCAGTTAAAACACTCATAATTGAAACAATGCAAACCAGTAGAAATCCTGTTATTACCAGAATAGCTACAAACTCTATCAAGTCAATACCCATTCTTAAACCACCAAATAGAGCCATATAATAAATAACTATCGCAAGGACAAAATAAGTAATAACACCAATTAGCAAAGCAGTGAGCAGATTATCATGCATCTCTTTGTCCTTTAAATTAAGACTTATATAACCGACATGAAGACCCGATGCCAGACGAGCACCAAGAACACTACCAATGTTGCCACTAATGCTATTAACAACCGGAACAGAGATCAAAAAGATAGGTAACAGAATAAGCATCTCTTGTTTACCCTGCAATATCTGACCAGCAAATATCTCAATAACAACCGCTAATACCAGTAGAGGAATACCATGTTTGACAATTTTTTTCCAACTATAAATCAAACCATCACCTCTACTAGAACAGCACTTCCAAAAATACAAAATATCGTAATAACATCACCAAAAGTAGCAAGAGCAGGACCTGTAATATTATCTGGATCGTAACCACGTTTAAACACCAAATAGATAATCCCAATAGTCAACAAAGTAAGAATAACCGCAGAAATAAAACCCGCAATTAGCACAATTGAAATAAGCTTAACAGGATCAGGATACACATTAATAGGGGGCAATATGGAGGTAACATAGGCAAGGATTCCTATTATAGTCGCAACAAGGAAACTCAAAACAAGAGAACCCACTATGTTTTGTTTAAGCTCCTCATTCCACAAGTTATCAGCGTCAATAATACCAAGATGATAAGCTGACCCAAGACGTGAACCTAGGGCTGTACTAATATTACCACGAATCGCAATGATACCGGGAATAACAACAATAAGACCCGGTATGCTCTCAAAGAGATCTATCATTACACCTAGAGTGCTACCTGCAACTATAGCGCCCAAACCGCAAAAAACGATTAGGGGGAGGCTCTGCTTCACCATTTCCTTTGCATACATTTACAGCGCCCTCCATAATTTTATTACACCCCAATTTTACAGATAGCAGGTTCTATATCGCTCCCATATCTGATCTACATGGTCCTCAATGACTTTAATCCTATTAACATCTTTTTTTGGTTTAAAAAGATGTCTAAAACGACCCTGATATCTAATCCAATCCTCAATAGGTTTACGCTCTATTTTACCCTCAAGGATAAGTTTACTTTTACCATTAAAAATCATTTTCTCATCTTGAAACTCATATAAAACCCATGCACCTGTCTCAACAGCCATAACGCCCATATCAACAGTTTTCTCCATGGGGAAACGCCAACCCGGTGGACACGGTGCCATTATCTCAATATACTTAGGTCCCTTGATACTCTTTGCTTTCTTCACCTTGTTGTAGAGATCCTCAGGATAGGCAACACATGTTTGCGCGGCATAAGGAATATGATGCGCCTGGATGATTTCCCCCATTTCCTTTCTAAACTCAGTCTTGCCACTAACAGTAGTAGTTGTCCAAGCAGCATACGGCGTTGCACCACTACGCTGAATACCTGTATTGGAATATATTTGGTTATTATAACAGATATAGATGAAGTTAGTCTGCCGTTCAAGTGCACCAGAGAGTGCCTGTATACCAATATCATAAGTCCCTCCATCACCAGCCCAAGCAACAACCGTTGTATCCTCTTTTCCCTGTTGTCTTAATGCTGCCTCTATACCAGAAGCACCAGCGGCAGCGGCTTCAAATGCAATGTTCATCGTAGGAATTCCAAATGATGTCTTCGGATGTATACTCTCAATCACAGCTGTACAACAAGCGGGGACAACCATGATCATGTTTTTTCCAATGGCTTTAAAAACAGTACGCATAGCCATTGTTGCAGGGCAACCCGGACAAGCAGCACTACCTGGGAGATAGCATTCTTCTCTTGGTAAATCTTTTATCGCCAAATTTTACACCCCCTCAAGTCCAAACCATTCTAAATGTTTGGCTTTACCGTTCACTACTTTTTTACACATTTTCTCAATATCGCCAAATGTGACATCTTTTCCACCAAGACCTGCAATAAATCCATAAGCTTTAGCGTCAGATTTCCCGTAAAGCGCTCCTTTAGTTTCGTTAAACACTGCACCTTCAGATCCAACTGAAATATTCCGGTCAATAACAATAAGATCAGCTTGTTTACCAAGTTTTAAAATATCTTCAGATGGGAATGGCCTAAAAGTTCTAACACGTGCTAGACCAATTTTAATACCTTCTTTTCGCAAGTTATCAATTGCTACTTTACTTTCTGCACCAATAGCGCCCATCGACAAAAGGATATAATCTGCATCTTCACATTTGTATAACTCTAACAAATCGCCATGGTATCTTCCGAATCTCTTCTTCCAGTCTTTTGAAATTTCAGGTATCAGTTTCTTTGCGTATTCTTGAGCTTTCTGCATATCTTTTCTAACCTTTTCGTATTCTGCTGGAAGTATGATATTTCCAAATGTAATTGGATTGTTGACATCTAGTTTCCACTTGGGTTTACGCTTGGGAAGAAAATTATCGATTTCCTTCTGCTCAGGAACATAAACAGGCATAGAAGTATGAGATAAAATAAACGCATTATAACTAATCATCACTGGTAACGACACATTTTCATGCTCTCCTAATTTGAAAGCCTGAATAACAGTATCAAATATCTCCTGATTACTACTACAATAAAACTGAATCCAGCCGGTATCACGCTGAGAAATGGAATCGTTTTCATCAGTCCAAATATTCCAACCAGGGCCAACAACACGATTAATATTACACATTATAACAGGAAGACGTGCAAGAGCAGCCCAATGAAGCATCTCATGCATGAGCAACAAACCATGTGAGGAAGTACCTGTAAATGTTCGTACACCAGTAGCACTTGCACCAATACATGCTGCCATAGCAGAGTGTTCGCTTTCTACACAGATATAATCGCCTTTGAATTCACCACTTTTCACGTAGTTGGCAATGCCTTCGACAAGTGTAGTCTGAGGAGTAATGGGATAAGCTGCAACAACCTCTGGGCGAGCCATAACCGCAGCCTTTGCAGCTATATAGTTCCCAGTGTCGATCATCACGGTCATTTTTTAACCTCCCGTTCCATTGTTATAGCCTTTACTTTACACACATTGGCACATATGCCACATCCTTTACAATATTCATAATTGATATCAACCGTGTCATCCTTGTTTCGTATTACGGTGGCTTCAGGGCAATAAATCCAGCAGCGTAGACATTTAACACATTTTGTTTTGTCTAAAATTGGTTTAAAAATCCGCCAATTACCAGTTCTCCCCATAGCACCTTTTGTAGGGTAAGAAATTGTAGTTGCGATATCATATTTTTTCACTTGTTCACCTCCACTTGATCAAATGCATCCTGAGTTGCTTTTACGTTTCTATCAGCAAGTTCTCCTTTCCATTTATTCTTTATAACTGTCTGAATTGATGGCAATGTTACACGATCTAAAATCTTTGGGACAGCACCAAGAATGGGCGTATTTACAACAGGAATTCCACCAACAAGGATATCATGTTTTATTGCTACGCCTGTTGCATCAACTGTAGCAACATGATATTTTTTAGAGAAATCAAAATCATTTGGTTTTTTAGTAGAGTTAATTAAAATCTTCCCGTCTTTCTTCAAACCCTTGAGAACATCAATTATTCCTAGTATACTCTCATCAAGAATGATGATAATCTTTGGGAAATATATCTCACTCCGTAGATGTATCTCTTCTTCTGAAATCCGAGCAAATGCCCTTAGAGGTGCACCACGTCGTTCTGCACCAAAGACTGGAAACGCTTGAACACCTTTATTGCCATCTTTTAATGCTGCTGCTACAAGTAGATTTGCTGCTGTGACAGCACCTTGTCCGCCACGTCCATGAAAAACTATTTCAACTAACTCTTTTGATGACACAACAATACACTCTCGAACCTCGGAATGAAAATGTTACATATAACTGTTTTGAATGCTTAAAAGAGAGTTTATAAAACGGAGCTTAGCTTAGACTCTGTTGTTACGTTTTTATCCCTTCTATCATCGATCTTCAACTCTGTAATCACTCTTTTTACCCCTGATCTAATCACTGCTTTATGAGCCTTTTCAACCACTTTAAACAATGTATCTAGATCTTCTGTTTCAATGATCGTTGCCATCGCGTTTGTCTTAAATTTTACATCACTATCTTTGAGAGCATTGATAGCAATTTTTACATATTTACTGAGACTTATGTCTTTTCCAACAGGTGCTATACTAAGCTGTGAAATAATCATTTCAAACCCCGTATTCCCAACAGATAACTTGCTTAATTAATTTTTTGCAAGTCTGAAAGACAAAAAGCAACATGATTACATAAAAGCTGACTGAGTCTTACTAGCTAATTAGTAAACCAAACATTATTTAAAACGCTATTTTATTTGCTCTTCACAACTTAAAAATTTTGAAATGACGGGGAGGAATTATACATGTCTAAGGGTATGCAAAGTAAGCTAGCTATAGAAAGTAAAAGACTAGATGAGATAAACGCCTTTTTGACGGATCCGGAGAACAAGTTGGTAAACGACCTTTTGGCCGTGGTTGAAAAATATGGTGGACCTGAGGAGATAAACAGAAAAGCAAGAGAATCAGGCAAAATAGAAAACCTCATGGGGCGACTACGTGAGAAAAACTCTCCCCATGTGAAAGATCTTGAATGGCTGATAGAGCAGAAAGATAACGGCGCGTTCATTACTGTTGATGAGTATCGTAAGAAGATCTTGGGCGATAAAGCTGAAACAATGAAGTTCAATGAAGAGTTTGCAGTCACCTTAGAGATAAGCGCTTGTCAGTACTTTCCCTTCTTTATGAAACAGGCTCGACAGGCTGTTGAAAATAAAGAGTTGATGCCAGGCCGCTTTATCAGGGTGCGGTGCATGAAAGAACAGGTGGAAGACAATGATTTGTTAGCAATGACTGCAGCCATGCAAATTATAGGAGCAAGTTGGTGTGAAACACTTGATACAAAAGGTACCGATGGTTCCAACATCCATCTGGGCGGACCAGAAACAATAACTGGCTATTTTGGAGGAGTGGGTCAACCGAACGACTACCCAATCAAATGGGTGGATGAGTTACTCTACTATTATACCAACTATGGCGTGAAACAAGTCCTTAATATTAACCCGGGGACCATACTTTTGGGATACATGTTGCACAAGCTTGGGATAGACATCGAGTTCAAGATATCTGTCTACCTGGGGAATGACAACCCATACGCTGTCTTCTGGACGCTCATGGCCGCACGGATGTTATCTAGAGAGGATGGCTCTACATCGTTAATAGGATTCAATTTCTCCAACTCGGTGAATAACACAACAATAGAATTCAGTAGCAAAATAAGAGAGGCTCTAGGCCTAGAGGACTTTGTCAGATTCGAACATCATATCTTTGAGACATGGAAAAGTATTGTAATCCAACCCTATGATCGAAGGGATGAGCTTTTGGAGGTTGCCTCAAAGGTAAAAAATATCGGTGCCAAGCACGAGGGCGGGGAAATTGCAGTGGAGAAGAAAAGGGAGCATCCTTCCGACATTCTTGAGTATTTTCTACCCAAGGCAGATATAGATGAGAAAGGACTTATGCCAGCTCTTACGCAGAACTACATGGACAAGCATGAGACCATAAACAACACTGCCCGTGCCTTGACTGAAAAGGGCTTAACGTTCATTGCTGCACCAAAATTACATCACAGACACAGAGGTACATAAATATGAGCTTTAAATTAGCATTTATAGGATTCGGCACCGTGGGCCAAGGTCTAACAGAGATACTTTTAGAAAAAAAAGACATGCTTGCAGAAAAGTATGATTTTAATTGGACCGTAGTAGCTGTTTCTGATATTATGAAAGGTTCCGTTTATGATGAGAATGGTCTCGACATGGTCAAAGTACTTGCCCTAGTAAAAAAAGGTAAGAAGTTGGATGAGTATCCATCTGGTGTCAAGGGTTTAGACAGTTTATCTACTATAAAAGAAACCAATGCTGATACGATTATAGAAGTTACTTTTACTGATGTTAAAACAGGAGAACCAGCTCTTACACACATAAAAACTGCTCTTGGTGCAGGAAAGAATGTAGTATCTACCAATAAAGGACCTGTAGTAAAGCAGGCTGTGGAACTTTTGAAAATGGCAGAGTCTAACAATGCACACTATGGTTTTGAAGGCGTTGTATTAGCAGGAACCCCTGCATTGAATCTTGCCAGATTCTCCTTAGCAGGAAACAAGATCAACGGTTTCAAAGGCATATTGAATGGTACCACCAACTATATCCTTACGAGAATGGAGGAAAGCATGTCTTATGATGATGCATTAAAGAAGGCACAGGAACTCGGCTATGCCGAAGCAGACCCTACTGGGGATGTAGAGGGACTAGATGCCCTTGGTAAAGTAGTCATTTTATCCAACGTTGTATTGGGAAAAAATATAAATTGGAAAGATGTAGAGAGAAAAGGAATAACTGAAATCACAAAGGAAGATATTGAGAATGCAAAAGCTGAGGGGAAGCGTTGGAAACTAATAGGAAGTGCAGAGGTTCAAACAGATGGTTCCCTGAAGGCAAAGGTTTGGCCGGAGAAATTACCACTAAGCGATCCGCTGGCTGGTGTCAACGAAGCCATCAATGCATTGACTTATTATACTGACGAACTAGGTCCAGTTACTATTGTTGGCCCTGGTGCAGGTCGTAGGGAAACTGGTTTCTCCTTGCTAATTGACCTTTTGAACATTAATAGAGAATTGAGTTGTTAGATTCTAACTGCAGATAGTGATTCAGATGAGTGGAGGATACACTGGTAAAATACTCGTGCTTGATTTGGCAACTAGAAAGACTAGTGTTGAGAATACCAATCTAGATGATGCCAGAGATTTTATTGGAGCTAAAGGCCTTGGTATAAAATTATTAATCGATCGCCTCCCCCCAGAAACTGATCCCTTGTCACCCGAAAATATTTTGATGTTTACAACTGGACCACTAACCGGTACCACGGCTCAGACCTCTGGTCGTGGAACTGTTGTTACCAAATCCCCTCAAACTGGTCTCTTTGTTGATTCACATTTCGGCGGAGTTTTTGCCGCTGAAATGAAAAAAGCCGGCTGGGACTTCATAATTATAAATGGTAAATCAGAAAAACCGGTTTACATCGTTATCAGAGATGGCAATGTCGAATTCAAAGATGCATCCAAACTCCTTGGGATGGAATGCCTTGAAACCCATAACCTACTCCAGAAAAATGAAGGCCGAGTTAAAACCGCTGTTATAGGACCAGCTGGTGAAAATCTTGTTAAGTTCTCAGCCATCACAATTGATGGTCACCGTCATGCAGGTCGCGCTGGAACCGGAGCGGTAATGGGATCAAAGAACCTTAAAGCTCTCTGTATTAATGGCACTGATAAAATACCATTACATGATGAACAAGGTTTTCGAAATAAAGCGAAAGAAGTTTTAAAACAAATACAGGAGAACAGCTTCGTACCCATTAGAAGAAAATATGGCACCCCTTATTGGGTCCAAACTATAAACACTGAAGGCTTCATACCAACAAAAAATTATCAAGAAGGATACTTTGAACATGGTAAGGATATTAATGCAGAAACCATGCAGAAAAACATCGTCGATGGAGGTGGCGCCTGCTATAACTGTGTAATAGCATGCTGGAATAAATCCTCAATTAAAAAAGGACCATTCAAAGGAACAAAACTTATTGGACCAGAATATGAAACTATAGCACTCATGGGATCAAATTTAGGAATGAAAACAATAGAAGATGTAGCATATATCTGTCATAGATGCAACGAGCTAGGTATGGATACAATTTCATGTGGCGGCGTCTTAGGTTTCGCAATTGAGGCATATCAAAAAAAGATTTTTACTAGCGAGGATCTAGACGGTATAACTCTTGGCTGGGGTAAACCCAAAGAACTAGTAAAACTCATGGAGGATATAGCTCATCGAAAAAATAAAATTCCCGGCATCCTAGCTGAAGGAGTAAAAATTGCAGCTGAAAAACTAGGGAAAAATTCTGAGAAATTTGCTGTCCACGTAAAAGGATTAGAAATACCTGGCTATGATCCACGAGGTACCTTTGGCATGGGGCTAGCTTATGCAACATCTGATAGAGGCGCCTGCCATCAGAGAGCATGGACAGTTAAAGCAGAGTTAAACGACCCGGAACTTGAACGTTTCTCATTTGATAAAAAAGCACAAATTGTAAAAGATGTCCAGGATGAAAGAGCTGCTTTTTTCTCACTAGTATTATGTGATTTCGCACCAATATCTGAGGAAAACTGTGTTGAAATGTGGAATTTAGCATCAGGTTTCAACCATACAGTTGAAAGCTACATCAAAGCTGGTGAGCGCATTTGGAATCTAGTAAGATTATTCAATCTACGTGAAGGTATGAATCCTGCTGATGACAAATTGCCACTACGTCTATTAAATGACTCGTTTACAAAGGGCCCTGCGAAAGATATTATTATAACTGGGGAAGAGTTCAAAAAAAGCCTACAAGAGTACTACTCAATAAGAGGATGGGACTCAAAAGGAATTCCAACATCTAAAAAATTAATGGAATTAGGTCTTAATAAATATTCAAACATAGTTAGATAGGTGAAATCAAATATGCCTGAGTTAAGCAAAGGAGCAAACAGAATCTATGGAGAAGCAGCATTTGAGGTACTAGCAAAAGCACAAGAATTAGAACGGAAAGGAAAAAACATCCTTCACTTTGAAATCGGTGAACCCGATATGGAAACACCGATTAACATAGCAAAAGTAGGGGTACAAGCAATATATGATTACAAAACACATTACACTCCTTCAATTGGAATTTTAGATCTAAGAAAAGCTGTTCAAGATGAAGTTGAAAAAACCCGGGGATACAGACCTGACCTCAAACAAATAGTGATCACACCAGGATTAAAACCTGGTATTTTTTTCTCAATGCTTGCCGTTGTCAACCCTAGTGATGAGGTTATCTGCCCAGATCCAGGATATCCGACATATGGTTCAACAACATTATATCTAGGGGCAAAACAAATAATGATTCCATTGTTAGAAGAAAACGAGTTCCGGATGAGCCCAGATGACATTAAGAAAAAAATAACTCACAAAACCAAACTCATAATAGTAAATTCTCCTCAAAATCCTACAGGGTCTGTTATGACCCAGTCAGAACTGGATGAAGTAGCAGAAATCGCTGAAGAACATAATATCTTTGTTGTATCAGATGAAATATACTCAAAAATGACATATGAAACAGATCACTTCAGTCCAACTACTAGAGATGAGGCTAAAGAACGAACCGTGCTACTTGATGGTTTCTCTAAATATTATGCTATGACTGGTTGGCGACTTGGTTACATGGTAAGCCCTGTAAAAATGGCAGAACGGTTGAAGGATTTCCTTGTAACATCTATTTCTTGTACAGCAGATTTTACACAACGGGCTGGAGTTGAGGCACTTACAGGTGACCAAAGTTTTATCCCTATGATGATGAAACGTTTCAAAGAAAAAAGAGATAGAATAGTAAAAGGTTTGAATACAATTCCAGGTTTCAAATGTCTTTCACCACAGGGAGCATTTTATGCTTTTCCAAATATCAAAAAAACAGATATGACTTCTCAAGAATGTGCTGATCACTTGCTTTATAATGCTGGTGTAGCAGTTCTCCCAGGTACTGCTTTTGGCCCATATGGCGAAGGCTACATAAGATTCTCCTATGCAACAACTCTGGAAAACATTGATGCTGCAGTTGAGAGAATTAAAAAATCTTTCAAATAGAGCTCTCAACTAAATCTGCTATATCAGTTGGAAATTTAGCTATTTCAACATTTGCTTTTTCAAAAGCCTTAATTTTTGATTCAGCTGTACCTTTCCCACGAGCAATAATTGCCCCTGCGTGTCCCATACGTTTCCCTGGCGGGGCAGTTCGTCCAGCGATAAACGCAAAAACAGGTTTCCTAATATGCTCAATTATATGATCAGCCGCGTCTTCCTCAGCAGTACCCCCAATCTCACCAACAAGCACAACTGCCTTTGTATCTTTGTCTTTTTCAAAAGCATCCAATGCATCAATGAAAGTAGTGCCGATTATAGGATCGCCACCTAGACCTACACATGTACTCTGACCAATTCCTTTTTCCTTTAACGAATTCACGATTTCATAAGTTAAAGTCCCGGAGCGACTTGCAACACCTACATTTCCTTCTTTAAAAATAGTTCCAGGTAAAATACCAATCTTTGTTTTACCTGGGCTGGCAATACCAGGGCAGTTCGGACCAATCAAAACCGCGCCTTTGTATTTAGAGTAATGAACAAACTCCATAGCATCATGAAATGGTATATTCTCTGTGATTGTCACAATTGTTTTAATACCGGCATCAAGTGCTTCGAACACTGCATCCTTTGCAAAACGTGCAGGAACCAAAATGAGCGAGGTATTTGCACCGGTTTCGTCTACAGCATCAAATACGTTATTAAAAATTGGTACACCCTTTACGTCTTGACCACCTTTTCCGGGCGTTACACCTGCGACAACTTTAGTTCCAAAGTTTTTCATCTCACCAATGTGAAACACTCCTTGATGACCGGTTGCACCTTGAACGACTACCTTGTTTTTCTCATCAACAAATATTGACATTTATGCACCCCTGGCCATATCAGATGATTTCTGAGCTGCATCCTGTAGAGTTGTCGCGGTGATTAGCCCTGCATCTTTCAATATATCCTTTGCGATGTCCTCGTTCATACCTTTAATTCGAGTAATTACCGGACAATCAATTCCTTCCTTTGAAATAACTGCTTTTACACCTTTGGCAACAGTATCGCATTTTGTGATACCTCCAAAAAGATTCAAAAATATGACTTTTGGTTTTGCTTTTTTCATTAATTCGAAAGCCTGTTTAACTTTTTCAGGGTCATCGGTACCACCAAGATCTAAAAATACACCACCCTTGCCACTATAATTTGTCAGAGCATCAAGTGTAGCCATTGTCAATCCAGCGCCATTAGCAATCACACCAATGTTTCCGTCAAGCTGAATAAACGCAATACCTTTCTCCTTTGCATCCTTTTCTAGCGGTGTAAGCTCTACATGCTCAGGAACAATATCAGGATGACGATACATTGCATCATCATTAATAACAACCTTGGAATCTAGTGCCATAACGCTACCGCCAGATTGGATAATTAACGGATTAATTTCAACAAGCTCACAATCATATTCTCTAAACATTTTGTATATTTTCGAGATAACCTTTGCAATTTCTTTGCCCTCTTCCTTCTCAGGTTTGAGCCTAGATATCACATTGCGTATATTGAACGATTGAATGCCAATTAATGGGTTTACCCATTCTTTGAAAATCTTTTCATCAGGTACGCTCTCGATATCCATACCTCCTGCACCACTAATCATAATAAGGGGCATCCTTTTGGTACGATCCAAGGTGATACTCAAATACAACTCTTTTTTGATATCAACTTTTTCCTCTGCAAGTACCTTTCTCACAGTAAATCCTTTGATATCCATACCCATGATTTGAGAAATTTTTTCTTTTGCATCCTTCAAATTTTCAGCTGATTTAATACCGCCGGCCTTACCACGACCGCCAATTGGAATCTGTGCCTTAAGAATAAAAGGAAACATCAAACCGGAAAGGTCTTTCTCATTGTTTACCAGCTTACCCTTTGGAACTGCAATATCGTATTTTTGAAACAGTTCCTTCCCCCGGTACTCAAAAAGTTTCATAGTTTCGGGAATACAAATTCACATATATAATAGCTTTTTAAATCTGCAAATTACATCCTATTATTTTTCTTGCTATAGGTGAAAACTTAAAATCCTTTATAAAAACTAATTCACTTAGACTATACGTCCTTACCAAAGGCTCTTCTGCTATCCATTTATTCTCTTTTAAAATCTGCATGACCTGTGTCCTGTCTCTTTTATAATCATCATAATCAACATGGATGGACAACATAAATGCTTCGAACATTCTACTTGCCATAAAGATGGTTGAATTGCTCATCAACAAAGCAGCTTCGTCTTTATCCATATCTGGTGGATTTCGCGGGTCAAATTGAATATGAAAAAATGTTAATATCTCAAAATCTAGTTTTTTAAGGTTGGGTAGATTAATTTTTCTAATTAGATTATTCTGTTCAAAACCTCTTCTCAGCCTTGAAACAGTATGACGTGAAAAACCTAGTTTATTACCGATTTCTTTATCTGATAACTCAGGATATTTAATCAGCATACAATAAACCTTTTTTTCAGTCCTAGAAAAAGTTATGTCTTCTTTGTTTACAATACCGATATTACTAACTTCATCGTCTATTTTTAAATCTGATTCCAAGCTATTTTTTAATAAGGGAGCGAAATCCAAAAAACGATAATCTTTACTAATTTCAAAGGGAAATACCACCATATTTGGATATTCTTCTTCTAAAAGACCACGCCCGCCAAATGTCTGAGTTCTAATGTCGTTAATTTTTCCAATTGTTGCATAATCTTGTGAGAGACTAAGTGAAAATCCTTTGTCCTGTTCACCAGCAGAAAAGAATATTTCATCAAAAACTTCAATTGTTTTACCTGTAATTTTTACTCTTTCCCCCAGTGGAATCAAAGGACTGAAATTCGTATAAATAACAACCAACATTTTGCAGCCCATATTCTGAAGTCTTGGAATGTTAAGTGTTCTGAAGTATTCGTTTTCTCTTAACCTGCGTCTGATTGATGTAACAGTTGAATGCTTCAAATCAAGTTTTTCCGAGAGAGACTTATCTGTTAGTTTTGGATATTTTGTAAGTCCATACAGCATTAGTTTTTCTTTGTTGGTTAGTTCAAGTTTGCTCATCGTCTTTATGAAATAGTTTTTCCAATATAAATTTTTTTCTCATTTTATTAAAAAGCAATGTATTTATCGTAAAAAGGAGCATCTTTTCTCCAACATTGTATCGAGATTGCAATTATATTAATGTTTTTTGTTATTTTGGGAATTATTTAATCAAAAACTTTATATTATATATTCCTTATTTGAATTTTCGTTTTATTTTGGAGGAAGTGCCTTGACCAAAGCACTGGCAGAGAATGCCATACATGACGAAATTGAAAGGAAAAAATGTTCCTTGCGAATTAATCAATTCTGTTTTATGGGGATAAACATATGAGTAAAAAAACAAAGAATGATGAGCAGAAAGCCGGAGAAGTTGAAGTTTTCATAATGGGTAAGAGCTACAAAGTTCCTGCAGGTCTTACGATAATGAAGGCTTTGGAATATGCTGGTTATAGATTTATCCGTGGTTGTGGTTGCCGAGCTGGTTTT
>CAZGOD010000009.1:0-2700 GCA_964527715.1 uncultured Thermoplasmatales archaeon | reverse complement strand
CTTGCATGTCAGAAAGTTGTTGAAGACAAGATGTATCTTGTTCAACTTCCTTTTGTTCCTGCTGCTAAAGCAGAATATGATATTGAGAAACTTAAGCCAACTGAGAGTACTATTCTAACGATATATCCTGAAATTGCTCGATGTGTATCATGTAATACATGTACAAAATCATGCCCTCAAGATATTGAGGTTATGAAATATATCCAGATGGCTGTCCGTGGAGATATCGCGAAATGCGCTGAGATTTCTTTTGACTGTATACAATGTGGTTTATGTGCGATGAGATGTCCTGCTGACATTAAACATTATCATGTTTCACAACTTGCCCGACGGTTACGCGGGAAATATATTGATCCAAAATCAAAAAATCTTGCTAAGCGTCTGAATGAAATTGAAAACAAAAAGTATGATTCAGATGTCGAAAAGTTGATAAAAATGAATAAGAAGGATGTTATTAAGTTGTACAGCAACAGGAAGATTGAAACTGGAAAAACAGGAGATTTGGGAGGCGACTAAAGTGAAGATGATTGATGGTTACCCTAAATACATGATGGAATCTATAAAACTCGTTGAGAAAAAACGAGAAAGAAACATGTCACAATCAGTTAAGCCATTGTCTATGAAAGAACGTGATGAAGTTCTGAGAAAGTATCATCCTGATTATATGGGCAACACCAAGAGAAATGTACGAGTTGGTGTGGACAAGGGGAAGTTGCTGTATAACGGTATCGTAGATTTACTTGAAGCTAAATCAGTTTTAAATCCAAAGGATGTGGACTTAAGTAAGATAGATTATGATGTAGATTTATTAATTGTTGGTGGCGGTGGTGCTGGAACTGTTGCATCGCTTTTTGCATATGAAAACGGAGTTCCAAAAGATAAAATATTGATAGTGACAAAGCTTCGTCATGGTGATGCAAATTCTATGATGGCTCAGGGCGGCATACAAGCAGCAGATCGTCCTGAAGATAGCCCTGCGTTGCATTATCTTGATATTTATGGCGGAGGTCATTTTGAAAATAACCCTGAGCTTGTACGGGCCCTTGCCTTAGATGCTCCAAAGATTATTAACTGGCATCAGGGGCTAGGTGTTATGTATGATCGCCAGGAGGATGGAGAATTCCAGGAGTTATCTGGTGGTGGGACGTGTAGGAATCGTATGCATAGTTGCAAGGACTATTCAGGCATGGAGCTTATGCGGAACATTAGGGATAAGGCAAGAAACTTGGAGATTCCTGTTTTGGAATTTTGTCCAATTATTGAATTTCTAATGGATGACAAAGGCCAGGTAGCTGGCGGTATTGCATTTAACCTTGAGACCTACGAATACTATGTGATTCGTGCTAAAGCAACAATTCTTGCGACGGGTGGTAGTGGACGATTGCATCTTTCGAATTATCCAACCACAAATCATTATGGTGCTACTGGTGATGGTCTTATCATGGCGTATCATGTTGGAGCAAATCTTCGTGATCTTGATACCATCCAAATTCATCCAACAGGCGATGCTTTCCCTGAACCAATTGTTGGGATTCTTTCAACTGAAAAAATAAGGGGATTGGGTGCTGTACCACTCAATAAGAATGGTGACCCATTCGTATTTCCCATGGAACCTCGTGATGTGGAATCTGCGACTTTTATTAGAGAATGTAGAAAGGGTAATGGCATTGTAACACCAACAGATATGCCAGGGGTATGGCTTGATTCACCTATGATAGATATAATACATGGTAAAGGCACAATCGAAACTAAATTAGCTGGTGAGTTCAGAAAGTTCAAACGATTTGATATTGATATGACAAAACATCCGATCCTTGTCTATCCAACACTACACTACCAGAACGGTGGAGTGGAAATAAATGATAAATGTGAGACTAGAATCCCAGGGTTGTTTGCTGCGGGTGAAGTCAGTGGCGGTGTTCACGGTAAGAATCGATTGATGGGGAATTCTCTTCTTGACTATAATGTATTTGGTCGTCGCGCAGGAATTTATACAGCCAAATATGTTAAAAAAGCTAAAGTTGGGAAACTTACGCTCGAACATATTGACAAATATAATAAGATGTTGGAAAGAGCGGATATTAAATCTAAAAAAACAGCTCCGATATTGCTACCTGAATATCGTGGTGAAATGGCGATTTCCAGAGCTTTAGATATACTTTAGGTGTAGTAATGATTGAGATTAAGGACGACTGGTGCAAAGGTTGCGGCATCTGCATAGAACGCTGTCCTGTTGATGCCCTCGAAGAATCAGATAGGTTTAATAAAAAAGGTATTCGCCCACCACGACTTAAGGAAAAAAATGAGTGTAATTTTTGCAGGCTCTGTGAATTATTATGTCCAGATCTTGCAATAACTGTAATCCCAGATAAAGATGTTAAAAAAGATGAGAAAAAACCTCTCCTAAGCCCAACTGGAGGAAAAGACAAATGATATATAAACGAGATCCTAAGCTAATAAGAAATGTTTTAGGTAACAAAGTACAATTTATACTTGGAGATATGGCCTGTGTCTATGGTGGTTTACTTGCAGGTTGTTCTTTTTTTGGTGGATATCCTATAACTCCTGCATCAGAGGTTACCGAGGGTATGGCACGTATGCTTCCAAGAGTAAAAGGAACATATATGCAGATGGAAGATGAACTGGGTAGTATCGCTGCTGTTATTGGTGCATCGTGGGGTGGTGCTAAAGCTATGACTG
>CAZGOD010000008.1:34082-73247 GCA_964527715.1 uncultured Thermoplasmatales archaeon | reverse complement strand
CCCAGGAACACTTCTTTCGACAACTTTGAGGTTGAGCATGATTTTCCTCATATTGACAAACGAACAATGATCCTGAATGCTCGGCGCATACCCGGGCCACCAGCAAAACCGCGAATAATGCTTCTGGCTATTGAGGATATTACCAAGCGCAGGAAAGCGGAGGAGGAACTCAAAGAACATCGCAATCATCTTGAAAAACTGGTGGAAAACCGCACTGCTAAACTTTATAAGGAGCTCACCGAACGCAAGAAGTCAGAAGATAAACTTAAGGAAGCTTTTCAAGAAATCAAAAAGCGTGAAAAAGAACTTGAGATGACTAATGAGCATCTAGACAGTTTCGCGTATTCTGTCTCTCATGACCTTCGGGCACCTCTTCGAGCTATAAACGGCTTCTCCCAGGTATTATTAAATACATATGGAGATAAAGTCGACGAGGAGATGCGGCATTACCTAGACCGAATCAGTGAAGGAGCTAAAAAAATGGGCCAATTAATCGATGACCTCCTAAGTTTCTCAAGATCTACACGGGGCGAGATAAAATACGAACAGATAGATGTTGAAAATATCGTTAATGACCTTATAAAAGCGCATCTTGATATAGAACTAGATAGAGACATTGAATTTGTTGTTAATCCATTAGGAAAAATTGAAGCAGATAAAGAAATGCTAAAGGTTGTTTTTGCAAATCTTCTTCAAAATGCAATTAAATTTACTACCAATCGTGAAAAGGCTCATATCGAGATCGGAAGTGAACAGAAAGGAGATCACATTCAATTCTATGTTAAAGACAACGGTATAGGCTTTGATATGAAATACAAAGATAAATTATTCAAGGCATTCCAGCAACTCCACACAGATGAAAAGTTCACGGGTAGTGGAATCGGTCTTGCAACCGTGGAAAGTATAGTGTCCAAACATGGTGGAAATATATGGGCTGAGGGAGAGGTCGATAAAGGAGCAACATTCTATTTCACTCTGCCTTCCAAAACGCATGTCGGAGATTAATAAATGATGTAAAATAGGTTTTAATGAAGGTGGTAATAATGAACAAAAATGAGGTAGAAATATTGTTAGTAGAGGATAATCCTAGTGATGAAGAATTGGCAATAATCGCATTAAAAAATAACAATATAACAAATAAAATACAAGTAGCAAGAGATGGCGCTGAGGCCTTGGAATATATTTTTGGTTCTGTTGACAGTGAAACGCTTATATGTGTTGGTCCAATGGTGGTTCTTCTTGATCTCAAGTTACCCAAGATAGATGGACTGGAGGTGCTTAAAAAGATGAAGGCACATCCAGAGGCAAAAAAGATACCAGTTGTAGTATTGACATCATCCAGCGAAGAAAGGGATATGGTAGAATCTTATCTTCTAGGCGTAAACAGCTATATTCGTAAACCTGTAGATTTTAACCAGTTTACAGAAGCAGTGCAACAGATTGGTTTGTATTGGTTACTACTAAACAAGCAACCTCCTCATAAGCAAATTCTTGTTAAATCAAATTCAAAGATATGAATTTATTTGGATTATAATTGAAATATGACGCCTAAATAGGTAATTATTTTATATCTTTGACATAACTTTACATATAAGATTTACAGGAGAAAACCTATATTTTTTACCGGTAAAAACGAGTTCAAATCTCGTTCACAGTTGTATAAAAACCAGAGTGGGCTAAAATCAAAAAACTCTCCTAAATTTTTCTTCTGTTGGCCTGTGCAATTCCCGACGGGAGCACTAATTTCTAGGATAATATGTCATCGACACAAATTTTTACAAGCTCATCTCTTGATTTTGTAGCATCAACTTTTAGGAAACGTTTACCTTTTGCTAGTTTCTCATAGTTGCTATGTACTTTTTCAAGGAAAGCAACTTTCTCAAATGGAATAAGGTTATCTCTATATCTTATACGATCGAGAGCGGTTTCTGGTTTTATCAGGAAAACAAAGGTTCTATCAGGATTGATGATTTGATTCTGAGAGAGTTCTTTTAACCATTTTATAGGTGTTTCTATCTTGTTTTCAAGTTGTGCACCCTGATATGCATAGGTTGATTCTGCGTATCTATCACAGATTACGATTTTGTTTTCATCTAACCATTTTTGTATTTGTTTTACGTGTAGTATTCTATCTGCGATGAAAGTAAAAGCGGTGACGAAGGGGTCATCATTTTTTTCAATGCATTCCTGAACCCGTTTTCCAATCCATGTATCTGTTGGTTCTCTCGTTAGAACAACATTATGTCCTTCTGATTTTAATTTTTTATAGACGAGTTTTGATATCGTAGATTTCCCGGATCCATCTATTCCTTCAAAAGTTATGAAATGTTTCATTGTTATTTTTTCTCCTGTTTCCATTTAGCTCGGTAATAACTAATTGGATGTTTTTTTTGTCTACATAGGTCATCTATTTTATCACTAGGGCATATTCCATATGTACGCATCTTATTGCATCCGGGGGGTGAATAAGATGTAGCAGAGGTGCTACCAGTTATATGTTCAACTTGGTATCTGGTTTTTTCTTCTTCGTAGTCAGGTGCTGTGCTAAATATTTTGAGCATCTCGTTTGTACTTAGTTTTAATGAGTTTAGAAATGCTACAAGGGCGAATCGTCCCATGTGTGGTACGTTTTCGCCGGCTTGTATAGCTGCTAGGATGTCTTTCATGCAGGGTGGTAGTTTTTTAATGTCTAATTTTCCGATTGGTTCTGCTTCTATTTTTTTCCTATGTATCATCACTGTGTTTTGAATCCTTTTTATATCCGATGAAAAAGTGTTGAATATAGTTTTGTTACATTCTCTTTGGTCAAGTTCTTGGTTGATTCTATCTCTAAGTGCTTCTTGAATTATTCTCGCGAAATCTTTGTGAGATATTTTGATGTAACCTTTGTTCATATTTCGGTTTATCATCTTCCATTCTTTGTACCTTGTCGGAGCATGATGCAGATAATCTGTGAAATGTATGCTTATTTGGTTTGTATCCTTATTATAGTTGACTTTTAGTTTGAATTCTTTTGATATTTCAAGGAGGAAAGAGACGGGTTCGTTTAGCAGCCTCCTGTAGGCATGTATTGCTTCGCCTAGTGCATATCGTCTTTTGAAATATGTATCTTCGATGCAGACTGCTATCATTCTAGCTATTGGATAGGAGAGAAGTTCCATTACATGATCAGTTTCAGTGGCAAGGCTACGGTTTCCTACGTCTCTGTTTTTAAATGAGTTATCAAGTCGCTCCATTCCTATTACTCTTGCACGTTCATACAGTGGGTCCTCTAGCAACTCTTCGATAGAGATATCATTGTCTTTAACATAGTTTTTAGATGCGTTTAGGAATGGGTATTTAGAAAGTGTTGATAACTCCGCCATTTAAATACTGATATATCTAACAACAAATAGTTAATTAATTTTCCCCTGTTGAACATGTGAGTATTTTAGCATATTGATATTTTAACACGATACATATAAATATGGATAGCAACAAATTTTAATATAAAGTTATTAAAATGGGTGGTAAAATTGAAGAGAACGGGATGTGTTGATGGAATTAAGCCCAAACATGATTCAGATGAAAGGCCATCTGATGAGCTAAGTTTTTTACTTTGGAAAGCGGAACTTAGCAAAGAGTTACTATCATTTTGGAAAAACATGTCAGAATAAGATTTGTAACTCTAAACTCATACTTTTACCATAATATGTTAGTTAGAAGTATAACCTAGGATTTTTTAGCTCTAAATTTTAAGTATTAGAATTGTATTATGCCCTAGTGTTTTCCAAGGGCTCGTAGCTTAGTCTGGTGGAGCGTCTGGCTCATAACCAGATGGTCGCAGGTTCAAATCCTGCCGGGCCCATCAAAAATTTACTGATTAATAGAAACAAAATTTTGCATTCTCCGAAAAGCATCGAGTTTTTCTTTTTCACCGATTTTCGCCTGCTGAATACCATTTCTAATAATTTCAGTTGCCTCATCCATGGATTTTCGATCCACGGGATAAGGTACACCGTCTTTAGAGCCTACTGTAAATGTATACTTCACAGGATCAGACCACGATGGTTTTTCGCCATAAATAAGATCAGAAATAAGCGCCAGAGCTCTCACAGTTTTTGGGCCAACACCTTTTAAAGATAGTAATTCTTCATAGTTTTTTGGTTGAAAGTCATAAATTTCTCTCATTTTATTCCAATTCACGCTTCTAGGCATTGATAGTATCTCCATACCACCTATTTTTTTTGCATGATCATTCCATTCATCCAAAGTAGTTTGATTACTACTTCTTGTAAGACTTGCCCAATCGTCAACTAGATGACGAGGATGATCACAAACTAGATCAATACAAGTATTTTGACAATCAAAACTATTTTTAGAAGACATATTAAGAACCATATCTTCTGACTTCTCTCCAACAATTGCATTATGCGGATCGCGAAGAAAATCATTAAAATCTTCAGAGAGCCAATGATATCTCCTAGCATAATTTGTATCAGAGTTCATACCCTGTTGAATAACTGCCCAATGACCATTCTCTGTAAATAAGAAAACATGATGGTATAACTGATGTCCATCCTGTATCGCAGTGTTATCAATTTTTGCTGCCATTCGACTTGAATACTGTAATTTATTAATTGTTGCTGTTGAAAAATTATAATGTTCTCCAAATTCTTCGATTTGTTCAAGAGTTTTTCTTGATGCTTTACCTTTACCACCTGCAAGGGAAACTCCAAGATTTTCAGGGTTAATTGCTTCTTTTAACGCGCCACAAGTTACAGTGGTCGTACCTGAGCTATGCCAATCATAACCAAGGACACATGATAAAGCCTGAAACCAGAAGGGGTCTGAGAGTCGTCTTAGTAGTTCATCTTTTCCATATTCATGGATTATGACTTCAGTGATACCTTTTGATAATAGAACCATGCGTTTGAATAACCATCGTGGTGCTTTACCAGGGTGAAGTGGTAGATTTGCAACGCCTGTCCTTGACACATATTTTGATCGAAGCAAGTAACTATAGTGTTTTTGTAGGGGTGAGTGAAACTAATGGCACAAGAATACTTTCAATGACCCCCATTCGACATATATAAAGGATAAACAACCTTTATAATATTAGATTGACGCCAAATAAGGGGGACATGCCAGCAATGCTGGCATCTCTGCCATATAATTAATTTATCAGATTTCATCCCATCCCCTCCTCCTTTTTTTAGCTTTTTAATATGATAGTCTTTTTTAATGACATTTCTTATATATCCTGTAGAATGAAACAACAGCTATCCTCATTTGATATCTATGCAATCATCTCAGAGCTTCAAGACTTAAAGGACGCTTATGTGGATAACATATATCAGCTTACTCGTAACGAGTTACTAATTAGAATTAAAAAGAATAAAACAAAAGAGTTTTTATTCATTAGAAACGGGAAGCTTATATGTACTACTCAGAAGGTGCTTGAGACGCCTTTAAAACCATCAACTTTTGCAATGACCTTACGAAAATATCTCTTAAATGGGAGAATCTCTAACATTTCACAGCATGAGTTTGATAGAATTATAAAACTTAAAATTAAAAAAAAAGAAGGAGAATACACGCTTGTAATAGAGTTTTTTTCAAATGGGAACATAGTATTAGTCGACCCAGGGGATAAAATCATTCTTCCACTTATTAGGCAATCATGGAGAGATAGAAAAATAAAAGGAAGAGAGCCATATGTTCCACCTCCTTCGCAGATAAACCCGTTTGATCTAACCCTAGAAAAATTCACGGTTCTACTGAGAGAGAGTAATACTGATATTGTTAGAACTCTCGCTGTTAACATAAATCTTAGTGGGACTATTGCTGAGGAAATATGCAAAAGAGCAAATGTTGATAAAAAAACAAAAATTGAAGACATTGACGATGTGACCATTTCAAAGATATATCGAGCTTTAACAGATTTT
Organism: uncultured Thermoplasmatales archaeon; assembly: GCA_964527715.1. GTDB lineage: Archaea > Thermoplasmatota > E2 > DHVEG-1 > DHVEG-1 > CAZGOD01. Next base: position 67,320 of record CAZGOD010000008.1, on the reverse strand, counting down.
TTAAAGTTTTTCAAGGAGAAAAAGTTTGAACCAGTCGTTGTAAAAGAAAATGGAGAAATTGTTGATGTTCTACCTTTTAAATTTGTAAGTTATGAGAATATGGATTTTGAGAGAACAGATAGTTTAAGCAGGAGTTTAGAGACGTTTATAGAGACTCAGGAAACTGAAGAGGAAAAAGAGAGCAGTATTGATAAAGAACTTGGTAAGCTTCATAGACAGCTAGCTCAACAGGAAGAAACTGTTAAAAAACTCAAGGGACAAATAGAGTTGAAAAAAATTGAGGGGGATCTGATTTATCTTAATTATCAAGATGTTGAAAAAATACTTGAGGAGATAAAACGGGTTTTGGATTTAAAAGAAAAAGAACATGAGATTGAAAAGATAAATGAAATGAGCATTGTGAAAGAGTTCGATCCTACGGATAATTGTTTAATTGTAAATCTTAAAGACACCCAAGGTAATAGTTCTGAGGTTAAGCTTAATTTTAGGAAGAGTGTATCTGAGAATGCTGAGAGAGCTTATGATGATAATAAAAAGCTTAGGAGTAAACTTAGAGGTGCTGAAAAATCTATTAAAAAAACCCTAGGAGAGATTGAATCTGTTAAGAAAAAAGAAAAGTTAGAAGCAAAAGAGGAAAAAAAGAGGGTTAAGGAGGGTAAATTGTTCTGGTTTGAGCGTTTCCGCTGGTTTATTTCTAGTGATGGGAATGTTGTTGTTGGTGGAAAGGATGCTAAAACAAATGAGGTTGTTGTGAAAAAATATCTTAAAGAGGGCGATCGGTATGCTCATGCTGATGTTCAGGGTGCACCTAGTATTATTATAAAAAGCAGGGGAGTCATGGATGAGGATATTGATATTTCAGAGAAGACTCTTGAAGAGGCTTGTGTTTTTGCTGCATCGTTTTCTAAGGCGTGGAAACAGTTTGCTGAGGCACAAGCATATTGGGTTCTCCCTGAGCAGGTGAGTAAAACTGCTCAGAGTGGAGAGTTTGTACCACATGGTGCTTTTATTATTCGTGGTAAAAGGAATTATTTTCGTTGTAAACTTGAGTTAGCTGTTGGTGGGGTAAAAATTGATAATGAAACGCGGGTTATGTGTGGCCCTGTGGATGCTGTTAAAAGTATGGCGGATAAATATGTGGTTATTGAGCCAGGTGATATTAAAAAGAGTGATCTAGCGAATAGGCTTGCTCGGGTGTTTGATGTATCTGTTGAAAAGGTTGATAGAGTTCTACCACCAGGTGGAGCTAGTATTATACAGATGGTGGGAGTTGAGCTGTGAGGTAAAAAAGATATGAAAGTTGTATTTAAGGATCTTAAACATGGTGAGATTAAACTTGTTGCTGAGAATCTTGATGATATCTGGCATTTACATAATATTATTGACACGGGTGATCTTGTTCGTGCGGTGACTTTTAGGACAGATGAGCAGAAAGATGATAAAATACGTTCAAAGAAGGCTGAGAAGAAACGTATGAAACTAGGTGTTCGTGTTAGTGAGGTGAAGTTCCATGAGTTTTCAGATCGGCTTCGTATACATGGGACCATTGAGGAGGGTCCTCAGGATCTTGGATCATTTCATACGCTTAATATTACAGCGGATAACATGGAGCCAGTTTCAATAGTAAAAGAAGAATGGAAGTATCATCAACTAGAGCGTATTGATGAGGCTGTAAAACTTAGAGATGAACCTGTTTTAACGTTTGTATCCCTTGATGAGGATATGGCATCTATCGCGGTTTTAAGACAGAGTGGTGTACAATGGATCGCAGATGTTAACTCGAAACGATCTGGGAAAATGTATGATAGTAAAGATACACAGAATGAGTATTTTAATGAGATACTGGGTGTTGTAAAAAACAATGTTGATAAGGGGACAAATCTAGTTGTTGTTGGATCTGGTTTTACAAAGGAACATTTCGTGAAATATGGGCGAGAAAAAGAGCCATCTCTTTTTAATAAATGCTTAATTCATGGGACTAGTAACGCTGGTATGAATGGTGTACAAGAGGCTATTAAAACAGGGGTTGTAAAGCAACTCACAAAAGAAAATAGAGTGGTATTTGAAACAAGTTTGGTTGAGAGACTTTTTGAGGAAATAAAAAAAGATGGATTAGCGGCCTATGGAGAAAAAGAGGTTAAAAACGCGCTATTGAATGGTGCAGTTGAGAGGCTTTTAATAACTGATGTTTTAGTACGCACTGCGAAGGGTGAAGAATTATTAAGTTTAGCTAAGGACAATAATAGTGATTTTACTATTATCAATACTATACATGAAGCTGGTAAAAAAATGGAAGGAATCGGGGGCGTTACCGCCCTATTGCGTTTTAAAATACAATAGTTTTACCCGATTGCTTTTATTTTTTATCTTATAGCACCTAAGCCAATAAGGTAATTAGTACCTGTTAAACGATAATCATTGTTGCGACTGGTTTCCTCATCATTATCTTCTGGTTCCATAGGCGTATCTTCTATGCTGGGTGTATAATATGTATATGTTATTTTTAAATCGAAATTGTCACCTGTATCTTTCCTTTTGTTAAGGAGAGATCTAATTGGATTTAGGAATTTGAATGATTCCCCAACTGTTACAGTTATATCGACATCAAATGTTGCGTTATATTTATTTGGTTCAAGTTGTGTAAGCATACCTCTGGCTTCGTCGATGTCTTTTGCCTCTATTTTTGTAACTTTGGGCATATCATATATCATAAATGGTAGTGTTTCATCTCCGCTTCCAGTTTCTTCATGTGTTTTTGTTTCACCATTAATTGTGAAATCAGCTTTTAAAGTGTCCTCGCCTTTTGTTATAAGACCCCATGTGTTATCATCTTGCCATGTTATCTGGATGTCAACACCCGTGATGACACTTCCAGGTTCAGCAGATATTGTAAAAGGCATAGTGTAAGTACTATAGGCCCCATCAGAGATAAGCATCTCACCGGTTTGTCCAACCCATGTGACTTCAAAAGTCTTGGTTTTTGGTGTACGTTCTTCTGATTCATCGTCTTCTGGTGCATAGATAATAATTGCAAATGCAGCTACTATTAATATGACGACTCCTACTATTGCTATTATCTTATCGCTTTGTTTTAAAGTCATAGGTTCACCTTTAATTTTATATTATTAATTGTATTTTTCTATTATTATAAGTATATTTTCCCCTTTATTAAGTTTTTCCTTTATGTCTCATTTTGTTGATATATTGGAGAGTGATAAGACAGTATGGTTTATTAAAATCTTTGTTTTTTATATTTATTAAGTAACTATGTTAAGGGATGTTCCGCATTTAGAGCATTTGCCATTTTTAAGGCCATCTATGCTAATGGAAAAACCATATCTTCTTACACAGGTGTTTCCACATTTAGGACAAACCGTGTTTTCATATTCCCCACTAGGAACATTACCAAGGTAAACATAAAGAATCCCAGATTTACGTGCAATTTCATATGCTCCAGTCATCGTATCCATAGGAGTCATTGCAACGTTTGTCATTTTATGATCCGGGTGAAATCTGGAGAAATGAACAGGCGTATCATCTCCAAGCACATCCATAATCCAGTTGCAAAACTTTTTAATCTCCTCAGTGGAATCATTATAACTGGGTATTATTAGATATGTTAATTCAATGTGTATCCCTAGTTTTTTTGCAAGGATACAGGTGTTAAGAACGGGTTCTAAACGTGCTTTACAGATTTTTTTATAAAAATCTTCACTGAAAGCTTTAACATCAATGTTCATAGCATCTAGATAAGGAGAAATCTCTTTTAGAGGCTCCTCCCGTATGAAACCGTTGGTAACATAACATGTGTACAAACCTGCTTTTTTTACTAGTTTAGATGAATCATATGAGAACTCATGCCAGATAGTTGGTTCATTATATGTCCAGGCGACGCCTTCACAACCATATTTCTTGGCATATTCAACTACTTGCTCTGGTGTGATATCCTGAATATGAAAGTAGTCTGAGGGCGCTGTTGAAATGCCATAGTTCTGGCAATGTTCACATTTGAAATTACAGCCGACTGTTCCCATTGAGAACGCGTTTGTTCCGGGATGGAAATGGTATAATGGTTTTTTTTCAATTGGATCTGCAGCCATAGAAGAAGTAGAACCATAGATTAGGGTAAATAGTTCGCCGTTTTCGTTTTTACGGACATTGCAGATACCTAGTTCACCATTATCTATTTTGCAGTTGTGATTACATAAGCTGCATTGGATTTTTTTATCTTCAATTTTTTTCCAGAATTTAGCAGTTTTTTCCATCTTTTGAATATTATACAGAAAAAAAGTGTATATTAATATTATTCCCCAAGGTCTAACCCACGTCGGCTAAGCATTGTTCCCTTGTAGGGGTATTGATCGTTTATTTGTGGTTCCATCTGGTTATATTGTTCTAGTTCTTCACTGTTTCTTAGAGTGTAGCGTGCATAGTAGAATGCTTCTTCTACAGATACCTTTCCATCTTTGAAAATTCTAAGCCTGGTTGAACGGCCCATGTCTCTAAAACCTGGTCGGAATCCATCTGCTTTCCCAGTTGTAATTCCTTCGAGCCATAGAAGAGTGAATAATGGACCATTGATGGTACTTGCGTATCCTTTCCGGTATTTACTAGTACCTGTTATTACGACTCTACCCGTTTTTGGGATTTTTGATTTTAGTAGTAAAAACTCTGGGAGGCTATAGATTGTTTTATCAGCGAAACCACCAGTGTAACATGCATCGACAATGACGCAGGTTTTCTTAGATTTTAAAGTGTATAAAACATTTCCTAGTTCATCATCTGGGAGGATATCATCCCAGAGGAAAACAGCACTTCGTTCCAGTATCTTTCCACCTGTGAGCTCGTTCGTGTTATCACCGCAGCCATGGCTAGATATCCATATGAATATCTCGCTATCGTTGAAACGGTTTGAAATTTCAACAACATGTTCTAATGTTGATAATACGTTACTTTTTGTAGCTCCGCCATATATGAAATCATATTTGTGGTCTCTCTCCATTAATGTCTCTAATCTGTCACCATAACCATTATCGGTTCTTATCCATCCATCATCAAAAAGTATAAAAATATTAGGAGTTGAGTAACCATAGTTGCTTATGAAGAACTCAGCCATGTTTTCAGCGAGATTGAGACCACCATTGCCGAGTTTACTATCGTTATCCATTGGAAAGTTTGAGGCGACTATGAAAACAGCCCATTTATGGGAATCTGTTTCTACAGTCTCAGGGTTTTGAACCATTAATTTAATTTCTTCAACCTGCGAATAGCTAATCCCATCAAATGACCGTGCACGTATGGTATACAAACCATCCTCAACATCATAGACTCTCCACTCGTAGCTCCATTTTGTGTTACCATCTGCGGTAACCCATCCATCGTCTATGTAAACCTCTACTTTTAACTGAGTATCATCGCCATCTGGATCAGAGGCTGTACCACTGATTATAGCTATTTTTGAAACAGTTGACCCATATAAGGGAAAAGTAAGTTCAACAATTGGTTTTTTATTTATTTCAGGTTCTTCCTGGCCCCAGCTATAATAAAGTATAATAGGTGTTGCTATTAGTATACATGCTAGTATTATTGTAAGGATTTTTTTATCCATAGTATTCTATATCTCTATTCTGTTTGTTTTTATTTAAAATGTTTATTTTACAAATGTTACCCATTAATAGTTAATATTGGTTTTATCTGAAATGTTCATATCCCCTGTTTCGTAGTGTTTTTTTCTTTCCTTTATCGTTTATTTGGATTTTTTTATCACTTGTTACAATCCCAATTTCTGTGAGATTACCACCGTTTTTTGTCATGTTTTTCTTTGTTTCTTTAAATTTCTCAGGAGACAGGGTTAATAGTAGTTCATAGTCCCCTCCAAAATGAAGACTGTAATAGTCAACATCTAAATTTTTATGTTTCTCAGCGAGTTCTAGTAAAACTGGTGATATTGGTATTTTTTCTTTTATTATTTCAAAACCAACATTGTTTAAATCTGCTAGTTGATAAAGAGAGGATGATAGTCCATCTGATATATCCATACAGGAGGTAACAGTTTTCCCGCTGGAAAGGACACGTCCTTCTTTGATTTTTGGTGTTGGTTCTAACAAGTCTTTTACAATTTCATCATCTTTGATATTGTACTGTATAGCAAATTGTCCAGCACCCGCTCCTCCGAGCAAGCCTGTAACAGCTACTATATCCCCTGGTTTTGAGCCCTTACGGCCCATGAACTCGTTTTTCTTAACAATGCCAAATGCGGTTCCACAAATGGTGATAACCGGGTTTTCTTTAGTGTCACCACCGATTATTGAGGTGTTATATGTTTTTGCGCATTCATCTGCTCCTTTCATGAGTTCTTCTAGAAAATCTATAGTTTTATTTCGTGGTAGGCCCAGGGATAAGACTAGTCCTAGGGGTTTTCCTCCTTTAGCGGCTATGTCACTGAGGTTAATAGCAACTATGAACCATCCTATCTGCCAGGGAGTCATAATTTTAGGGATATGTGTGTTTTCTGAGATCATATCTGTTGAAATTAATAGGTAGTTGTCATCAAGTTGTATAGCTGCGCAGTCATCTCCTATTCCTACTGCTACTTCTCCTTGTGTTAAAACTTTTGATATTAGCTGTATAGCTTTTCTTTCCCCCAAATCTGATAGTTTCACAATAGGATGCAAGGATATTTTCATTCAAAAAGTTTATCACAAGAATAGCGTTTTTGCCAGTGTATACTTTGGGGTGATAATTTGAAGAAAATGACATATGCGGGAAGTGGTGTAGATATCAACAAGGAAGAAAAAGCGATAAAGGGTATGCTTTCAAATATTAAATCAACACGTAAGGGAGTAGGTAAGCCACTTGGTGGTCATTATGCTGGTATGATAGAATTTGGTGATTATGCGCTTGTTCTTTGCACTGATGGTGTTGGTAGCAAGGTAGAAATAGCTTCTAAACTTGGGAAATGGCATACTGTTGGTATTGATTGTGTTGCTATGAATGTGAATGATGCTATTTGTGTTGGAGCGGAACCATTGGCTTTTGTTGATTACCTTGCAATTGAGGATCCAAAACCAGAAATCACCAGGGAAATAGGAAAGGGTTTGCAGAAAGGAGCTGAGTTATCAAATATTTCTATTATTGGTGGTGAAACAGCATCATTACCTGAGATAATTAATGGTTTTGACCTAGCTGGTACATGTCTTTCTTATGTTAAGAAGAGTGATATTGTCACTGGTGAGAAGATAGCTCCAGGGGATGTTATCATTGGACTGAGTAGTAGTGGTCTTCATTCTAATGGTTTTACACTCGCTAGAAAAGTTGTAAAACATATGGGTCTTTCATACACTGATAAGTTTCCTGATAATTTGTATCCTGATAAAACAGTTGGTGAAGTGTTTTTGATGCCTACTCAGATCTATGTAAAAGAAGTATTGGAGGTTTTGAAAAAAGTAAAGGTTCATGGAATCGCTCATATAACTGGTGGTGGACTACATAATCTTCCAAGGCTAAACAGTGGAGTGAAGTTCGTTATTGATGATCTTTTTGAGCCTCTACCGGTTTTCAGATTTATACAAGAATATGGTAATGTCGATGATAAAGAAATGTATCAGACTTTTAACATGGGTATGGGGTTGGTGGTTATCATATCCAGTGATAATGTTAACGAGACGTTGGATATTCTTAAGAAAAATTCAAAATCTGAGGTTAAAGTTGTAGGTAGAGTAGAAAAAGGAAGTGGTGTTGAAGTTCCAAAACTAGGTTTAAAATATTGAGTAGCGGGGAGTGGATTTGAACCACTGATCTACGGGTTATGGGCCCGTCGGGATCTCCTGGCTACCCCACCCCGCTATGATGCTATAGGTAGCCATGTCTCTGGTGAATAATGTTTCTCATACTTAAATTTACTACTTATTACCAAGTTAAACTAAAAACAGATGTTTAAAGAAAAATATTATAAAGGCTATAATAAATTTTGAAATTGGGGGAATTGAATGGTAGAAATAGAAACCCGGCTTGTTAAAAAGGTAGCAAAGATTCCTAGGGTTTGTACAAATTGTAATAAAGAGATAATTGGGGGAGAGTTGTACCACCATGAGGCAGGAGTAGATGAGCATCTTCATTCTCTTATTGCTCGTCATTTTTGCTCTGATTGTTATTCTAGATATGGCGAGCATCAACTACTAGCTGGAAAAAATCCATAAAAAAGTTGAAAAACTGTAAATTAAACATTTTTTCAAAAAGGTTTTTCATTGGTATGTATATTAGTGGTCTCCAAAAAGCATCTGCAGGGGTACCCGAGCGGTCAAAGGGGCAGGGCTTAGGCGTGCTATGGGCATTTTCTATGCCTAAGCACTGAGAGACCCTGTGACGTAGGTCTTCGAGCGTTCGAATCGCTCCCCCTGCACTAATATTAAGTTTATTTGGTGAATATGTTGAGAATAATAGCTTTCGCGGGTATGCCTTTTTCAGGTAAAACTGAGGCGGTACATATTGCCAAGGATCGTGGTATTCCTGTGATTCGTATGGGCGATATGGTATGGGATGAGGTTAAAAAACAGGGTTTAAAGCTTGATGATGAGAATGTTGGGAATGTTGCTAATCAGATGCGGAAAGAATATGGGAAGGATATTTGGGCTAAAAGGACACTTGGAAAGATTAAGCAAATGGGTGAACTTGATATTCTTGTGATTGATGGTGTACGTAATATTGAGGAGATAGAGACTTTTAAACAGGAGTTGGGAGAGGATTTTGTTGTCATAGCTGTTGATGTATCTGATGAGATGCGGTATAAGCGGGCTATGGGGCGTGATAGAAGAGATGATAGTAAGGATCTTGAGAAAGTGAGAGAACGTGATCGTAGGGAGCTTGGTTGGGGTCTTGGGATGGTTATTGCATCTGCTGATATCGTTGTATCAAATGAGGGACGTATTGAAGTTTTTAGGGGCGAAATAAATAAGTTGTTGAATGGTTTTTAGTCTTTTTCTTCATTTTTTAGTTTTGATAATAGTTTATCTACGTCTTCTTCGATGTTTTTGATGATCACTTTGTCAATTATTCCAATGTTTTCATCATATTCCGCCTTTTCTAATTCTGGTTGTTTTTGAGTTGTTAAGGAGGCGTCTGGTTCTTTTTCGTCTTTTTTTGGCTCTTTGACTTCTTTTATGATCTTTGGTTCTTCCTTGGTTTTTGTAGTTGTTGGTGTTATTTCGATTTGATCTTCGATGTGGCTTAACTTCTCCATATAAGTAGTTACATCTTTTTGTATATTCTGCAGTATGAGTCTTGTTTGACTTATCATTTCTACGGTGTCTTGGTCACCAGCGTAGAAGCCTATTGGTTCTTTAATTCGTGGTTTAACAATTTTTTGTAATATCTTTGGTTTTTTAGTTCTCTTTTTGGTGTAATAATATGCTATTATTATGAATAATGATATTAGGATTACTGCAAGTAATATCCATATATCAACTTGTATTGGTGTTTCTTCTTCGTAAAGTGATACTGAGTTTTCTTCTGCGTTGTAAATGTATTCGTATGTGCCGTCTTTATCTAGGTCGATTAGGTAGTTCTGGTTTTGTTTTTCTAGGGATGTTATTGTGTCGCTTGTGGTTTCGTATAGTATGTTATATTTTCTGTCTCCGTTTGTATCAATTATGTGGTAGGGTTTTCCTTTGATGTATATTTTGTTTACATCTGATCCATCTAGTGGGTTGGATCCTAGTTTGTTTTCTATTGTGTCTATGAGGTAGTCGTCATCGTCATCTATGTCTCCTGTGTATTTTCCATCTGGTGAGTCTTCATCTGGTATTTTATCGTTGTCTGTGTCTGTTGGGTAGTCATTTGAGTCTGTTGTGCTTGTTCCATAGGAGTTTTCCATGTTGTCTCTGTAGCCATCGTCGTCATCGTCGGTGTCGATTTGGTTTGGTAGGTGGTCGTTATCTGTGTCAAGTGGGTAGTTGTATGGGTCGTTTATGTCTGTGCCGTATTGTTGTTCTTCTTCATCTGACCATCCGTCGCCATCTGTATCTATGAAGGTGGTATCTATTGAGAAGGTGAGTGAGGTATAGCTACTGATTGATCCGTCGTTTCCTTTTGCTTTTACGTATACGGTGTGAACACCGTTTGTAATAGTTTCTGTAGATGTCCAGGTTGTTGTGTCTCCTATGAATTTTTCGGGGTTGCTATCTAGTTTTATGTAGTATCCTTCTATGCCTTTTCCATAAATTGATGAGTCCCAGGTGAATGATGGTGTGTTATGCCATGTTGAGGTTGTTAGTTGTATGTTTGCTGGGGCAGATATTGTATCTGGTAGTATCATGTTTTTAAGCGGGTATCTATCCATAGCGGTTTCTGATATCTGATATGGTGTGTCTAAGATTCCATCGTTGTTGGTATCTGTGCTTCGGTGGTCGTCCCAGTAGTTTCCTTTTACGCCATTATCCCAGGTGTTGTTATCTTCATCTATTGCGTCTTCGTCGTTTTTCCAGAAGTTGTTTAGATATACTGAGTTGCTCCTTGAGTTTTGCCAGAGGTATACTCCAAATTCGTTACCATAAATGTTACAATTTGAAATTATGTTGTTTTTTGATCTGATTCTGATATCTACGCCTACTTCATTATCAAATGTGTTACAGTTTATGATTGTATTGTAATCAGATTGTATTAGAACTAGTATGCCTTCTCCGAAACCGTGTACGGTACATCCCTTTATAAGATTATAATCTCCCTGGATTTTCATTCCTTGACTATATGACTGGTTGGAGATTATTTCACAGTTTAAGACAGTTGAGTGTTTTGATAGAATGTCGATACCATTTGGTTTTTTGGTTTCTATTATACAATTAGAGATATTACAGTAGTCAGCAGTAGCTGATACGGATATTGCATAGTTTTCTGTGTTGATTATTTTAATGTTATGTATTTCTATGTATGTACTTTCTAGTTTGAATCCTTCGTCTCTGTTGAAGTCTATTATGGTGTTATCTGGGTTTTCTCCGATTATTGCTATTTTTTTAGTTATTTTGATGGTATTTTCTTTGTAAAGTCCTGGTTTAATTTCTATTATGCTTAATGATTCTGCGTTTTTGACTGCTTCACTTATTGTTGTGTAATCGCCATTGCCTTCAATGTCTACTGTTATTGTTTCTTGGTATATTGGTTGAATGGATTTTACGTTATATGGGATGGTAGTGACTAGTAGGGATAGGATTGTGAGGATCATTATTAGTTTCACTAGAGGTTTCTGGTTCATCGCTCCGCCTCCCGTTTGTTTTTGTCTGTTTTCTTGGTTTTAAGGTGTCCTTTTTCTGTTAGGTAGATGAGGACCATGTTTTTGACGACTTCAGCTTCGGAGTTGCCTAGGATGCCTACTTGTTGTTTTATTATTTCTCTGATAAAAGGTGGAAAACCTACTGGAAATCTTTGGCTTTTTCCCATCCTAGTTGCCTATCCGTGAATCACATATGATTCACTTATTTAAATATCTTGTGTTCAAATGTGATTCATATGTGAATCACTTTATAAAATTAGATTTGTATATATTTAGTCCATAAAAAATGTTAAATATAAAGAAAAAACGAACTAAATCTTAATTATTTATTACCGGGTTTATTCCTTTTTTTTCTAAAAAAATATACAGCTGTTTTTTTATTTTTTGATTTCTTATTTCCTTTTGAAAAATATATTAATATGAGAGAGAAAAATAATCCACCAATTATAAACAATATAATAAAAATATTATATGGGCTTCTCTGCGTGATCTCACCTGAGGGAGTATTAATACGTATTTTTGATGCAAGACTCAATCTAATGTTTGACTGGTTTTTACCGCCACTTAGTTTCTCATTAAAAATTACCCATACTTCCCATTTTTCATTATAATGCTGAGATCTTTGTTTCTCAGGTATGTCAATATGAACAGTGAAAAAACCTGTGGATTTTGGAGGTATATCTAAAATCTCAGGAGTGACTTTTACCCATGATAGATCAGGTATATATGAATAGTTTTCATGAATACGATTAGCTAGTGGATGTTTCACGTCTACGGTAACAGTAACCTCGTGGTTTTCAGGGTTTGTAACACTTATCTTTTTATATTGGATCTCATCATCAGGGTAGTTGGATATCTTTATTTCTAGTTTCGCAGGCCATAATTGAATGTTGCTTTTGACAGAGTCAGGAGTCACAAATAGAAAAATACTTGTTAGTAGTATTATTAGTATGAAAAATGTTGTCTTTGTTTTTTTAGAGTACCCATCGCCCAAAATTTTTACCCTTTTTATAATATAGTTGCCATGATTTAATATTTTCCATGGTTTAACTTGATTAGAAAGAAAAATTAAATTTTGAAAGGAAAAAGGGTGGTTTTTTTATTATGTTGATGCAGTTCCTGTTAGCTTTACATCAATAGTCTGCCAACCATGATCAACAGATATGGGACCCATGGTAATCTGAATCTCGAAAGTACCGGAACCACCAGCACCTGCTAAATTATTGTCCAGTTCAACACCACCTGCAGTTATCCAATTATCGTTACCATCAAAAGTGGTATCAACAACTTTAAGTGAAAAAAGATCCTCGCCAGGTTGCCCATCCGGATCCAATGTTAAATCACCAGATCCATCGGGGTCCGTAGTAGCACTAGTATTAATATCAGTATTCATACTTATAGTACCATTGTTATAAAGTGTAAGAGCAACAGAATCTTCAGTTGTCCCGTTTACTACTGTGCTATAGTTAACAACGCCAGGGGAAACATCTAAATCAATAGTACCAGTAGGATCAAAAGAAACATTAATAACTTCCTTAGTAGCACCCATAATTGTCTGAGGGCCCACAGCTATAACCACTAGCGCCACAAAAAAACTTACAATAATTAATTTCTTAATTTTCTCATTGCATCCCATTCTTTATCCCTCTTTCCTAACTTGATTTTTAATATTGCAAGTTTTAAAAGGAAAATAGGTTTTAAGTATCTTTTTCGCACGTGATTATGTAATCACATATGCATATAACATATCTGCAAAAAGATTATCTAAATTAAAAAATATGACTAAGAGTATTAAATAAAAGGATAAATAAAAGTTATCTAAAGAATGAGAGAGAAGGATAGGAGTTTTTTATTATGTTGATGCAGATCCTGTTAGCTTTACATCAATAGTCTGCCAACCATGATCAACAGATATAGTACCCATGGTAATCTGAATCTCGAAAGTACCGGAACCACCAGCACCTGCTAAATTATTGTCCAGTTCAACACCACCTGCAGTTATCCAATTATCGTTACCATCAAAAGTGGTATCAACAACTTTAAGTGAAAAAAGATCCTCGCCAGGTTGCCCATCCGGATCCAATGTTAAATCACCAGATCCATCGGGGTCCGTAGTAGCACTAGTATTAATATCAGTATTCATACTTATAGTACCATTGTTATAAAGTGTAAGAGCAACAGAATCTTCAGTTGTCCCGTTTACTACTGTGCTATAGTTAACAACGCCAGGGGAAACATCTAAATCAATAGTACCAGTAGGATCAAAAGAAACATTAATAACTTCCTTAGTAGCGCCCATAATTGTCTGAGGGCCCACAGCTACAACCACTAGCGTCACAAAAAAACTTACAATAATCAATTTCTTAACTTTCTCATTGCATCCCATCTTTTATACCCCTTATTTCCACTTTAAACTCACAATTTAGAGTGCAACATTAAATACGATGAGGGGTTTAAAAAATTTTCTATTGCATATGCAGTTAAATATACTTTAGAGAATCATCTCTAAATAAAAAAGTATTGATTGTATAGTCAACAGTATCTAGGGTTAAGGTTTTTTATCTAGTTTTTCTATAAGTTTACGGATTTCTCTATGTCTTAACACAAAGGCTAAGGAGATTATAGTTGTAATTAGTATAGCTATTATTACTATTAACCATATTGAAAACTGGGGTTTTTCTTTTTTAGTTGTTGTTTCTTTATCATCGAATATTGATGCTGTTGTCCAATCAGCTTGACTTAAGTTGTCGTTGTCAGTTACTACTAGTATTACTATGTAGTATCCCGCTTTTGAATAAGCATGGATAGGGTTTGGATCATGTGATATGTTTCCATCTCCGAAATACCATGTATAGTTGGTGATGTTTCCATCAGGGTCGTAGCTGCCCTCTGAGGAAAAAGAGATATTTTCATATGTGATTCCTTCATAGCGACCATTTATTATTGGAATAGGGAACTCTTTATCACTTGTTAGTTCTAATATGGTTATATTATGTAATGAGAAATTTTGTAGTCCATAGTTATCTACTACTTGTAGTTTTACAGTGTAGTTCCCTGGTTCTAAGTAGGTGTGTGTGAAATAATAATCAGGAGTCCAGTCTGTATCAAATAATCCATCATTGTTAAAGTCCCATCGGTAGCCTACAATGAATCCATCGGGGTCATAGCTCTCGTTGCCGAAGAAGATTATGTTTTGGTTTACGTATCCGATGTCTGGTGCTGTAATGTTGGCTACTGGTGGTATGTTTTCTTCTTCAGGTTCATTTACACTTGCTTCTGTTGTTTTAAAACACCAAGTGTCCGATATGTTCTGATATTGGGAATCATTTACAATAGCATACCAGTAATAATATCTGTTAGGAGTTAGTTTAGTCCAGTTGACAGAGGCGTAGGTCCCATTTGGGACTATACATGAATCTATTAGTTGGTTATTTTTAGCATTATAAAAATATACTGTTAGAAACTCGCTATTTGGGTCTGAGACGAATACTCTTAGTTCCACGTTTAAGGGATGGTCTGTTGTGTTGTTTTTTGGAGTGGGATCTATTGGTTTGTACGGCGGTAGGTTGATTTCTGGAAGGAAGCTGATGCCTATTTTGTCATCAGCGGTTAGTATTGGGGTAAAAAATGATATGGATAACAGTAATAAAAATAGGAGTATGGGTAGGAGTCTGTTTGTTTTTTTTGCTTTCTCTCCTTGCATCTCGTTTCCATCCGTTCCATCAACATATATTGATAAATGATAACACGATACATTCTCTCACTCCCTGTATTTAAAGATGACTCGTTAAAATTACAGGATGAAAAACACACAATTTGATAAAATACCAAAAAACAGGCTAAAAAAAACTAGTTTACAAGTAAAAAACAAAAAAATATAGTCTAAGTTCCTAATTAGATTTTATTTCTAATTTTAATATAAAGCAGGATGACCGCGAGGGCTACAATAACAGCTATAATAGTATCATAAACTATCTCCCGAGGCTCATCACCCGACTTTGGTTCATCTTTAGGAGACGCTGGTGCATCAACATATACTCTTACAAGATACCCCTCATTTATCGTACCAGAGGGAAAACCAGGTGCAGCACCTATCTTAAAAGCAGCCCATGACTCCCAACGTTCATCAAGACACTCCTGCTGATAAATCTCAGGGACATAAACGTTAACAATAAACTCTGCACTAGTATTACTAGGGATTACAAAATAAGATGGCCAAATAGTAACCCATGAAAGATTTTTTATAACAGTTCTACTACTACGCATCCACTCAATGGGATCTGGATGTTTCATCCGGGTTTTAACAGAGATATTATAATCATTATAGTTTGTGACAATAATATTTCTTGAATTATTCCCCTTAGTGAAATCCTCGTCTAAGGTTATTTTAAATTCAGCTGGTGAAACACTAACTCTTGCTTTTCCAATAGTAAACATGGATAAAAGTAAAAATAGAATTAATATGGTAAATATAATCCATGTTTTTTTCATTATTTTTCTCTCCTACACCCAAATAGTTCTGAATTTTTTTATTATGAATTGTTAAGCTATAACTGACCAGAAGGTGACTTTAACACTTAACGCAGGTGGATCACTAACTGTTGATGATGTAGCCATGGTAACATTTAAACCGAAAAGCTGTGACCATGTTTGACCGGGAAAAAGTGAGTTATTATACCATAGGTTTGTGACAAAAGAACTATTAGAATAACCAATGGCTGTCCAAGCTCCTCCCTCTTTCATATATTGAAGTGTAAAGTTATCATGATCAGCGGTATCATTAATGTACCAGGTACCACCACCCCAGGTTATATTTGATGAATTCACAGCTACGTTAATTTTAACGTTTCCCTCATTGGTTAGGTTAAAATGTGTATCACTAGTATAAGCATATGATCCAAGTGTTATTGATCCTGCATTCCATGATGTATCATTGATACTAAATGATAGGCTTTGAGCTACAAGTTTTGTACTACCTGATAGGTTACACCATGAGAAGGTACCACCTGTGTCTATGGTTGTTATGTTTTCACCTACCTCAATGGCTGATCCAGATGGTACATGGCTACAGTTCACCACGATCTGATCACTATTTGTACAATCAAAACCAGTGGCATTTCCAACATTAATTTGGTAAGCACCACCAGCTATAGTGATAGTGGTACCTGAGTTATCGTTTTCTATATTAGTTATTGTTACTGTTACACCTGCTCCGACGTTTCCAGATGCGTTATAGATGTATCCACGTATAAAATATGGGCCGCTTAGATCGCTTTTAACCGTGGGTACGTAATACATACTGAGAGCTGATGCTATTATTAGAGAGCTAACTATGATTAGGGATAAGTGTTGACGTATGTTTATTTTCATAGTTTTCATTCTTTTAAGTCTCCTATGTGATAGTTAGCATATGTTCTGTTGATTTTTTTGATACTTTTATGCAGATTATATCATAAGTTTGAATATTGAAAGAGTTGTGAAAGACTGCAGGTACAGAGGGGTTATAGGTGTACCATGTGTTATCAGCAGTGTTATATACACTTATTTCTATGTTTTCATTGGAAAAATTGTAGAGTTCAACGAATTCTTTTGTTGATAATGTTTGGTCAGAAGTCCAGGCAAAAAAGTTGTAGCCCTCGTTACTCTTTTTTGTCACTGTGTCAGATACAAAACTAATTGTGATAGATTGCGTTGTCTCACTCTGTTTTGATATATCGACATTGATTTTTTTCTCTGTTTTACATTTAATAGAGATGACATCCATGGGTGAAACTAGGAAATCGTCTTCATCGGTTGAGCTTCCTATAGTATATTTTTGCCATCCTCCATTGGTTTCATCGAATATTGCTATTGATTCTCCATTTGAGAGGGAGATTTTTTCTGCTAAATCACTTGCGTTAATTGCTTCGCCTTTCCAGGTTAAATAGTTGATGCCTTTGTTTTTTTCGTTGTGTGTGAGAGTGATTTCTGATGTGTCTTTCCAGTCGGTATCTGGAGGTTTTGAAGTGGATGAAACAGTTATTGTACGTTCTACTGTATCGGTTCGGCTTTCGTTATCTGTTACTGTGAGACTAACCTTGTAGTTACCAGTCTGAGGATATGTATGGGATGTGTTTCGTGTTGTTGAGTTTGTACCATCATCGAAATCCCAGTACCAGCTTGTTATGTTGCCATCAAGGTCAAATGAGGTGTCTGTAAAGTTAATAACTGTGTTTTTTAGGGGGTTTTTTGGTGAATAAGTGAAGTCAGCTATTGGTGGTTTGTTAGGGGGGTCTGTGATCGTTACGTTTAATGGTTCTGACCAGCCTGCTTCGGTTTCTAGGTCGTATTCATCTTTTGCTTTAGCTTTGATGCTATAGTTCCCTGGTTGTGTCCATTCATGGTAGATTTTAACACCTGTTGCTCCTGAATCGTATGGGCCCTCCCATCCACTGTTAGTTTGATCTCCCCAGTCAAACCAATAATAAATATCGTCTCCATCCGGGTCTGTTGCTATTGTTGAGTAGCTGTATAAATACGAAATGTATCCAGATGTTTCACCACTGGGTTTACTTGATATACTAGGGGCTCTGTTGGTAATTGTTACTGTTAAGGGGTCTGACCATCCATCGCCACGTTCTGCTCCATATGTGTCTTTTGCTTTGCATTTAACTTTGTAATCACCTGGTGCATCCCATGAATTCGAGGCGTTAACTGTTGCTCCTGAGGGATACGGTCCTATCCATCCGCTGTTAGTTTGATCTCCCCAGTCAAACCAATAATAAATATCGTCTCCATCCGGGTCTGTTGTTGAAGTTGAGTAAGTATATAAGATTGAACGATTTGCTAATGTATCGCCGCTGGGTTGACTAGTTTTATTGGGGGGTAGGTTGCAACAGATTGTTACATCACATCTCTGAGGAGGTGAACTGGTATCAACAACGATTGAGTTGTTTCCTACACATCCCCCATAGGAGACATCTACAAATATGGTATCTCCATCGTTGGCCTCTACGTCATAGACATCAAATACATATAAACCTGTTTGCCCGGAATCACTGATTACAGTATAAACCACTGCAGAATCATCTTGGTCTAGATTTGTTATAGTAACAGTAACATTGTTAGGAACCCAAGAGTCATCGTTATATGTAATATAACCCAAAATGATTTGATGATCTAAACTAGTTACTTTTGGCATATAAAAAGATGACATTATTACAAGGAAAATAATCAATATTATACATTTTTTTGATAACGATGGATTTATCCATATCCCTCCTCATCATTCAACATAGCTTTGATTATAATATTAGTCTACTTTTTAAATCTATTGTAACATCAAAAAATACTCGGGAAAGAATAATTATTTATTGAAAATTAGATGGCAACGAATTAGAGCCGCCCATCACCAATAACTGACTGTTTGTTTGCGTGCTCTCCAAATTAAATGAACTTATTAATACCACATACTGAAAAGGAACTAATTGAAAATAATTAGCAAAAAAATTCACTGGAGTGGTAAGAGATACTGGTATTATGCAGTAGTCATCGCTGTCTTCTTTGTTGACTACTTTTACTTCACCTGTGAACTCCTCGTTTTGTTCATCTGGTGCTACAACAGTTACTTGAACAGTTGTTTCTCCATTTTTTGGTAAATCAGTGCCATTCTGCGGGTTAAATGTCCATGTGCCCCAGCTTGGCCATGTTATTACTTCCCAGTCTAGTTCTGAACCAGGTTCACCAATGTTTTTAACAATGAAACTATCTGTTACGGTGCCTCCTGGTTCCACGTTAGTCCAAGTTAGAGAACCCTCGCAGTCAAGATCAGGGACTGGTGCTCCTTCAGTTGTAAAGCACCAAACAGGCCCCTCTGTAATAGCACCATGATTATCCCTTGCAAATATCTGCCAATAATACATGGTTTCATACTGGAGTGTACCAGGATCAAAATATTCTTTAGATATGTCATCAGCTACCTTCATGTCAGGGGTCGAATCATTTGCTTCAAGATATACGTCATATACAACAGTATCCCCTGGATCTGGATCTCCGCCAGTCCAACTCAGATCAGCATCAACATTTACATTGGTGGCGCCATCCTCAGGATCTGGGTCACTAGGTGTGTATGGCGGGTTATTAGGTTCTGACATTGTAGTAAAATCCCATACTGGGCCCAAAGTGGAAGCCCCATTGTTGTCCCATGCTTCTATCTGCCAGTAGTAATGTGTATTATAATTCATAGCACCTGGGTCATAAGTTGTACCTGTCTGGTTTTCAGATACAAGTTCATCAGGGGTTGGGTCATTCGCTTCAAAATAAACATTATATGTTAATGAATCACCATCAGGGTCACTGCAATTCCAGCTTAAATCAGCTTCTATATCTACCTCAGTTGCTCCATCTTCAGGCTCTGGATCACCTGGCGTATTTGGAGGATTGTTAACTGATACAGATAAACCACTTGACCATTCACTAGTAAGATTATATTCATCGCGAGCCTGAGCTTTTACAACATATGTACCACCACTACTCCATGAGTTATCCATGCTTACTGTTGTACCAGATGGTACAAGTGAAGACCAGTCACTATAATCATGTGATCCATCTACATCCCAGTCAAAACGATACTGGACTTGATCCCCATCAGGGTCAGTAGCATTTGTGCTATATGTACCTGATTCATCGATATTAAGTAATGTTGGACCAGATGGAGTACTTGGGGTATTAGGAGGTTGACTTACAATAGTGATAGTTAATTTATCAGACCATAATGTTCCAAGTTCTGCACCATGAGTATCTTTTGCCTTAGCTTTTACTTTATATGTACCATAGCTACTCCAACTATTAGACGCACTACCTGTTACTCCTGAAGTATATGGTCCTACCCAACCACTATTTGTACCCTCACCCCAATCAAACCAGTAATAAACATCATCACCATCAGGATCTGTTGTGTTTGTTGAATAAGTATAAGAAACATCTTTATATCCCTCTGTGGGTCCAGAAGGTTGGCTAGGTATGGCTGGTGGGAGATTACCATATATAGTTATATCACATCTCTGAGTAGGCCCATTATCAACAATTATTGTATCGTTTCCTGCACAACCACCATAAGAAACATTGATCAATATAGTATCACCATACTGCGCCTCTACATCATAGACATCAAATACATATAAATTTGTTTGGCCAGATTCACTGATTACAGTATAAACCACTGCAGAGTCATCTTCATCTAGATTTGTTATAGTAACAGGAACTCCAATAGGAACCCAAGAGCCATCGCTATAAGTAATATAACCATAGACAATTTGATGGACGGGATCATCCATATTGTTTGTTTTATAAATTGTATCATTAGCATTTGTTATACTAGGCGTTGTTAGTGAGCTTATCAATAAAATCGTGATTAATATTATGATTTTTTTTGTTTTCAAGTAAACCACATTTATTATATGTGGTTACTTATATATAAACTGTTGTCGTTTTGTCGTTATTTCAAAAGTTAGATATAAATTTATTAGGTGAACCAGGTTGAGTCGTAGTCAATTGTATATCCGGGTGCTCTGAAACATATTACATCATATGTATTAATTATTGTTAGTGTTGCAAATGCTTGCCATTTTGCGTTAAAGTTTGCCCATGTACCTGTTGTTGGATTGTAAACATTTAGTTCTATGTTACTATTACTTTCTAAACCATCGTTGTTAGTAGCTAGAGTAGTTACAAAGTCACTTGGGCTTATGGGTGCTTTGGTCCAAGTTATATAGCCGTAACCCTGACCTTCGGTTGAGAAAGCCATAGTTTCCGTGATAGGATCAGTAGTAGTTGAGTTATCTGGACTGAAAGAATAGCTATGAGTACCATCTAGGTGTGATTTAATTCTCAAGTGATCTCCCCTATTGATAGTAACAAGGGTACCACCATCACCTACTACATACACACTTGTAGACCAAGTTCCAAGGGTGTTGTCAAATATTTGAATAGTATCATCAGGTTCATCAACTACGAATCCTGAAAGACCTAGACGCTCGGCGAGTTTACTTGCCGTAATAGTATCTTTTGCACCCCATGTGATATAGTTCACCCCCTTATTATTTGCGTTTCTAACTACTATTACATCATGTTTTACTTTGAGTTCAGTAATTATAGGCGATGCTCTGTGTGTGATACCATAATCTAAACCCTCAGCTGAGGTAAAAGAGAAATTATACCAGCCAGCAACATCTGGTTTGAAATTAATAGTAGCATTTGTATAATCAGTATAAGTTCTCTCTGTACTACCACCAATATCTCGAATGAGGGTATATTGATAGCTAGTAGCAGGAGTATCATCATAGTCGTAGGTGAAGCCTACATTGATAGTTGCTTGTTCCCCGGTATTGATTGTATCGACTGAAATACTCTCAACGAGTTGATCCCAGATAACATCATGCGTAGTATAGCCGCTTTGGACAGCTGTAATACCATGAGTGTTTTCGGAGGCTGAAGAAATTTGAATATCTGTCGCCGCTCCCATTCCTCCTAGGCCATCATAAGTAACTTCCCAATGATCAGTTACCCAGCTAGCAGCATCTCCAATGGTTAACTGTATGGTATCACTTCCACCTTGGTCCAATGGATGGTTATCATATGCTAGTTTTACATCAGAAACTGAAAACGTAACCTCTTCACCTACGTTCACTCTTCCATCACCGCTATCATTTACAAGGCTACCAATGACTATTTCATCTGTTATTATATTCAACCTTTCATAAGTAGGATAAGAGTATTCGCCAGTAGGGGCAGCGGGATGAGCCATATCTAAATAAAGATTGTAAAAATTGTCTCCAAATTCACCTGGGACATCAAAGGAGACACTACCCTGACCGCTGCTATCAATGGTGTCATCTCCACCCATTGCCTCATCTCCAGCGTTATATACACTAATACTGTTAAATTCTGAACCGGGAACTGGTGTAGGGCCAGCTCGGTACTCTCCAGCCCCAGGATCCTCGGAGAAAGTAACTTGGAAGTCTACAGTAACACTTGCTCCTCTATTCACTCTATCAGTGGGATCATCAGAATCTATAGAGGCAGGTACAACTGTGTTGACTATATCAAAGCTATTGAAGAAATTATTATATTTAGAGTTCTCTTCATTGTCTTCACAATAAAGCACTATATCTATATCTGTTGGCTCCGGGACCTCCCAAGTAATATACTCAAAAGCAAATAATAGACGTAGATCTGTCTCAAAACCACCTGGTCCGGATACACAACCTTCCGTGTTTAAATGCCAATTCTCAGGCATTGTGCCCTCCAGAACTATAAATTCAGGGTTATCACGATCATACCGAAATATCACATATGACTCATTCTTTGCAGGTATTTCTAAATTAGGTCCAATTTTCACATCTACAAATCTTATATCATACCAACCATCCTCATCACGAATTGTTACATCTATACTATTTGGATATGTAGGATAAAAATTGTTCGTATCAGGCAAAAGAATATTTGTCGATGAATATGTCGGCTTAGGACTACTCCCCCCAGGGGTTGTAGCCTGAGCTGCACTTGGGCTGTCACCATATGGGAAAGCACCACCGATAGCATTTGACGTGTAGCCATCATCAGATGCATATGCCCATGCTTTATACCAATAAGTAGTAGCAGGGTTTACAGGTGTATGTATATAGCCTGTACCAGAACAATACCCAGTTGGAGGCACTGGATACATATCGTCAAAAGGATTACCTGGGCTCCATACCTGCATACTAGGATCAATAGTTGTATATTCAACATAGGCACCAACGGCACCATTACCATTACCCCATGATAAATCAATCCGAGTCTCACTAATAGCGATTGCTCCTAAACCTGAAGTAAATGTATTTGGTTTTGTTAAGAAATGTACTGTGCTACCCGTACTAACGTTAGCGGTATCAGTTCTATGTCTTACTTGTGCATAATAATATCCATGGGTCCCGGCTATTACAAGAGTTAGCCCTACACTAAACGTTTGTCCTGTGGTTTTACTTCCAGTCCAACTAGTATAACCAGATGTAGGTCCATGTTGACCTTCATAAGAGTAGAAAAACCTATATTGACAAGGTGTACCATCACCATCATCAGTTACTTGTCCCCATGTAGTGAGAAATGTTTCTTCAACGCCTGTCGGCTGATTTGTTTGACCCGTTGGAACAGCTGGAACACGATAAACAATTTTAAGTCGCGGAGTATGTTCAGTTTCATCATGATCATCTGAGCAGTATCCAGCAGCATAACCTGCGACAGTACCTTCGCTCTTGTCATCTATTAACCATCCATAATTGGGATAATTACCTGAATCAAACACAAATCTCCTTACACTTGCGGTAACATCCCAGTCATACCAATCATTTATACTTTCAAGCTGAACATCATCAACTCCATCCCCACCAAAATTTATTACTTCATCACCATTGAGATCCCGATAACATCCACCATAGCCCGAGACAGGATCGCTGTTCCAATAACTTGTTCCAATATCATGATTCCAACTAGCATCAGTAGTACTACCACCACCAGTACCCTCATTCCAATTACAGTCTAATTCCCAACAGGCATGATACCGACCAACAGGGTTATTACCAGCCCAGCTATCATACCACAGATTTAACTCCGCGTTCGTAATGTAACTCGAGTCTGGGAGATCCTCCAAATACAAACTAGAGAGATCAAAATAAAGTACAAAACGGTCTCTCCATTCCCTAAGGAGTGGGACAAATTGAGGATCTACACATAGTTCATTCCCATTACCATAATTAGTATTTGGATAACGTTCACGGAGATAAGCAGCCTTGTCGCCGGAGTCCATCACTAGCCATACTGTCTTTGTTGTATATGGTGGCTCCTCCCCGCCAGCCTTAACAGTAGATGGTATAAAAATAATCATCGTAGTAAAACTAACTAAAACCATAATCAAAACTACAAAAACAGAGAATAACCTATTCTCCCTGTGAATAACTCTACCTAATGCCTCTTCCTTCTCTCTCCATTTCATCCCTTATTCCACCTTTTAATATTATTATTTTAATTATTGGCATGTCAAGTTCTGTCACTAACAATATATAAACCCACCCTGTAAAAATCAACAAACTGACAAAATAACACCCACGAAAAAACTATGATTAAAAACATAACGGAGAAAACGATAACTTAATCAATACATTTTCTATTTTTTCGCTCAGATACTGATGTATGAAGCAAAAGTAACAATTGGACTTAAAAAAGGAGTCTCAGATCCGGAAGGAGCTAACACATTGAAAGCTTTGAAGCTTCTTGGTTTTGAAAACGTAAAGGAAGCTAAAACAATTCGCACTGTAGATCTTCTGATTGATGGGAAAAGCAAGGATGAGGTAAAGAAAAGCGTTGAACGGATGTGCCAGCGTTTGCTTACAAACCCGGTTATTCATACATATAAAATTGAAATTATCAAAAAATAATTGTTTGGGGAGTAATAGTGGATATCGACAGATTATTTAAGAAAAAAAATGTAGATTTCGAATGTTATGAAATTGATCTTTTTTCTGCTTCTGATAAGGAATTAGTTGCTATTAGTGATCAGATGGGTATCGCCCTTGCATTACCCGAAATGAAACGTATACGAGATTACTTCAAAGGTAAGAACAGAAATCCTAATGATATCGAGCTTGAGGCTCTTGGTCAGGCATGGTCTGAACATTGCTGTTATAAGTCTTCTAAGGTTCCTTTAAAACAACATATTTTTGGAATCGAAGAAGACAAAATTATTGCAAGAGAAGATGCAGGTGTAGTAGAGTTTGACAAGGATCATTATTATTGCGCAGCATTAGAATCCCATAATCATCCATCTGCAGTGGAACCCTATGGTGGTGCTGCTACAGGTGTTGGTGGTATTGTTCGAGATATTTTTTGTATGGGTGCTCAGCCGATTGCTTATATTGATCCATTGTTTTTTGGCCCTCTTGATTTACCACAAAAAGAAGTTCCCAAAGGAACAAAACACCCTAGATTTTTATTTAAAGGCGTGGTTGATGGTATTCGTGATTATGGTAATCGTATAGGTATTCCAACGCTTTCAGGCCAGGTTTATTTCCATAAAGGTTACACAGGGAATTGCCTGGTAAACGTTGGTTGCGTTGGTGTGATGAAAAAAAAGGAAATGATACACAGTCATGCAAAAGCACCAGGGAATATCTATGTTTATGTTGGCGGAAGAACCGGTCGAGATGGTATTCATGGTGTAACCTTTGCAAGTGCTGAGCTTACTGATGATAGTGAAGAAGGTAGTCGTTCTGCTGTTCAAGTTGGTGATCCCATTACTAAAGAACCTGTTATTCATGTTACACTGGAATGTAATAGAAGAGGTCTTCTCGAAGGTTTGAAGGATTTTGGTGGTGGTGGGCTTTCTTGTGTCTGTGGTGAGCTTGCTTATGATGCTGGTTTTGGTGCTGAAATACATTTAGATAATGTCCCACTTAAAGAAGAAGGACTTGCGCCTTGGGAGATATGGGTATCTGAGAGTCAGGAACGTATGATGTTTCTAGTCGCCCCTGAAAATGTTGACAAGGTTTTGCATATTTGTAAACAATGGGATGTAACAGCAGTTGTTGTTGGTAAGGTCATTAATGAGAGAATTACCCGGGTTTTCTGTAAAGGTGAGAAAATCCTTGAGATGGATATGGATTTTTACACAGGCGGTCCTGTTTATGATACTTGCCAAAGACCATACACCGTTCCTAAAGCAAAAACGGGTAAAGATAAAGATTTCGAAATTCCAGATTCGAATAAATCATTAAAGAAACTACTTGCTCTTCCAAATATAGCTAGTAAAGAATGGGTAATTCGTCAGTATGATCATGAAGTTCGAGGGAATACAGTAATTAAACCATTGCAGGGTAAACTTAATTTTGAAAGTCATGGTGATTCAACTGTTCTAAAGCCTTTGGAAGATTCTTTTAGAGGCCTTGCTGTTACTGCTAATATTAATCCACGTTTTATGGAAAGAGATCCGTATTGGGGTGCGTTTTCTGCAATTGATGAAACCTGTAGAAATCTAGTAGCAGTTGGTGCAGTTCCTGATTCTGTTTGTGATTGTTTGAATTTTGGTAATCCTGAAAAACCTGAGAAAATGGGCGAGTTTTATGAAGCATGCAGAGGTCTTGGTGATGCTGCTAGAGCATTAAAACTACCATTCATGTCAGGAAACGTAAGCTTCTACAACGAATCAGTTAAAACAGCTGTACCACCCACACCAGAAATATTAGGAATAGGAATTGTAAAAGACATAAGAAAATGTGTAACATCTGACCTAAAAACAACAGGAAACCCCGTCTATCTAGTCGGTAAAAACACAGAGAAAGAAATGGGAGGATCAGAATACTATAACATACTAGGAAACAACGATGGAATTGTACCAAGAGTAAACACAAAAACCCTAAAAAACTGCATAAAAGGCATACTATCAGCTATTGAAAAAGAACATATCGCCTCATGTCATGACTGCAGCGAAGGCGGAATAGCAGTAGCGCTGGCAGAGATGACTATCGGTGGAAACCTAGGAGCAGCGATTAATCTAACAAACGTTGGAAAAGGTTTGAGATCTGATTTCAAACTATTCTCAGAAACAAACACACGATGGATAATTGAAGTAAAAAAAGAGAAACAAAAAGAATTTGAAAAAACACTTGAAAAAAACAAAACACCATATACAAAAGTAGGGGGAACCAAAGGCAACAAACTGTTGATAAAGGACAATGGTAAAACCATCGTTGACCTAAAAATAAATGTTCTAAGAGATCTATGGAAAAACTCTATATGGGATATAATGGGTTAATATTAGACCAATAATTTGGATAGTTCAACAGGACTTATGTTATTTTTGACCAAAAACTATATATATTAATGCCGTATTAATATTACATTAAGGAGACATTAATATGGTAAAAGCCATAATAAATATTAATGAACATACAAATAGACTTTTGAACATTCTTAAAGCTAAGTATGGTCTAAAAGATAAAAGCCAAGCTATAAATAAAATGGCTGAACAGTATGAAGAAGAAATTTTAGAGCCTGAATTAAGACCTGAATATGTTGAAAAAATCAAAAAAATTAGAAAAGGTAAGTACCATAAATTTAGCTCCATTGAAGAATTAAGAAAAGCGACAAGCGAAGGTTAATCAATGTATAACTTTCACATCAGTGAACACTTACTAAAGATTTTATCAAAAATTGCAAAAAAAGATAAACGGTTATATGAAAAGATATTGAAAAAGATTGATGATATTCTCCAATCTGACAATTTAAATCATTATAAGAACCTGAGACATGACATGAAAGATTCCAAACGAGCGCATATTGGCCCTTTTGTCCTCGTATTTCAATATGACAAAAAAACAAATACAATTAATTTTGATGATTTTGATCATCACGATAAAATATATCGAAGATAGCTTGTCTCCCTGCATCTCATTTTTTGGAGGGATAACCTAACCTAAAAAATAAACAAAAACATTAAATCACCAAAGAAACATTGCTACATCAAGTGATGAACGAACCCTTCCTGAGACCCAGCGGTCTGTGATGAAGATCTTGAGTACTGAAAAAAAACATTTAATAGATATGCTCACTTAGCATATCCGAGATTTTTTCTAAAAACAACAAATCCTCTTCTGTAAAAGCATTCTCCTTATCTGAATCAATATCAATCTCACCAACAACCTTGTCTTGTTTTTTTATTGGAACAACTATCTCAGATTTCGTAGAAACAAAACAAGAAAGATAACGATCATCAACATTAACATCAGGGACTATCTCAGTTTCACCACTACTCGCTACCGCGCCACAAATACCACTACCAATTGGTATCCGAACGTGTTCCGTAGCATGAGGACCCCTCCATGGACCAAGAACCAGCTCATTATTTTCAACTAGATAAATACCAACCCAGCTATAATGATCAAAATTTTCAAAGAGAAAAACAACAACATCCTCTAAAACATTAGACGAACTAGCAATAACTCTCTGTATCTTGTTTTCAGCCAGCTCATAACCCAAAAACCATCAGCCTCACAACATTTTTTTAATACTCACTAAGACTTTTTTGAGTATCCTTCAGTCCAAGATCCATAGTTGTAATAGTCTCATCACTAGGTAATTCTATCCGCCCATATTGACCACCACCACCCGGATGAATAATCACTCGGTTCTCACGAAATGCCTGTATCGCCTCAGCTATAGCTGGTGCAGTAACCCTAGAGACCTCCTCAATACTGCAATCAAGTAAAACATTAATCTCACTTTTACAAGTAGATACAAGCTCACTCCACCGACGGTTCACTGTTTGTGTAAACGGGTTCCGTTGACCAACTGCTTTTGTAATAATCTCAGTCATAGGAATAAGATGAACATATGGTGGCCTATGCTTAGGGTGATGTGGCTCAGGGAAATCAGCACGTTCATTAATCCTATCCTTCACACCTTTTTTAATTCGTTTACCACAGCTACATTTCCAACGACGACGAACAGCCTCATCAAGACTATAATGAGTGTAACAAGACCGACATGCGGATTCATGATACTTCCCCTCCGCAGGTGGCAACCCAACATTCAATAAAGGCTTATTACCACCAGTTCTAAGAATTGCTTTTTTAATCTCATTATAAGTAACATCCTTCACCTCGAAACGATTAAACTCTCTAGCAACACGAGCAGGATGAGGACTATGGCAATCCGAGTTAGTCAAAAAAGTAAGACGATGTAGCTCCTTTATTTTATCAGCAAGATCCGTATCAGCACTAAGACCAAGTTCAACAAAAGACACATAACTCGCTTGATCACCATAACACTCCTCTAATGAGTCATAAGAAGAATAAATCGCAGTATACGGTGTAAAAGCATGAGCAGGACCAACTAGAGCATCGACATCACGTGCAACCTCAACGAGTTCCTCACCACTCATATCAACATTAGGCCTACCATCACTCTCAAGGTTCTTAGACCTAGACCTAATACGTTCTTTGAAATCCGTTACCGCAGAAAAATCTGGGAAAAACAAAAGATGATGAACCCTTTTCTGAGCCTCAACCTCACAGCTAAGAATAAAACGAGTTTTATCAAACTCAAAAGTCCCCTCATCAACAACACTACAACGCCGTATCTCCTCCATCCAACCACTATGAAGACAATCACCAGTACCAACAACATCAATACCCTTCAAAGGAGCCACTAGAGCAATATTCTGAATACTCATCTTCTCACTAGTCGCACTAGAAAAACGAGAATGAATATGTAAATCAGCGTTAACAATCATCAAAGCCCCACATAACTGAAATATCCTACTAGGTTTTAGTATTTAACGAAAAAAAGGAAAAAAGAAGAGGTTATTTTAACTTAGTTCCGCACTCCGGACAAAACAAGTCATCTTCTCCCCCTAGTTTAGCACCACACTCAGGACAAAAACTAGTCTTAGATTTAGACTTCTTCTTCGATTGTTTTTTACCAGGTTTCACAAGTGGCATACCAACTGGTATTTTCGTAATAAAAAACTGAGTATTCGCCATCATCTCCATAACACCAGCAACAATCAATATTATACTACCAAAAATAAGCAACTGAGCACCAAAACCAAGACCCCAACTCATTTTAAGAGGAACAGAAACCGATACATCCTCCTCTTCAACAACTATATTAAATGTCTCTTGACCACCAAGTGGAGAACCAGAAATCGAATTCAATATATCATCAAATGGGAGATCATCACCACCAGCATCACCAGCAGCAGAACCAAAAAGACCACCAATAGCAAAAAGAACAATTATGAGCAAAATAAAAGGTATAAGAAGCCTAACACCACGCCATATATACTTCCAACCCAGCTTCTTACTATGATAAATACCAATATTACCAACTATAAGGAAAATAAGACCAATACCCAATATCAACGAAAAGGGTATAGAAGCCGTACCCATAGGCATAGGACCATTCGGAGTTGGAAAAGTCATCTGAACACCATTAACACCATCCACCATCAACAACTCCTGCATACCAGAAGTCTCAAGCGCCTCCAGACCACTAACCCCGGAAATCTCTGAAACCTCATAAGACACCGAATACCATGGGTTCAACAAACCAAAAATAATCACAATTATCCCCACAAAACAAAGAATATTACCAATACTCTTCAAATTCAAACCATCAATATAAAGCATCGAAAGAATACGTGGACCAAGACCATATTTTTTATGCCGCCGATAAATAAAAAAACCAACTAAACAAAACGAGAGAACAGTCAATGAAACAAAAATTAAAACAAAATTGTAAATAAACCACTCAGCGAGAAACATCGTATCACTAGCCTCCGGGAGACTACTACCCCAGCTGACACCATCCCACATCTTGTTACCACTAAGATCCTCTCTAAACTTTGGACCCTGCGGCCCAATCTGACCAAAAACCGCAGAAGCAGCAAACTCAGAGAGATCATCAACATCTTCACCAATCTCACCCCATCTACCACTAAAATCAAGCCAAGATTTACCCTCCAAAGACTCAAGAGTGTAACCACCAAGTTTCAAAACCTTTCCATTATCACCAACAATATCATTCGATATACCAAGTTTACCAGAATAAGACCGTAAATAATTCGCATGAGAGCCCCTCGCAACATATACCTGTATATGATCACCTTCACGCTCCACCTGATCCCATGTAGCTCGCTGCCCACTATAATGCTGACTATAAGCAACCCATCTAGAACCACCACCAGGGATGACGACCTGTACCATCTCCCAGTCACCCTCATGCTGATTCAACTCCCCCTCGTTAAAAGCATAAAACATCCAATATTGAATAACAGTTGAAGCCCCAGAAGCATTAACATAATAATACACAGTATACCCATAGCTATTCATCACACTTCCATAATGAGTCACAACTCCATTGTCATCAATCGTACCATGAATATTATCATAAAAACAAGACTCCTCTACATCATAATCAATACAACCATAATCTGAGTTATCCAAATGATAAGAAGCACTAACAGGGTAACAAGTCTCCTCACCCTCAAAATACAATATCGGTGCAAACTGCGAAGCAAGATCATAGTCCTCATCCGCACTGGCAAAAGAACTCATCAAAAACATAGATAAAAGCGACAATAATACAAATAAAATGATACATCTAACAAAACAACCTCTAAAACCTATTTGTTTATTCCTCATGTGTTTTCTCCCCCAATTAGATGAACGTAATATTACGCGATATTTTTAACACTTTTTAAAAATACAACAGCCCTAAAAAATAGTCATTTAATATAGTAACATTTATTAGCCACTACTCCATATGAAAACATGCGAAATTCGACGTTTGCGATGGGATGAAAAAATCCTTGTAAAAAACCTACTGAATTAGTGTAAATACTAATACATGAGGTGAAGGCTATGAATGAGAAAGAAAGTGAACGAAACGGAAGATACGATACCGATTCAATTAAGGTCCTTGAGGGGCTTGCAGCAGTTAAACAGAACCCTGCTATGTATGTCGGTAGTACTGATGAGAGAGGATTACATCATCTTGTCTATGAGGTAGTTGATAACTCAATAGATGAAGCACTTGCAGGTTTTGCGATAAGAATCAGTGTTTCATTAAACAAGGATGGATCCGTGACAGTTATCGATGATGGTCGTGGTATCCCTGTTGCAATACATAAGAAATACAATAAATCCGGTGTAGAACTAGTCATGACCACACTTCATGCAGGTGGAAAATTTGATAGCAAGGCCTATAAAGTCTCAGGAGGACTACATGGTGTTGGAGTATCTGTTGTTAATGCTCTTTCTACCTGGCTTGAGGCAAGAGTTCGTCGTGATGGAAAAGAGTATTACCAGAAATATGACCATGGAGCAGCAGTTGAGCCTTTGAAAGAGGTTGGCACCGCTGAAAAAAGTGGTACAACAATTACCTTTATGCCTGATGGCGAAATTTTTGAAACAGTTGATATTAAATATGAAACTATATCTGCTCGACTTAAAGAGATGGCTTTTCTTAATGCAGGTTTACAAATTGAGCTTACAGATGAACGTTCTGACAAAACTGAGATTTATAAGTACGATGGAGGTATCAAAGAGTTTGTTCGTCATATAAACAGAAACAAGACACCCCTTCACCCAGAACCTATTTATTTACATGCTGAAAAAGAAGATGTTGAAGTAGAAATAGCAATACAATATACTGATGGATATACTGAAAATATTTTTACTTTTGCAAATAATATTAACACACATGAAGGTGGTACACATTTATCTGGTTTTAAGGGAGCGCTTACTCGTGTATTGAATGATTATGGACGTAAGAACAATTTGTTTGATGGTATCGATTTTAGTCTTAGCGGAGAAGATTGTCGTGAAGGAATAACATCAGTTATTAGCGTTAAAGTTAGAGAGCCGCAGTTTGAAGGGCAGACTAAGACCAAACTTGGAAACTCAGAAGTTAGAGGAATTGTTGAAAGTTTAACTAATGAAAAACTAACTGAGTTTTTTGAAGAAACACCAATTGTTGCAAGAACCGTTATTGAAAAAACAGTTACTGCTAGCAGAGCTCGTGAAGCAGCTCGAAAAGCTCGTGAACTGACTCGTCGTAAAGGACTTCTTGAGTCATCTGCACTTCCGGGTAAACTTGCAGATTGCAGTTCACGTGATCCAAGTAAAACAGAAGTGTATATCGTGGAAGGAGATTCTGCAGGCGGTTGTTTTTCAGGAGAAACGAAAATTGCACTAGCGGATGGAAGAAATATATCATTTAAACAACTTGTAGAAGAAGACATCAAAGGGAAAAGAAATTTCTGCTATACAATAAAAAATGATGGCAGAATTGGTATTGAGGAAATAAAAAATCCTAGAATTACAAAAAGAAACGCAGAAGTAATCAAAGTTATTTTAGATAACAAAGAAGAAATTGTATGCACACCAGATCATCTCTTTATGA
>CAZGOD010000008.1:0-33982 GCA_964527715.1 uncultured Thermoplasmatales archaeon | reverse complement strand
AATTCAGAGAAAAAAGAATGAAAGCATATAACAAAACCTATTACAAAAAGACAATAAAAGCCTTACATGAAATCTTTGAGAGGCATAATGAAGTAAATGTAGAAAAATACAATAAATTAAGACAAGAGAGAAACGATAACACATTGCTTAGGTTTGATACATTTATTAATAGGTTCTTTGCAGGAAATAATAAGGCAGCAAAAGAAGCTGTAGCAAACTATAATCATAAAATAATTGACATAATGAAACTTGATGAAAAGATAGATGTTTATGATATTGAGGTACCAAATACACATAATTTTGCATTAGCAAGTGGGGTTTTTGTTCATAACAGTGCAAAGCAAGGACGTGAACGTGAATTCCAAGCCATTCTTCCATTAAAAGGAAAAATTCTTAATGTTGAAAAAGCAAGAATGGACAAAATTTTGAAAAATAATGAAATATTAGCACTAATAACTGCTATTGGAACAGGTATTGATGAAGAATTTGAAATTGAAAAAGCACGTTATCATAAAATAATAATTATGACTGATGCAGATGTAGACGGTGAGCACATCAGAACACTTCTTCTAACATTTTTCTTCAGATATATGCGACCACTTATTGAAGAGGGTTATCTATATATTGCACAACCACCGCTCTACAAATTAAGTAAAGGAAAGGAAATTGCATATGCCTATTCAGAAAAGGAACGTTCTGAGAAAAGTGAAGAATTAGGAGAAAAAGGTATTAATATTCAACGATACAAAGGTCTTGGAGAGATGAACCCAAATCAACTATGGGAGACTACAATGAATCCAGAGAATAGAACAATGATAAAAGTTACTGTTGATGATGCAGTGGAAGCTGATGAACTTTTTACAATTCTAATGGGTGAGAAAGTAGAACCAAGACGTGAGTTTATAGAGACACATGCTAAAGAGGTTGTTAACTTGGATATTTGAGGTGATCATATGGCTGATGAAGAAACTCCAAAAAAAGAATATATCCGTGCTATCGAGTTTGAGATGAAACGTGCATTCATTGATTATAGTATGTCAGTAATTATGAGCCGTGCTCTACCTGATATAAGAGATGGGTTAAAACCTGTTCATCGTAGAATTTTATATTCAATGAATGAGATGGGGCTTGTGCCAGAAAAATCATATAAAAAATCAGCAAGGGTGGTTGGGTTCACGTTAGGCCAGTATCATCCACATGGCGATCAAGCAGTATATGATAGTATGGTTCGTATGGCCCAAAAATTTTCTTTACGATATCCTTTAGTTGATGGGCAAGGTAATTTTGGTTCACAAGATGGAGATTCACCTGCATCTATGAGATATACCGAGGCTCGATTAGCAAAAATTTCTAAACTTATGCTCCAAGATATCGATAAGGATACTGTTGAATGGGTTGATAATTTTGATGGTAGTCTAAAGGAACCGATAGTACTTCCAGCGGTTCTGCCAAACCTGCTAATAAACGGCGCTTCAGGTATTGCTGTTGGAATGGCGACAAATATGGCACCACATAACATCTCAGAAGTGATTGATGGCACCATCCAGATGATTGACAACCCTGAGGTATCTACTGCAGACATGATGCAGATTATAAAAGGCCCTGATTTTCCTACAGGAGGAATAATTTACGGGAAAGCAGGCATCCTGGGAGCATATTCAGAAGGAAGAGGGTTAGTTAGAGTTCGTGCAAAAACACATATCGAAGGAGAAGATAAGAAGAAAATCATTGTAACTGAGTTACCATACCAAGTGAATAAATCAAATCTTTTGAAAACAATCGCAGAACTTGTTAAAAACAAAAAAATAGAGGGGATTAGCGATCTTCGTGATGAAAGTGATAGAGAGGGCATGCGTGTTGTAATAGATTTGAAACGCGATGCTATAGAAGATGTTGTATTATCTATGCTTTTCAAGCACACTGATATGCAAACTACTTTTGGAGTGAATAATCTTGCAATAGTTGATGGAGAGCCAAAGATACTACAACTTAAAGAAATAATTCAACATTTTATAGAATACCGTGTCCTTGTAATTACACGTAGAATAAATTATGATCTTAAGAAGGCACAAGAAAAAATGCATATCCTCGAAGGATTCATGAAGGCTTTGAAAAACATTGATGAAGTAATCAAAATAATACGAGCCAGCAAAACCGCAGACGAGGCAAAAAACAATCTTATACAGCGCTTTGAATTCACAGAGATACAAGTCAAAGCAATCCTTGATATGCGACTTCATAAGCTTACGGGAATGGAGATAGAAGCAGTCGAAAAAGACTACAATGAAACAAAAGAACTAATTAAACAACTCGAAGAGCTATTAAGCGATAAACAAAACATATTAAACGAGATAAAAAGAGAGCTTATTGAAATAAAAGAAAAATTCGGAGATGAACGTAGAACAGAAATCGTAGAAGGTGAAATCGGTATTGAAATGGAGGATCTAATTCCAGTTGAAGATGTTGTAATAACAATTACTGATACTGGATATATCAAGCGTATCCCATGCGAAACATATAGGACCCAGCACAGGGGTGGTAAAGGCCTCGTTGGTATGAAAACAAAAGAGGAAGATATAGTTGTTGACTCGTTTATTACTTCTACTCACGATTACATCATGTTTTTCACAAATCATGGGAAAGCCTTCTGGCTTAAAGGTTACAAGATTCCTGAGGGTAGCAGACATCATAAAGGAAAAGCAATTATTAATCTAATACCAAGACTTGAAGAAGGAGAGTATGTTGAGACCGCAATTCCAATTCACGAATTTGATGACAAGCATTACCTTGTATTTTCTACAAAAAAAGGAATCATCAAAAAGACTGTGCTTTCAGCTTATAGCAATGTTCGTGTTAATGGAATAAGAGCAATAAAACTAGATGAAGATGATGAACTCATTAGTACACGATTGTCAGATGGAAAACAGACTATAATGATAGCGACAGCAAATGGTCAGGCATGTCGTTTCAATGAAGAAGAAACGCGATCCATGGGAAGAGTTACCAGAGGAGTTATTGGAATAAGACTAAAGAAAGGAGATAAAGTTGTTTCAATGGCTATTGTAGGTGAGGAAGGTAACCTAATAACGGTTACTGAAAATGGTTTTGGTAAACGTTCACCGATTGAGACTTATAGAAAAACACATCGCGGAAGTAAAGGAGTTAGAACTATAATAACTAATGAAAGAAACGGTAGAGTCATCTATGTAAAAGAAGTGATAGATGATGATGAATTAATGCTTACAAGTAAGGATGGAATGATGGTAAGAATCCCAGTTAAAGATATTAGGATCCAGGGAAGAAGCACAATGGGTGTTACCATTATGAGACTTAATGAGGGAGACAAAGTTGTATCAGTAGCAAAAATAGCTGAAAACGGAGAAGAAGAAAACATCTTAGAATAAAAACGTTAACAATATTCCCTAGTTAAAAACACAAAAAAACACATTTTTGTTATGAAAATAACACAAGGCTCTTATATTATCAAAGGCTTTTTATTAAAAAGGTTTATATTGATAAAAAAAATTCCATGTAACTGGGGGAAAACATAAAATGAAAAAAATTTTGCCAATAATAGTAATAGGAATACTACTTTTAAGTGGGCTAGGAGCCTTAGCTGTTGAGACAAATGAAAATGAGCTAAACCTTGTGTCAGATAACCTAGAAATATCTTTTACATCTTTCTCATTAGAAGAATACGATGAAGAGTATATTGAAGTTAATTTCAAGGATGTAACAACTTATTTGTCTGATCCTGGTAAACCTAGACTCCCACAAGTGGTCAATACTTTTGAGTTACCTTTAGGAGTAAAAAATATTAAGGTTGAGGTGACCCCGAAAAATATAAGAGAATGTGAAATTCAGGGAGTAATAAGACCTGCACCCTATCATCTACCATTAACATCTTTGAGTGAATCAACAATCGGAACTGCTGAAAGAAATATAGAGATTTATTCTAACCAAGACCCATATCCAGAATCCTGGTATTCATATCAGGTTGGTGTTGGATTAAGCGAAAATATGGAGAGAATCACCCATGTATATGTTCAAACATACCCTGCCAGATATAAACCAGTTGATGAAACTCTACTTGTTGCAGAAACTGCCGAAATAAAAATCACATATGAACCAAGTACATTAGATGTTAAGACATGTGCTGAAGATTACGACATGGTAATAATTGCGCCAAAAATATTTTCAAGACCCCTCAATAAATTAGTCCAACATAAAAACGATTTTGGAATTAAAACTATATTAAAAACAACAGAATCAATTTATAAAATGTTTGAAGGTCGGGACAACCCAGAGAAAATCAAATATTTTATTAAATATGCAATCGATGAATACAACGTTAAATACGTTCTTTTAGTTGGAGGTTTAAAATCAAAGATATTCAACACTCCACGAGAAAATCGGAACTATGGGGATAAATGGTGGCATGTTCCAGTTAGATACAATAATTTCTATGATGACCCATTACATCCACTAAGTTATGAAAAAATCTACGATCCAGGAGTACTTTGCGATCTTTATTATGCAGATGTCTATGGCGAAGGTGAAGTATTTCAAGATTGGGATCCAAACGAGGATGGAGTCATTGCTGCATGGGGAATGAATACAAAAGGATTCGACGTTGAAAATGATACAGGCATCGACTATGTTCCAGATGTCGCCCTTGGAAGACTTGCCTGTCGTAACCTTATCGAAGTTAGACAAGTGATAAATAAGATCATAAGATATGAAGAAACAGCTGCAGATCCATCTTGGTTCAATAAAATGATAACGATTTCTGGAGATGGATTCATGGATCTGGAAGATCTAGACTTCCAATGGGATACAAACGGTCTTGAAGAAGGAGAATACACAATCAAAGCTCAAAGCTATAACGAAGTTGAAGCAGGTGTAATCGATAAAATAAAAGTTACTATCGATCGATCTGTTTTAACCGTTTTAACATTTAATCATGATGACCATCTTAGAATAACAGAGTACCCCTGTGGACCGATAGCTGAAATCGTATCAGTATCAGATGGTGATATCCTTGGAGCTATCGATTGTTACTATGAACCCACCGAGGGAGAAGCGTATGGTAACTCAGTAATACCATGGGCGAATCTGAACTTTACAGATGGAATACTACACATCCGTGGAAAAACCTATGACCCACAACCATATGGCGTAGCAACAAATATCCATGTTTGGGTTGAAAACGAGGATGCCGAAGTAATTTTTGATGACTGGAGATATGATCAGGAGATGTACTACGAAGGCGAATGGGTTGTCGGTCAAAAACTCCTACTAGGCGGAGGCGGAGCAGGATACTATATGCCAGAAGACTTTGAAATTGAAGACATATGGGCATCAAACGGTAAGTTAACAGGACCAGATGATATGATCAATGCATTAAACGGAGGTTGTGGATTCGCATTTTTCTCAGGACATGGTAGTCCAAACGTTTGGTCTGACCATTTTCCAGGAATACCTGGTAACAGAAGACATGGAAGCATACCAAGTCTTAGCGTAATATCTATGAAGCCAAGAAAATTACCAATAATTCCTACATTTCCAATGAAGCAAATTAAAAATAAAGATAAACTACCAATTATACTAATAGGGGGATGCCATAATAGCCAGTTTAACGTATCAATGATACCTGGTCTGCTCGATCTACACAACGATAAATTCACATGGTGCCACGGATCCCCAGTCCCAGAATGCTTCAGCTGGTATCTAATAAAAATGCCACATACCGGTGCTATTGCAACCATCGGAAACACAGGTCTAGGCTATGGAGTCCCTGCAAAAGAATGTACAACCGAAGGTCTCGACGGAGGCATATGTATAGAGTTTTTCAAACAATACGGACAGGATTACGAGGCTAATAATGGAGCCGTTATTCTTGGTGACATCTATGCTAAAACACTTGTATCGTATTACAATACATTTGATATGGAATTACTTGACCACGCAAAAACACTAACACAATGGACCCTACTAGGAGACCCATCTCTCATGATAGGTGGATACCACTAAAAGATTTCTAGCCTTTTCTAATGAATACAAATTTTACGACTTTCCTCCAATTACCATATTTTGGAATTAAAGCAGGTACTTCCTTCCGATGTTGCCTAAAAGACTCACCAAATCTTTTAACAAGTTCACCATCCTCAATCTTTATCAACATAAAATAAGAGAGAAAATGTATCACTGCTATACCCAAAGCCAAGATATTGTTGGCTAAAACACCTAAACCCATCACCAAAAAAACTCTACCAAGATAACGAGGGTGACGTACATAATCATAAATCCCGCCTTCGACTTTCCTACTTTTTTCAGGGAACATTAAGTAAACATATGAATCGATGTCAAAATCAAACCCGCCTGAGGGCTTCCTGATTAATGCACCTACAATTATCAGAAATACGCCTAAGGGAATAACAATAAATGGAGCGATTTCTTTTGGAAGCAAATTTTTTGTGACAAAATGAGAAGGTAAAGAAATTATTACTGGCAGAAAATAATCTGTTTTCAAAAGTATTGGGAAGTATAAACTTGCAGCTCCAAATGGAAGAGTGTATATCATAAAACGATAATACAACCGTTGATATGCGAGTTCTCCATGTCTCTCCCGGTATTTTTTCCTAAGATTCTCGCTATTTTTTGTTATATAAGCAAATGGCAATATGGCTAGAACTGCTATAACAACCTGATAAAGCAAAGAGCCTATAAGAAATCTAGAGCTTATCCACCAGAATAAAAACATTACTACAAGGAAAAGTATAATCTGATATAGGTAAGTCCCCAAGGCTTTATACCAGATTTTAAAAGCTGGTACATATTCCAAAAAAATATCCATACCTGGTTTTTCTGACATATTATGCTAGCTATTAAATCCAAAATGTATCTTTTATTAATTTTGGTTCTTTATACAGAAACTATAATCTACAAAGTTTGCTATTTATTTTAATAAAGATGAATGGACATAATATCAGAAAGAAAACATCAATTCTAAAAAAAGTATTCTGCTATTTAAAAGCAGCAAGAGTTGACGGTTGGTACATAATAGCAGTATTTTTCTTACTCGGTGAGTGGTACTCGGATCAAAGTTTCCCAATCTTTTATTCAAGTATAGGATTATTAGCAGTTCTTGGCATTATATCAACGGTTTTTTGGATAAATTATGTATTCGATAAAGAAGTCGACGAGCTCGCAGGGAAAGATATAAGTTTTTTAAATTATATTTCTCAGGAGGAAATGATTATATCTTCATTCATTGTCTTTTTTATAAGCTCAATAATTCTGTTTTTAATTGATATACTCGCGGTTATCTTTGGTGTATTACTTTTTATCTTAGGTCTTCTATACTCGGTTCCTCCTGTGAGACTTAAAGTAAGACCCCCGTTTGACTGCATTGTAAATGGTTTAGGCATGGGTACCATACCATTCTTTATTGGATGGTCAATATCAGATCAACCGCTAAATTACTTATCAATTGCTATAGGTTTAATAGCCAGTTTAGCCGTAATTGATCATTACTTTTTATATACCAGCTTTGACGTAGATTCAGACAAAGAATTTGGCATAAAAACTTCTTGTACTAAACTTGGATTTAAATGGAGTATAAATGTTGGAATGCTCCTTTTTTTGTGTGTTCTATTTTTATCCATATTCTATCTTAGATTATCTGCTATAACCATTGGTTTCATCTTTTGTATACCCTTAATTCTAGGGATATTATTCCAAAAAGACCGAGTTTATGTTAATATGCTTGTAGGAAGTATTTTTGTAACCTGGAGTGGAGTAGTATTATTTATTCTTGCAATTTCATCTTATTCGGCATTACCAATTTTTTTCTTTATTATAACTGTTTTATTCGCCTCTTATGCATTAATCGCGTATTCAAAGTTAACAAAATATCATCAAAATAACAGAACTAAATGACCTCTGAATTACAAGAAAAGTATAAGTTGATTCATGTTATCTCATTTTTTAATAATGAAAAAAAACAAGTCTAGATCAAAACTTGGAGACAAAATTGCTAGTTATATCCAAGCATCAAGAATAGAAGGCGGAATAGTTGCTGCAATTTTTTTATTAATAGGCGAATGGTACTCTATTCAAAATTTTCCCCCTCATGAGTCCATAATAGCATTACTTGCTACTATAGGGATCGTAAATTCAGGGTCTCTGATAAATTATGTATTTGATGTAGACACAGACAAAACCGCGGGAAAAGATGTAAAATTCTTTAGCCATGTATCTATCAGGGAGATGACACTATTCGCATTACTAGTATCTCTCATAAGCTTGTTATTATTGCTTTATATCAACTTTTTTGTTTTCATAACAGGTATAATGATTTTTGTGATTTTTTTTATATACGCTGCCCCACCAATAAGACTTAAAACTATTCCCCCTTTTGATTGCATAGCTAATTCCTTAGGGTTTGGCATCTTGCCATTTTTTTTAGGATGGTTGATAACAGATACTCCAAAAATTTCCATGAACGTTATTTATGGGGGCACAGTTGTTGGCCTGGTAGTAGTCAGTTATTATCTTTTTATCGGTATTTTCGATATAGAAACAGACAAAGAAGCAGGTATAAAAAATTCTTGTACTTTTTTAGGATTTAATAGAGCTATTTATGTTGGCATTATTTTTTTCTTCGTTTCATTGGTTTTATCTATGTTGTTTTTTGGAATGGATTCGTTAATACCAATTGTTTTACTTGTTTGTTCACCGATCGCAGTTATCATGATAATTAAACATGACCCGATAAGCGTAAGAATGTTAGCTAGTATCTTTTATCTTATTTACACGGGCACCTCACTGTTTCTTCTTTCAGTTTTATCTAAATCGACAATTACTGTTTTCTTATTTATAATAGTTCTGCTGATCTCGATTCAGG
Source organism: uncultured Thermoplasmatales archaeon (assembly GCA_964527715.1). Lineage (GTDB taxonomy): Archaea > Thermoplasmatota > E2 > DHVEG-1 > DHVEG-1 > CAZGOD01. The sequence goes on along the minus strand of CAZGOD010000008.1, from coordinate 25,074 downwards.
TTATCCTAATCTATATGAAAAAATAACTAAATTATACTGTGTGATTAGAAAAATTTTAAGTTAAATTAATTCGAAGAGGTGTATAGGATAAAAAAGAAACAAAGTGCATATTCTTTATTTCTTTTTCATATGAGCAACTATATATGGGAACGGCCCAAACGGTATAACATTCCTTATGCACATTTTAATTTCACCAAAGTGTTATATGACTGAGAAATATTTAAAAACTGTGTTTTCATTATAACAAAAAAATATTTTTTTGTTAAAAAAGCAAATATTTGTAATTATATAAATATAAGTACTGGCCTAAAGTAAAATAGGAGAGACAGATGATCTCCTACGCCATTTGCAAATATATTTGATTTATTTCTTTTTCATATGAGCAACTATATATGGGAACGGCCCAAACGGTATAACATTCCTTATGCACATTTTAATTTCACCCTAATTATATTCGTGATATCTATATATAAATGTTGTGTTATTATAATAACAAAAAAAGGCATCTATGTTGGGAATAACAACAGCAAGTGATAATAATATTATAATGACTTATATGAGTATTTGTATTAAAAATATTAACAACAAGTTATAATTGAGAATAAACACATTAAGCGCATAGATGCATATCAATAAACTTAGCAATTATATTGATACCCGCCAATTTTTAAGCTCGGATCGCCGAAGAGAACCCAAGTTTGAACTGTTTTCACATCCATGGAAGAAATATTTCCATAACGAGTGTCCCAGTCAACAGGAAAAGTATCTACATATACCTCAATAGAATTACTCCACGCTTCACCAATATTACTAACATTATTAACACCACATTCTACAAAGAATTGTAAACTAAGAAAATTCGCACCTCCTTTCCAAGATTCATTTATTTCTCTAGATGAATAATGCCCATATGCATATCCCTCCGCTGTTAAACCCAGAGTAGCTATAGAGCCACCTCCAATCTTACGTGTAAAACGCCAACCTAAACACTCAGGAACCCAAGTCGAAATTGAATGGTTAATTGATTCTTTTGGGTTGATTAAAAGATTTTTGAGAGTCACATTAAACTGACTATTGGCACAGCCTTCCATAACACAAATGGGAAGCTTATAAAAATTATTAAAAAGAGGAATATTTCGCAGTGTCGGACCGTATATAAACTTCTGCCCAGAATCTTGGAATTCAACGGTCCCCCATACAGCAGGAGTCCCATGCCCTGAGAGATACAAAAATCCACATCCTTGGTTTACAGCTTTGATTACATCTTTTGAACTAGTTAAACTTCCATCAGAGAGCCATAGTTTTATTGGTTCAAAATTTGACATATTTTCCAATACTAGTTTAGAATTTTCTTCGCCTTCATAAATATCATTTTCCCGAAAGGTATCTCCTGCAACAACGGCTATTTTTTTAAACCATGGTTTTCCATAGGTGTTTCTTTCATAAGTTATAATCTTATTAACCATTATCCTAACTTCAAAACGATTTCTACAAGGCAACCTCCCAAGATACACATCAGGATACAAATCAATATCCCCATCCTCAGCACTTTCACCAGTCCACTCACCATAAACACCATTACCATTAGAATCCCAAGAAGAAAAATTACCCGCACCATCATAAATATCAGCAAAATACAAATCACTTATGTGTTTTTTTTCCATATTGGCATCATCTATATGACTGTATCTTACGGGCATATGCCAGGATCCAGTTTGTCTTTTCATTCCCCCAATTAATAAAACATATTTTATACCCCATTCTTCTATCGCGTTTTTAATAAAATATTTGATTTTCTCGGGTTTATCCCGGCCCTGCCAGAACATTTCATCATATACGCGATCAAGTGTAACAAGTTTAGTTGAAATTCCTACGTTTTCTTTATGTTCTACAAGCGGCAGTAAACAATTTTTAAATTCTTTAGGGGATATCACAAGAAGATCATAGATCCCTTCATCTGAATTTAGACTGCTTTCAGTTTTTTTATATGCTTCATCTTCTAGAGGGAATACTAGGTGAGTACTGATAACTGGAGTAACATATATACTAATGGAAAATAAGATAACAAAAAAGATTACCATTTTTTTAGGGATAAAATTTCTATTCATATTTAATCACAAAAAGGATAACCACCAATTTTAAGTGTTGGATCTCCCAGAAGTACACTATGTTCTACCGTCTCTGCATCAAGAGAAGAATCACCACCAGCATATTCATCCCAGTTTATTGGAAATGTATCTAGATAATTTTTAATCGATTTCCCCCATACTTCCCCAAGAACATCTGTACCATTAATGCCATATTCCCAGAAAAATCGTTTTTCAAGATAGCTACCTGCGCCAACTCCAGATTTTTTATCTAAATTAACGAAACCTATACCAGTACCCCCGATTGTTGCGATGGATCCTCCGCCTATCTTCCGGGTTATCCACCAGCCCCAGCATTCAGGGGCAAACAGGGCTTCTGCTCTTGATTCGCTATCAAAAATTTTCAGAATAGACACATCAAAGTTACATCCGGAACATGACCCTATAATACATACTGGGAGTTTTCTACCATTAGAGAGAAAAGGAATTGAGTAAATATCTATACAGCGAACCCACTCATTACTTCGGGGTTTAAAAGTTAGAACCCCTAGAGGATTACCATGTCCATTGAAGTAGATGAAACCGCATCCTTTGTTCACCGCTTTGATAACCTCTTCTCTTCCCGTTAATTTACCATTTGATGGGAAAAGTTTGATATGATTAAAATCTTCCATGTATTCTAATGCTTTATTAGCAGTAACTTCTCCTTCGTATTTTCTCCATCGTGGTATCCACCATCTTGGATCTGTGTCACCCGCTACTGCTATAACGTTTTTAAACCAAGATTGGCCGTAGGTGTTTCTTTCATAAGTTATAATCTTATTAACCATTATCCTAACTTCAAAACGATTTCTACAAGGCAACCTCCCAAGATACACATCAGGATACAAATCAATATCCCCATCCTCAGCACTTTCACCAGTCCACTCACCATAAACACCATTACCATTAGAATCCCAAGAAGAAAAATTACCCGCACCATCATAAATATCAGCAAAATACAAATCACTTATAAAATTGGTTTTTATTAGATAGTTTTGCCAATCGGGCTCATCTAGATTAAAGCAATGTATATTAGAGTATCTTATGGGTATTTGTTTAGCTCCTCCAACTAAGAGCACATATTGTATGTTCCATTTTTCAATTGCTTCTTTTATGAAGTATTTGATTTTCTCAGGCTTATCTCGTCCTTTTAAAAATGTCTGTTGGTACACATCATTAAGCGTAACAAGTTTAGTCGAAATCCCTAAACTTTCTTTATGCTCCACAAGAGGCAGTAAACAACTTTTAAAATTTTTTGTAGTTATAATCAGAAAATCGTATTGCGGATACTCTGCTTCAGCTAAGCTTGGAGTTTGGGAAGTGACAATAGGATTGAAAAAACCGAGCATTAAAACAATTAAAAACACGAAAAGCAGGTTTTTTCTAAATGGAGAAGATATTTTTTTCATAATTTACACCACCCCTGAGTCATCATATTCATATGGTTGACTGACTGGATTCCAATCAAAATTATACCATTTAATTGAACGATATCCGGGAGGAGCTATAGCAAAAATTCCTACTTCTCCCCGGATGCACTTAGGAAATTTGCTTAATAATCTAGATTTAATACCAAACTTAAATCTCAGTCCAATCCAATCATCCCAATAGTTCTTATGCCAGATGTTTTGAATAGAATTATGAATGGTCGAGGACGCGAAAACTGCATGACCATAAGCTAAACCGCTGTCAATAAAATTATTGAAACATATACTATTAAAAGTAGAGACATAAAGATAGATACCAATACCATTTGATAAAAAAGTATTATTCATTATTTGATTATAAGATGAATAATAAGAGCCGATGCCATTATCAATACCGTCGTATATAATATTCTCTTTTATTTGATTGTATTGAGAATGAACTATATCGATACCGTTCCATTTATTACGATTGAAGAAGTTAAATCTTATCGTGTTATTATTTGAATAATATATCCATAAACCATCCTCCTCGTTATATTGGATTGTATTGTTTAGAAAACTGTTTTCATTACATTCCCATATCATTAATCCATTTAGTAGACTATGCTCTATGACATTCTCACTTAGGATATTATTATTTGAAGAAACCATGTCAATTCCATAGTTCCTGGAGGTGCTGATTATGTTATTTTGAATTTTATTTCCATTTGAATCAGATATTGCCATTCCTATCCAATTGGTATTTGAAATTTCATTGTTTTTTATTACGTTACATTCTGAAAAATCAATATCTATACCAATTTCACTACAATTGGTTATATTATTTTTTTGTATAGTATTACGATGTGACTGGTATAAATCAATTCCATCTTCGCTACAATTTCTAATTATATTATTACCGATTTCGTTTAAACTAGAGTTAGTTAAGGTAATCCCGCTCCACCCCACACTACCCGAAATTGTAAAACCGGTTATTTTTGTAAAATTCACATTTATTATACTTATTATATCTGAATAACCTGTACCCTCTATTACCGTATGGTTCTTGTCTTCTCCTTGTAATGTTAGATTATTGATAACAATAGTGATTGTCTCCCTATATGTACCTATTTTTACAAAAATACAGTCATCAAGGCTAGCATTATCAATGGCATCCTGGATTGTTGGATAATCATCTGGGACGATAATCGTTACCCCGGAAGAAATCACAATATTTTGGTTTTCAACTTCATCTGAGGTTACGGGATAAATTAGGTTAACCAAGAGTATCAGTAATGTTACTGCTATTGTTGTCGCCAAATTTTTACTTCTTTTCATTTGTTAACTTTTCTCCATTTATATCTCATATGGTTCTAAAGCAGGGCACCTATCAAGGTTAAACCAGAGTATTGGAACTCTGAAGCTTACATATGGGATTCTGTTGTTTATGATGTTTATTCCACCACGTATTATCTTTGGACGTCTAAGTAATCTTAGTTGTTTATAATCATCCCAATAGTTGTTATACCATGTGCTTTCGTATCCATTGTTAAAACTCGCGTGTCTTCTGTTGTTTATGAAATTGTTTTTTTGAATAGTGTTATTTGCACTATACCACAAGAAAACACCAAGGTACTGAAAACCACGTATCGTATTACCTAAAATAATGTTATCATTACAAGTACGTAAACCTACACCACCATATCCTTTTTCAAGATGATTCTCAATTATGTAGTTATTATCAGAAAGCCAGTCCATAGCAATACCTGCAAAAGTGCTATTATAGATTACATTACCTATGATATAATTATTTGAACTATAACCCATCACGATGCCTTCATCATTATTCATGATGACGTTATTTATGACTATATTTCCTTTCAGAGTGCGAAGTATATGCCCTATAGCGATACCTATGTTTACCCCCCCAACTTTGTTATCAGAAACTAGGTTATTGTTGCTGCCAAATCCTAGTGCCATACCAATTTTAAAGAAGAATATTTCAACGATGTAATCCCTGGAATCAGCTGGATCAGCAGTTATTGAAGTTTCACATGAAAAAGATTCAAGATTTTTATTTATAATAATCTCTTCAATTTCACCTACAGAATTCTCTGAAATAGTGTTGTTATCACATGCTTCTAACGCAAGACCTACTTCCCCAATATTAGAAATCGTGTTCCTAGTAATATTATTACAGTTACTATTCCAAGAGATAAAAATTGCTTTTTTACCACTATTATTTACGTAGTTTTCACTAATATTATTATGACTACAGTGAACCATAACAATACCTTTTCTAACATGATTCATGTTATTAGCAATAATCTCATTGTTTTCAGAATATGACAGTTCAATTCCAACTGATACATAATCAAAATCTAAATTATTTACTGAGCAGGATGTACAGTTAACAAGAATAATCTGACCAGCGTTTGGAAATGAGATCAAACCAGTTTCATTGATATAATAGTATATTTTTTTCCCATTGGCGGTATTACTTTGGTCTACATTGTTCCACCAACAAGAAAGCTTATAACTATCAACAAGCAGTCCACATTTAATCATGTTATTTGATTGTAAACTGTTGGATTTTGACATCCCCAGGTAAATACCTGCTTTTGTACTATTTATTATCTCATTTCCTAGAATATCATTTTTCTCAGAATATGAAATATGTATTCCATAACAATTTTCGTTACATTCATTAGAGGATACTTCAACATTTTTTGAATATAATACTGAAATACTATCAACATTTGTTTTAATGGAGTTATCGTAAATTATAGTATCAGAACAGTTAAATAATGAAATACCTGCTCTAAAGTTGGAAGATAGGATATTGCCGTTTATGACATTATCTTTAGAGTTAAATAGTTGAATACCAAATTCATTATGATTCAAGAGTGTGTTATCAATGATGGTTACATCTTTGCTCATATGCTGAAGTAAGCCATTGAAGCTATTGTTTTCTATACAATTTCCAGAAATTTCTGCGCTTGATTTAGATAGAATGATTCCATCATTATTTTGCTCAATAAAATTACGGGTAACCTTGTTATCATAGGATAAATGTGAATATATACCGATATTGTTAGTTTTAATCACATTGTTAATGATGATATTATTACTGTGGCCAAGTAAATTTGTACCATAACTACAATCTGAAATACTGTTGTTAGCTACCATACTAGAATTAGATTGTATTTTTATTCCAGCATAACCTGATTTAGCATTTTTAATTTCAAACCCCGATATCTGTGTCCCATCTGCTTTTACCAAAAATACATGATCTTGTCCATCACCACTAACGCAAGGCATACCACTATCACCGCCACCCTCCAGCTCTTCAGGTATGCCTTTTAATACAACACCTAAAGGTATCTGTATATTTTCATTGTAAGTCCCACTATATACTTCAATGGTGTCACCTATATCAGCATTATCAATTGCATACTGTATCTTGATGTAATCTCCATCACCCTCATCATCAACAGTTAAGGTATTCCCTGTTTCAGTTAGATCAAAAAATCCAGGATCTTCATATCCATCGACCTCCGTTGATTTAGTATTCTGTACTGGTTGATCTATTGGATTCATCAAAGGATATCTATCATAGTTATCTCCTCCAGGTATATACTGATAAACATCACCGACTCCATCATCGTCAAGATCTACACCAAGATAGTCGCTCCAATAGTTTCCTTCACTTTCATTATCCCATAGATTATTAGCACTATCATATGCATTAAAAGCGTTTTGTAAGAAATTATTATGATGGAATAAATTGTCATATGATTTTACACATTTAACTCCAAATTTGTTTTTAGTTATCTTATTACCAAAGAAGATATTGATATTGGAGAGTTCTTTCAGCATAATACCAGAATTTCTATTAATAGAAATCGTATTATTTTCTACAGTGTTTCCTAGAGAGGACGATGAAAAAACTAATCCATTTTTATTATTTTCTATAATGTTACCCGTTATAATATTTCCATTAGCGCGACGCAGTCGAATGCCATCTCCTTTGTTATTTGCTATTTTGTTATTATGAATTATATTTCCACTACCTGTACAAATGCATATGCCTGCTTTTAGATATCCGCTGCTTCTAAATGTAAAACCAGATATTTTTACGTAGCTAGCATTAATAGTAAGAGTATTACCAATTTTATTACCATCAGCTATTGTTTTGTCGATGCCTTCTCCTTGTAGAAGTATCCCATCCTTGTTTATCTCAACGTTTTCATTATAGACTCCTTCTCTTACAAAGATTCTATCTCCAGCATCTGCATCCCTCACTGCCTCTTGAATAGTTGGATAATCACAAGGGACTACAATATCCCAATCTCCCTCAACATCTGTTTCCCAGTAGCCATTTATCTCCCATTTCCATTCCCTGTCCTTACTTAAAATTCGATCAATTAATCGGCCTTCAGAGTTGTTAATTTTAATTTCATCTATAACAGATGTTGCCGTTACATTAAATGATGTAAAAAGCAAAAAAAGTGTTATAAAAATTGAGACTATAGTATTTTTCTTGTTTTTATACAAGATTTATCACCTTTTATTCCTAATCCCATATTACAATTATATAGTAATTTAAATATTATTTAAATGTTATGTAACAAAAAGTAACAAAACGTATTTTTATTTGTGAAAAAGAAACAAGGTTTAAAAATAAAAAAATAGAAAATGTAGAAGGCTTTTATTTGCCTTCATTACATGGTTCATATAGATTTAACGCTGGGTCACCAAACAGCAGATATTCCTGGAATGAGAAATATTTAGATTCTAACATTATACCTTTGCCAGGACTACTGGAAGCAGATGCAGAATTATAATATAACTGATTATTTTCATTCAACTCCATGTCTAGCAATGCATTTCCAGTGGAAATAAGTGGTGGTGACCACCATACTTCCCAATTTATTTCTTCAGGTGTTAAATAGTTATTTCTAGCGTTTCGGAATGCGAGTCCTATGCTTACATCATTTTCTCTAAGATCTGCACATAGATCTGTATACATCTTGTAGGCGAAGTGTGGTGGGTCATAGTTACCATTTTCCCAATCAATTAGCTTGCTTTTTAGGTATTTAAAAGTAACTATTGAATGCAAGTCATATTTTATGTTTTTGGGATCTAGGTACCCGCCGCCGATGTTGGATCCAGTTGATGACGCGATCATTGATCCCATCCCAGCATGCAAATAATTTTGAGCGATACTAACTTTTGGAAACATCCCATCTAATTTACCACAAGTACAACTTTCAATCCATATGAATGAAGGACCTAAATCCATATTTGAGACTTCTCTACATTGGTAGTCACCAAGGTTTCCGAGATCGGATCCAGGACCCTGAAATCCTCCCATAGCTGGTACAATGGTCTCTTCTAGGATTTTTTGAATAACGGGGCCGAATAACCCTGTTGCTGTTAATGCGTTACCAGCCATACCATAAAATTGTTGACATCCATGACCATTTGCCCAAATGAAATTACTTGCCTCCATTATTTCCTCACCTTTAGCAATGCCCTCACCGGCTACCCTTTTTACTGATCTAGCATTAAAGAATAATTTATTGAATAGAGTAGCTTGTTTTATCTTATCAATTGCTTCATCGCTTAATCCTTCTCTCATTGCTTCTTCATATAAAGCATCCAGCACATTGAAACCTAATGGTTCTGCTACTTGCTCCTTAGTCCTTAAAAGACATTGTTCAGAATAACCAGTGGAAATCTTCATGGGATCATCGCCATGAAGAGATAATATTTTAGTAAATAAGATATGACGAACAAGGGGTTTCTGGAAATCTTGACCGCCGCCTACTAGTAAAGCAAAGTTGTCTCTCCATCCCTCTAATTGATCTACGATGTAATCATAAAATACGCCCCTGCAGACAAGTGCACTTGCGTCTTGGGTATCCCATCCTGTTATACGGCCAACGATGTTTTCTAAGAATGGATATTCACTGTATACATCATTTGCAAGATTTGACCAATCGTAACGTATTGGATCAATGTTACCATATATTGTATCACTAGGAGTACCCCCTCCTGTCCAGTATGGCGTATCATCAGTACCATCACCATCTATATCTCCAATAGGTTCTACCCAGTTTTGATATATATAGTTAGGTAGAACTGTATTGCCAGCGACTAGAGCTATATAAACAGGGTGATCCTTATAGTGGTTTCTTAGAAATTCTATATCTCTATCGTCTTCAATGGTTACATCTGCGAGTTTTGCAAGAAGGCTATTCAAGGGATCATGTATATTATCAAAGATGTGTTTGTTCAATAGAGGTACTAGAGCTGGGTTTCTTCTAGGAACATAAAATCCAGGACATGTTTTTCCTTCATCGGTTATTACATCATCATCAGCCGTAAATGCAAAATCAGTCTTACCAAAAACAATACCTTTATGATAAGCAGTTAAGTATGGTGCAATAGCTGAAAGACCTTTCATCAAGGGATACACTGGATTTTCAAGTTTCTCAACCACTACATTTGCTGATACTTTACCTTCGTCCAATAAAGTCCATGACCCCGTAGCTTTAACAGTTACTTCGACCCCGCCTTGATCATATAAGACAGACTCCTGCAGTATACGATCTTTAATTATTTTACCAGAAGCATCTCTTACAGGGTTACCTCCTGTTGCTGTTGATCCAGTTATTATGAGACCATTAGGTGCGTTTGTAGTATCTGAATTTAAATTGAATCCCGCACTATCGCCGAATTCTTCTACACCCTCCACCTCATGGTTTACACCTTCAAATTTAACTAAAGCATATTTGTAATCTTTAGGTATGGTAAATTTCCATGAAGCACCTGCACCAGACGCATAGGCTGCCAATCCCTTTGTTATCTTATTCATAGAAACCGATTTTATTGTTTCTGGACCAAAACTAAATTTCTTACTATCTAACACTTTTGGTGGCCATGCATCAATAGGGTTACAAAGCGTGATATAATCAATTTCTCCAAATTTTTCCATAACAATTTCAATTTGAGAATCAACTATATGCTCAGGAGATTCAAATCTTAGAACCTTGCCATAGTCTTCAATGTTTTCACCACAAATAAGAGTATATTCAACCTCGAGGTTGTCTAATACCTGCCTAACATCAGTATCAATCATATCAGTAACAATAACGGGTATGCTAAGATAAGATGCAAGTGGGGCAGCTAGAACACCCAATTCATAACCTGATTGAGTATTTTCTATAATTAGTGCTCCTTCACTTTTTTTCCAATAATTTCTAGCGAAATCAAGGGAAAGTTCTTTCGGGTTTTTTGAATTATCTATAACTGTCTCACCATATAAATCAATCATATCTATTGCTCTAGTGACAGCTGTAGAGGGGTCACTAACGTTTTCTATAAGCAATGGAATAAGTTCCATTTCACAATTTTTGTTATAATGAAGAGCAACTGGTGTTGCAATTAAAGGGTAAAAAGGCGAACAATCTGATACGATAAGACCAGTTGGGATGTCTTTCATATAACCGGTTATTTTAACAAAATCTTCTGCGTCTACACTTTCTGTTTTAGTTTCCGTAGGCACCCAATAATAGATACCTAAAGAAGCGATAACTAAAACTATTACTCCTAATATTACTACTAGTTTATCATTTTTCTTCATTTTTATCCCCCATTCTTTATAATACAAGGTATATATGTATATTTACATTTTTCTATTTAATATTTTCTATTCTTTATTATATTTTCAGCCATATTAATATAAAAACCTTGTGATATAATAATAACAAAATTCGTGATTTATTATAATATCCAAAGCTAAATCTGTAAGTATCTAGACAAAAAGAGAAATTAAGTCTCTCTAATAGACAAGACTCATCTCAAAAGTTTATTCCTACCAAGAAGCTCCTCCCTACGCCTACGAACCGCATCATCCCATTCAGGTCCAAAACTCCTAGCCCTCTCCTCAATAAACTCAACGAATTTATCCTTATCTTCACCTTCAAATTTAACACCAACCATCATAGAACTCAATAAACTCAAGTTACTTGTATCACAAATAACAGGGACCTTAAAATCCATCTTGACACCCGTTTTTCTTATATCTAAATTATGTAAATCAACAATTTTCGGATTTATCACTATTTCATCCAATTTAGTATAATAGTTGCCTTCAGTGCCCTCCATGTCAACCATGATCTCATCTTCTCCAAGGTTGTATTCAATTTTTACACCTATTTTTCTCTGGAGAATATCATCCATTTATTGCTCCCTCCCGGGTTCTTCATCTTTTTTTTCCTTTTTTTGCCACATAACCGCTCCATCATTAGAATATCCAAGTTTAGCAGCTAAATCCTCTAGTCGTTCAACTAATAAATCCTCATTTTTACCTTCAAGTTTAGCACCACAGATCATTGAACTGAAATGCCTGCCGCTATCCACATTACAAATTATTGGTGAAGCAAAATTTATTTTCACAGAGTTTTTAGTAACCTTCAAATTACTTAGATCAACAACATTTGGATCAATATTCACCTTGTCAAGTTTAGAATAATAGTTATCAAGAGTGCCCTCCATGTTTATTTTTGTTTCACCCTTGCCTAGCGAGTACTCAAGTGCAATTACTCTTCTATATTGAAGGATTTCACCCATAGATTACCACCATAAACAGTTTATGATCATAGTTTTGCTTAATAAATACCAATATCCTTTATCTCCATTATAAAACTTAACTCGATTATCTGCTAACAAATCTTTATTAAGGAAGTATTTTATTACCCGGATTCAGGAGGCTATAAACATGGCTGAAGAACAAATGTCGAAACAACTGCAGGATCAGATAAATAGATTACAACAAATGAGAATGCAACTTCAAATGTTAATGCAACAACGTCAACAAATTGAATTAAGATTAAAAGAAGTAGAGGAAGCACTCGATGAATTAGATAAAACAGATGACAAAACCCCTGTTTACAAAAGCGTAGGATCTATTCTCATAAAAGCAAAAGATAAAAAAGAGATTACAAAAGAATTAGAAGGAAATAAAGAAAGCCTTGAACTTAGAAAAACCACCCTTGAGAAGCAAGAGGGAGAAACAAAAGAAAAACTAAATGAACTACAAAGCAAGGTACAAAATGCTTTAAATGTATCTGGAACATCTTCTTAAAGAAGATTTGATTTGTATGATTAAAAAAAGGGTTTTTCCAGCTAAAGGTGATTTCAAAACAGGTATTCTATGTAAACTATCTTTGTTATTAGGCATAATTCTAGTTTTAACATATGCTATTTTGAAAATAAGCTCATTTTTTATAGACAAAGAGAGCACTGGTTTCCTTCAAGCTATATATGAGTATTCTAATTCTGCTCAAGCTGAGTCAATAATTGCCCTAGGAGTTATATCATTGGCAGTTGGGATTATTTTTTATTTCTTTCATTGCCAGTTTGCAAAACTAGCAGAAATCGCGGAGGAAATTGAGAATGGGAAAATTGACTAAAATTTTTTTTATTTACCATATCGTCTTTTTCTTTGTTGACATGTCCGTATAGCCTTGAGGAAATCTCTTTTTTGAAGCGCTGGCCAGTATATATCTGAGAAATAAAGCTCAGAGTAAGCTAGTTGCCATAGTAGGAAATTAGATATTCTTTCTTCACCTGAGGTTCGAAGTATTAGATCTGGATCGGGTATACCATTAGTGTAGAGATATTTTGATACTATTGGTTCTTTTATGTCTTCAACTTTTAGACTACCATTTTTGACGTCATCTGCGATTTTTTGTATCGCCTGGATGATCTCTTGTCGACCCCCATATGCAAGGGCAATGTTAAAGGAATATTTATCGTAATGTTTTGTTTCTTCCATTAACATTTTAGCAGATTCTGCGATGCTTTTAGGTAGAGAGTCTAGGCGCCCTATTACTCTAACTTTAACCTGGTTTTTATGTATACGTGAATCCTTTGAAGCGCTTTCAAGTTCCTGTCTGCATAAATCCATTAGTGTTTTTACTTCCTGGTTGGTTCTATTGAAGTTTTCAGTGGAAAACGCGTATACCGTTAGGTTTTTGATTCCTAGTTCAAAACACCAGTCAAGTACTTCTTCGATTTTGTCCCTGCCGAATAGATGGCCTATGTTGGGGTTTAAACCTAGACCCGTGGCATAGCGGCGGTTTCCATCCATTATTATTGCAACGTGCTTCGGGGTTTCATCTTGTTTTATTTGTTCAACTAGTTTTAGATCCCGAAATTCATCTATTTTTTTTGATATAAAGCTGTAAATGCCTGAGTTGTATACCATGGATCCAAGTTTTCTAAAAACACTGCTATGTATAGCGTATTCTTCTAATTCGTCTAGTTTTTTCCCTGCAAAGGTTTTCAGGGATGGTTTTTTTGAAGGTATTTTGTTATTCCCCCCAGTAAATTTCGTTATTTGTATGTGATACTATTATTTATAGTTAAACTTCTGCTATCTTAAAAAAAGAAGAAACCTATTTTGGTTTTTTTGAGAGTTTATGATATTGTTACTTGTTTTTTTCTACGAATTTTTTAATTTCATCTATATGTTTTATGATTAGTTGTGCTTTTCTTAAACCGAATCTAAAGGGGTAAGCATCATTTTCATCTCTTTTTAGTATGATAACTGGGTTTCCATTATATTCATCAAATTCTATGGGCATTTTTCATAGCCTCCTTTCTTAGGATATATATTCTTATTAATTATTAAGTGTTTGCTTATTGCTTATACAAAACTGTTTTCATTTTTTCAGTGTTTGAATAAGTATTTTTTTATCCAAAGTGTTTAAATAAGAAAAGATTATTCCGAATCCTTACCGTTTATAGGGTGATAATCTGGGAAATATCAGACCTACATACATAAAGAATACTGCTATAGAGCTTGTTAAGAAATATCCTAAACAGTTTAAGAACGGTGATTTTCAGCATAATAAGGAGAAGGTTCAAGAGCTTAGTGATGTTGGTAGTAATTTGACAAGGAATCGTGTAGCTGGTTATGTTACCAGATATTTGGCGTCTCAGAATAAAACAAAACCAAGTCAACCAATTTCTGAGTAACAACCCAATATTTATTTTAAGGGAGGTGAATCTGTACCTTGGGTGAATTTATAGAAAATATACACAAAGCAATAAAAGACCTCCGAAACGGAAAATTCATACTAATCTACGATGATGACAAAAGAGAAGGAGAAACAGACATAATAATAGCCTCAGAATTCGCTAGTCCAAACTCCATACAGACTATGAGAAAAGACGGTGGTGGATTAATATTCCTGATGACTTCCAATGAAAACGCAGAGAAACTAAAACTCCCATTCCTCGCTGACCTATTTTCAGATATTGATGATAAATACCCTGTTCTAAAAGAACTCATACCAGATGATATACCCTATGACACAAAATCCTCTTTTTCACTATATATTAACCACCGGGATACCTTCACAGGTATAACCGATATTGATCGTAGTTTAACAATGAGAAAATTCGCTGAACTTACAAAAAAACTGAGAAATATAGATGAGGGAATTGCCACTAAAATGTTTGGTAAAGAATTTAGATCACCAGGTCACGTCCCCATATGCGTAGCCGCGAAAAGCCTCTTAGATGAACGCGCAGGGCACACCGAGCTGGTTGTTTCTCTGTTAAAAATGGCCAATCTAACACCTGTTGGAAGCGGATGTGAAATCATGGGCGACAATGGTAAAGCTCTTTCAAAAGACAAAGCAAAACAATACGCCCAAAGGAATGGACTAGTTTTTTTAGAAGGAAATGAAATAGTAAGGACTTGGAAAAAATGGTCAAAGTAATGGCAACCGGGACATTTGATCTTCTACATCTTGGTCACATTTACTATCTTAAAGAAGCAAAAAAACTCGGAGATAAACTGGCTGTTGTCGTATCCACTGATTCCACCGTTAGAAGACTTAAACATGAACCTGTGAACCCTGAAGGAATTAGACTAAATCTAATCAAAGAGTTAGAAGTTGTTGACGAGGCATATCTCGGACATGAAGATGACATGTATGAGATCGTCGAAGAGATAAAACCAGATATCATCGCATTAGGTTACGACCAAATACATAACGAAAAAAAGATTTCATCTGAGCTGAAAAAAAGAAAAATGAAAGCTAAGGTAATAAGACTCCCAGAGTACAAAGAAGGAAGTGATCTTGAAGGTACTCGTAAAATAATTGGTAAAATAATATCAGCATATGAATTCCAGAAAAACATGGAGCGAATAGAAGGAAAATGAAAAAAATTGGGATAGTCGATACAACATTCGCACGGTACGATATGGGGAAAGCAGCTATCAATGAATTAAAAACAAATCGTACAGGATTTAAAACTATAAGACGTACTGTACCTGGTATCAAAGATTTACCTGTTGCATGTAAAAAAATGTTTGAAGAACAGAATTGTGATATCATACTAGCTCTAGGAATGCCCGGCCCTATGCCCATTGATAAACAATGTGCACATGAGGCAAGCACGGCTCTTATACAAACTCAGCTTATGTGCAACAAACACATCCTAGAGGTTTTTGTTCATGAGGATGAAGCAAAAAACGAAAAAGAACTTGCATGGCTCACGGATAAACGAGCACGTGAACATGCATTGAACGCTTTAGATTTATTATTCAAACCTGAAAATCTTGTTAAAAACGCGGGAAAAGGTCTGCGTGAAGGGTTTGAAGATGCAGGACCATTGAAAAGTTAAGGAGGAAAAAATTGTATGGCGAAAGAAGGAAAAATTAGGATAGGCGCTGTAGTATCAGAGTTCAACTACGATATAACAATGATGATGCTTGAAAGAGCACAGGAACACGCACAATTCCTCGGAGCAGAAATTACAAAGATTGTCAAAGTACCTGGTGTATTTGACATGGGCCTACCAATAAAGAAGCTACTAGAGAGAAAAGACGTAGATGGAGTAGTAGCCCTTGGAGCAGTTATAGAAGGAGAAACTGAGCACGATGACATCGTAATTCAACATGCATCTCGTAAAATAGCTGACCTATCTATTGAATATAACAAACCTGTCGGGCTTGGAATTTCTGGGCCAGGGATGACAAGACTCCAAGCACAAGACCGTATCGACAGAGCAAAAGCCGCAGTTGAAACAGTAGTAAAACTCTACAGAAGATTAAGACTATAAATAAACCTTTATTTTTCTTTATCAATCATTTTGAAAAGAGAGGGCAAGTGGATAGTATAAGTACCATCTTTCTGGATAATAATTGGTTCCTCCTCTAAAAGCCCTTTAAGATCAATATTATATTTACCGGGTCTCTCAATGTCTATTGTCTCAGGAGCCGATGAGCTCTCTGTCTCCGATTTTACTTTTTCAATAGCGGCAAGCCGGTATTCATCATTAGTTATAATATCAATGTCTTCTTTTTTCTCTGGTTTAATTTTTTCTTTCTCTGATAAATGTTTTTTCATAGCCTGACGGATTTCCCCAGGTTTTATATTGATCCAATTTCCAGATTTATCAATTAAATCCTTGTTTTGTTCTTTCATTAAATCCATTAACGCAGAGTTTACATCACGTCCAACTTCTTCTATTTTAGAGTTTCTTTCTTTCTCATTAAGAGGTTCCTTAGTAAAGAAAAAACGATTCCCACCACAATCAGGACATCCTTTTAAAAGCTGAGATGATCCCTCTTCGAATACACGCCCACATTTAAGACATTGATGAGGCATTTCTATCTAGCCCCTCTACCAGGCACTATCCTGATTTGAATCATATTACTATCTTTACGAACTGTTTTCAGTAAATCAGCAGGACCAATCAGAGTAATCCGGGGTCTTTTTGACAAACCAAAGAGCTTCTGTATAAAACTAGGACTATCTTCACCGTATCCTTCCATTTCAACTCCGATGAACGTGTCATGTTCAATTTCTTTCATCGTGTACTCTATGAGAGCAGTCTGCTCTAACGGAGTGAGACCCGATTCAAGGACTAGAATCTTACCTTTTTTAACTTCTTTAATTATGAATTTTAGCTTATCATCAGAGGAAAATTCTTCCAGTTTATTACGGGAAATCAGATTAAAGGATATGCCCTCATCTTTTTTTGTCAAGCTGTCTACCTCCGTTTTTTCCTTCGTTTTCTACTAAAATGTTTCACCATAGTAGTATACAAGTTATCAGAATTATAACCAGTTAATGCACTAATTGGTACAACTGGGTGTTGTGGGAACGCAGATTTTAACGTAGCAGGGCTTGATTCATCCATGTCTATTTTATTTGCAGCTATTAACACGGGTAGATTTCGTGCTTCAAGGTTTCCAAGAATTGTAACATTAACCTGTGTAAATGGATCCTGTGTTGAATCCATAACCAATAGTACACCATCAATATCCTCAAGCCATCTAATAGACTCAATAACACCCTCGGTTGCTTCTTTTGCTCGTCTCTTAGCCTCATCACGGGTGAGCCCATAGGTGTTCATGAAATCTTTAAAATCTACCTTAGTTGAAATACCCGGTGTGTCAACGATATCCATTTTAAGAGATGAGCTACCATTTTCGATTTTTACATCTTTTTTCCATTTAGCTCGTCGTGTCTCATGTGGAATTTCGGAAACACTACCCATTATGTCCCCAGTCCAATCTCTCAGAATTCGGTTAGCGAGAGTGGTTTTCCCAACATTTGGTGGACCATAAATACCTATTTTAGCGTGTTTTTTTCCAAAAATCCTCTGAATTATAGAGGAAAGACTACCTCTTCTGAATAATCCCATCCAACTACTCCTCCTAGCAACTAGGAACGTAAATCAATAAGTGAATGATTAATATAGTTTATTAGTTTAATGGTAAAATACTAAAATAAAAAAATAGAAAGATTACATAAATTTATGATAATCCTTATATAGCAACAAATTTATTCCTTGTAACTCAAATTTAATGTGGGAGGCAAAATAATTATGGTTGAGGAAAATGATAATATGGAGAAGAATTCTGAACATGTAACTTCACTCAAGGATAAATTACGCGCAGTAACAAATGAGATTGACTCAATTAAAAACTCATTTTCTAAAGGCGCAGAAGATCTAACACGAATTCAAAGCATGCTCGACATAGAACATTTAGATGACTTAAGTGGTGTCATAGACAAATTTGAAAACCAAGTTACTGAATCAGAACAAAAAAGACAAGAAGCAGCTGAAGGAGCAAAAAAATACAGCGAAGAACTAGAAAAAGAAAAAGAACGATTAATAAAACTATGGGATGCCTACAAAAACCAAGAAGAAGAACTATCTGCAACTGAGAAAAAAATCATGGAATACGAAGAAAAAACAAGAGTGGCTGAAGCAGAGAAAAAACAACTAGAGGAAGACCTGACAGCCAGGATAAACACACTTAACCAAAAAATCCAGGAAAACGAAGAAAAAGCCCAGAAATTCGATGAATACAAAACACGAGTAGAAGAATTCGATACCGCTCATAACAGACTAGAAGAAGACCTACACACTCTTAAAGAAGACATAACAAAAAAAGATGAAACCATAAACACGTTACAAAAACAAGTAGATAGCTTAAAAGATTACGAAAAATACTCAGAATACAAAGATAAATACGAAAACTTAAACACAGAATACGAAAAAGAAAAAGAGCGACTTACAAAACTATATCAGCTCTACGAGGAAACAGATGCCGAGTGTAAAAAACTAATAGAAGAAAACAATAACTGGCAGAAATGGTTTGATTCTAACAGACAGATTTTTGATAAACTCTTCTCAGCACCACCGGCAACATCAAAAGAAACAACACCACCCAAAACAGAAAACCTACTCGAAGATCCAACAGAGAAAAAACCGAAAAAGAAAAAGAAACTAAGATTGAAAAAATAAAAAAAATCTAATTTTTTTCTCTTTTTTTTATTCTATTTTTACTGAACTAATTCCTTCTTCATTTTCAGTTACAAAAATAACGTTTTCCATATCGTTTTTAACATCATCAACATGAGTAATCAAAAATATCTGACGGAATTTAGATGATAAACCATTTAATGCTTTCATAATATTCTGACGCCTAAACATATCCTGAGAACCAAATATCTCGTCAAGAATAATGAAATTAAAAATACCACCAGCACGCTCAGTGATAACCTCAGAAATTGCAAGACGCAAGCAAAGGTTTGCCAGGTCCTCTTCACCTCCAGAAAATCTTTCAATACCATAAGAAACGCCGTTGTCGTAAACCATAAGATTATAATTTTCATCAAGCTCAAGCTCATTATATTTGCCATCCGTAAGTCGCTCAAAAAAATCAGAGGAATAAGATGACAAAGTAGGGCGAATTCTTGAAATCAGATGAGTTCTAAAACCAGACATCACATCTGCAAGCATTCCAAGATGTTGAACGACAATTCTATCTTCCTTTATCTTCTTTTTATACTTTTCCAATTCAGAAATCTTATCTTTGAAATTCCCGATTTTTTGCAAAATAAGTTTCTTATCGCCTTCTTTTCGTTCCAACTCAATTTTTAAATTATTAAATTCATCTTTTTTACTCTCACGTAGATCAAGCACATCTTGATATATCTTATAAAAACTGTCAACCTGTTTTGAAACAGTTTCAAATTCCTTTATCTCAAATTTTACCGCAGATATTTCTTTGAATTTTTGTTCTTTATTTCTAAAATCAATTTTTTCCTGATTAATTTCGCTAGTTATGTTGTCAATAGTTGTTTCAATCCTTTCTTTCTCTCGACTCTGAGCCTGCAAATAATTCTTCTTTTTATGAAAAGCTTGTTCTTCACGAGATAGTTTATTTTTATCTTCTTCCAAAGCTTTGATTTCTTTTGAAAAAGTCACAATTTCTTTTTCTTTTTTAGCTAAGTCTTCATCAAATCTTTTCAAAAGAGTTTTATATTGACTGGCAAGAACTCTTTGGCATGTTGGACATTTTGCGTCTGGCCCGATATCTTCAATTTTTTTCTTCTTTAACTCAATATCTTTAATGTCTTGTTTATATCTATTTACAAGAGTCTTTTTTTGTTCAATTTTTTTAACAAAATCTTCAATTTTTTTACCAATTCCATCTAATTTTTTTTCAGAGGACTTAATATCGAAGTCTAGTTTTGTAAAATCCCTGAGTCTCTTTTTTTGTTTATTAATTGTTTTTTGTCTTTCAGAAATTTTGTTTTTTAGTTTCTTTATTTCATCTGAAATTTTTTCTTTTTTCTCAAATTGAGTTCTTTTATCATTTAGTTTTTCTTTTTTATCTTTTATTTTTTCAAAATCTTCTTTTGAGGTTTTACATTTTTTTTCTAAACCATCTAGCTCCTTTTTGAAAAATTGTATTTTTTCTTTTGCTTTTTTAATCAAAGTTTCATTTTCATTTTTTTGTTTTTCAAGATTTTTTATTTCACCTTTAAAAATATCAATTTTGTCGTTTCCACTTTCATCAACAAGATCCTGGCTTAACTTTTCCAATAAAGCATCTTTATCTTTTTTATCTGATTTTACTTCTTTAATTACTTCATCAAGTGAATCAATTCCAAGCATTCTAAGAATCAATGGTCTTCTTTCGTGTGCAACCATTGTGGAAAGCGCATTTAGCTCTTTTTGCTTTGCAAAAATTGAAGTAAAAAATGATTTAAAATCCATTCCAAGTTTTTTCTGGATGAACTTTGTTACAGTGTCAGCACTTGTTGCAGCAATTTTACCATTAACTGTTACAGTTGCAGATACTGTTAGGCTTTTACCAGCCATTTCTCTGACTATTCTGTAAATGTTTTCTTCAAAAACAAATTCAAGTTCGACTCGGCAAGGATCGGCATGCTCCGCACCTTCTCGTTTGATTTCATCAGCTGAAGTTCTTGCTGCAACAGACCCATACAAAACCCAAGCAATTGCTTCAAAAATAGTTGATTTACCAACTCCATTTAGTCCGACTACACCGGTTACACCATCTGGAAATTCAACTGTTGCATTTTTGAATTTTCTAAAGTTTCTAAGTGTCAGAGTTTTTAGTATCATTTACCTTCTTCTCTTGCTTCAATTTTATCAATATAGCCAATACCAAGTTCCAAAATCATTTCTTTTTCTTTCAAATCTTGACTTTCAACAAATTGTTTAAATTCATTTGTAAGTGCATCAATTTTTGAAGTAGTTGTAGATTTTGATTCCCCTTCCTGTACCACATTTGCTTTTATTTCATAATGGACTGACTCGCCACTTACTTTTCTAATCTCACCAAAATCAATTCCTCTGTAAACATGAGAAGGGATACTGTCAAGGGTTATTCGAAAAGTTTTTTCTTTTGGCCCAACTTCCTTTACGGTTTGTCGGATTTTATTCATTATTTCTTCAAGTTTCAAATTTGAGCATTTTATTGGTTTTGTATCAATCATCTGTCTAATTTTTAGCTCTACAAATTTTGTTTTTAGTTTTTTATCTTTAAACACAAGTTCTAAAAATCCCTTTTTATCAGGTGAATCAGTAAATGTAAAACGCTCAGTTGAACCAGAATAAAATGCATTATCTGCAAGTTTTGTGTATTTGTGATAATGACCGAGAGCAATATAGTCGAAATCTTTAGAAAGAGTTTGTGCAGGAATAATCAATTCGTTAAACTCATTCATACTAAATATCTTTATACCTGATACCGCACCGTGTGATACAAAAATATTGTAATCTGAAGACTTGTCAGGTTTTAATTTTTTAATTTCTTCTTCAAATTGTTTTTTAAGTTCACATTGTGGGATTGCATGAACTGTTATTTTTTCATTTTTTATCTTAAATTGTAGGGTTTCATATTTAGCATGATATACTGGATGAATATGCTCGATATGATCAAAGACACTGAAGATGTGGCCTGTTTCTCTAAGTTTTGGGTGTTCATGATTACCGGCAATTACAACAAGAGAGATATCTGCTTTTGAAATGCGTAGTAGTTGATTTATTGCAAAAGTTATAGCTCTATTATTTGGTCTTACAGAGTCAAATAAGTCACCTGCATGGATAATAAGATCAGGTTTTGATTTTATTGCATGGTCAACAAACTGTTCAAAGGCATTATATGCATCCATTTCACGTTGATTTATTCCATCCTTTGTTACCTTCCGGTAGGCAGAATAGCCAAGATGAGTATCTGATACATGCAAAATCTTCATAACTACCTTTTTTTACGATCTAGTTTCATAGAGACAGCATCACAAACTAGTGTAACAACATCAAGCGTAGGGGCGATAGGTGGGGCATAAGCTGTCTCAATTTTCCTAAAGGTATCAACATCAAGCCCTGCAAGAATAGCACAAGCAAACATGTTTATCCTTTGTGCGGCGTTTTCACCAACTCCCTGAGCACCTATGATCATACCCGTGTACTCATCAACTAAAACCTTTATTGAAATCGGTTTACCACCAGGAAAATACTCAGGCAATGACATGCCATTAAATTTACCTGATACAATAGACATATCATTGAGACAGTCACGGGTTGGGCCAACAGCTGCGATCTCAACTCCGAAAAACTCTGATGTATGTGTCTGTAGAACACCTTTTAGAAGCCTGTGGTTTCCACCAGCAGCATTTACACCAGCAGCAATGCCCTGACGTACACAAATACTACCAAGTCCAACTAGAACAGGTTTACTAGTAACAAAATCAAGATACTCAGTGCAATCACCAACAGCGTAGACATTTTTTACACTAGTCTCAGATTTTCCATTGACAATTATACCACCGGTTTCACCAATTTTACAGCCAATACTCTTCGCAAGAGACACCTCAGGTTTTATCCCAACGGCAACAATTAAAGCATCAGTATCAACAGATTTTTCGTTACCAGTCTCCTGGTTTTTAATAAAAACTTTGCTGATTTTTCCATTAGAATCTTCAACCTGGGTTGCAAGATAATTTGTAAAAATCGAGATATCGCCAGGGATCCTACCACGAACAATTCTAGCCATATCCTCATCCAAACTATTAGCAAGGATATTTGGTAACGCTTCAACAATAGTTACTTTCAAACCTTTTTTATGGAGGTTATCTGCCATCTCAAGACCAATAAGTCCTGCACCAATAATAGCAGCTTTTTTATCTTTGCTTATATGAGAAATAATCTTTTTTACATCATCAATTGTTCTAACTACAAATGCGCCTTTGACATCAATATTCTTAATGGGTGGGAGAAAAGGTTCTGCACCGGTACAAATAATTAAAGAACTATAGGGTTTTTCAATAGCCTGATTATCTTTTTTTGCAAATACAACCTGTTTTTTAGCGTCAATTTTTTCAACATTTGTATCAAGTAAAAGGTCAATATTGGCTTTCTTAAACCATTCTTCAGAAAACTCGATTAGATTAATCAAATCAGGGATTATACCAGAGATAGTATATGGGAGACCACATTTTGAATATTGAGGATACTTTCCTTTTTCAAAAACAGTTATAGATGATTTCCTATCAGTTTTCCTTGCAAACTGTGCAGCTGTACCACCACCAGCTCCACAGCCAATGATCACAATATCTCTATCTTCGTTCAAATAAAAACCCCATTTTGTCTAATGGAGTTGTTTTTTTAATGTTTTTGATAGAATCTTAAAAATGAGAATGGAGACAGAGGGGTTATTTCTTTGTTTTTTTAGTGGTTTTCTTTTTTGTTGTAGTTTTTTTCTTTGTGGTAGTTTTAGGCTTTGTTGATTTCTTTGTCTTAGGTTTCGCCGTTTTCTTTTCTGTTTTTTTAGTTTCTTTTTTTGCTGGTTTCTTCTTGGGTTTCTCTTCGGGTTTTTCTTCTTTTATCTCCGGTTCTTTTTTTACTTCTTCTGTCTTTTTTTCCTCTTTCTTTTTTGTCTTTTTTGTTTTTTTCTCAGGTTTTTCTGGTTCCTCTGGTTTTTCTTCTTTCTTAGCGGGTTTCTTGTCTTCAATTGTTATTTTTGGATGTGAAATTACCTCGGTTTTGTATATTTCAACACGTTTCACAGGGTAGAGTTTTTTACAGTTTTTATAGATATCACTACCCATTTTACCATCTATTATTTTACCTACAAATTCAGATAGTGTACTAGTTTTACCTTGATCTGTTATTGTCTTTTTCATGGCTTCACGTACTATTTTTCTCTGTGAGTTTTGTATGCGTTTATCTGTGGTAGCAAAGGGTTTGACTCTAATGGTTGCACCATCTCTTGTGGAGACATCGTATACTCCGTCGATTTTTGATCTTCTTCGGCGTATCATCCTCCTTAGATAATCACTTGTTAGAGTATGACCTACAAATTGAGTGTGTGCAGTTGTTTCTTCTACTTTGTTGATTTTGAAATGTAGTTTTATATGAGATCTTCTGAAGTCGTTGGTCAGATCTTGAAGGGATACTTCTGTTACCCTGTTGATTAGGTTATCAGAATCATCTGATAGAGTATCAGCTATGGTAACACCGTCGAATAATGGGGGAGCTATTACATTGTACCAATTCTTCGCTCTCCATCTATCTTTTACTTTTCTTGCTGCTGTTCTTGATCGGGCTTTTGCCATAATTCATCACTCAAATTATCTTTAATAGATATGTTAAGGTAGTTTTCTTCCGGTAATATCCTC
>CAZGOD010000007.1:0-74204 GCA_964527715.1 uncultured Thermoplasmatales archaeon | reverse complement strand
TCACCATCACCATCAGAAACCAGTATACCCCAGGTTAAAGACAACTCCTGACCAATGGACTCATTAACTGGGCTTGGTACACCGAAACTTGGAACAAGATTACTATCCGTACTATTATTAACTGTAACACCTGAGCTCCATATTTTATCTGTAACATTATAAGACCAACCTTTATAGTAACACATAGTACCAGGACTCAGACCTGAATGTGAAACCATCTCACCCGAGCCATTATACAAAAGGTTATGATCACCAACACTCCAAACAGGATCCTCAGCTGTATGCCACTCGACACGTGTAGAATCCGCCTCAGAATCATCAACCCATAATAGATCTATCTCAAAACGACCATCAACATTAGCAGAGAAACCACCTGGAGCATCAGGAGTATAAGAATCACGGGTTGTAAAATCATAAGACGAATTAGTCCAATTACCACTACCAATATCAGAAGCATTCACATACCAATAATACATTGTAGAATAAGTCAGACCAGAAACAGTACAATTTTTTGTACCATTAAACTCACCATTACTCGAGTTATTACCAACATCAGGTTTTGTCTCAATTGTCCAATTAAAACTATCACCCTCAGGATCCTGTATAGTAAGGTTAAGAGAAGAAATACTGGGTTCTACATTAGTTAAACCATTACCAATAGAAAGACTAGAGAAAACAGGAGAATTATTCACAGGTTTCTCCCCAGTTGTAAAAGAAAAGGTAGCATTACACGAAAGATTACCATCAGAGGCATTCACATACCAGTAATAAGTCGCATTATATGCCAAACCTGAAACACTACAGGACTTGCTACCATTACCCTCAGCATTCCCTGAGCTGTTGCCAACGTCAGGATTGGTTTCAATGCTCCAGCTGAATTTATCCCCATCAGGATCCTGGATGGTCACATTCAAAGTTGTAATCCCCTTGGAGATATTGATAGATTGATTACTTGGGTTTTCGTTACTAAAAGCTGGAGCACTGTTTGCTTCACCAATCCTTAGTGTCTGTGCGGGATCTCCAAAAAAATGAGCGCTATACCATGCATAACACCATGCATGAGAATTTGAACTAAAAACCGCCCCCATCTTATCAGAGGCATACAAAAAGGCTTTACCCAACTGCCAACTATTCTTATTATCTGACTGATTATTGAAAAAATAATCCCAAAAAAAAGCCTGAATATATTGACTAGCACCATTAGTACTAACACTATTACCATAACCATAACCAGTGTTCAACACCAGAGCATAAGCATGCCGCTCATGATGCCTACACATCATCTGCTCACACCCAGCATAACCACTATGAAACCTACCGCCTAAACAACCTTGTGAATAACCAAAAAATGGCTTCGTATTATATTTAAACTGCCAACTAGTCAAAGCAAACGGAGTATTCCAAGTAGTATGATCCAAATGATTCACTATAGAAGCATTATCAGATTCCAAAGAATCAACATGATAAGTCTTATAGTTACTACCAAGATCAGCATGATAAAGACACTCAGAAGTATTTATCACGTTATCAGAATGAGCACTATTCCACTCCTCAAAACCCGTGAAAGTCCGATAAGTATCAGTACCAAGACGAATCTCCTCCATATATTGTTTAGAAGTAGCAGTCCAACCAAGATCACCACCCCAAAAAGAAGCAGTACTAAGCCAATCATCAGTGAGACTACTATTAGTATCATAGTTTATAATTTTGTTAACCGCATTTGAAACCATAGATGCATTATAAGCGGTTATACGACCAACATAGAGCTCACCATAAAGATCATTTGTACCACTTTTACCACCACCCCATACACTCTGAGCATCATAATACCAATCAGTATCAAGATGACTATAGTATTTATCACAAGCCATAGTATCATAAGCCTCAGTCTCATCAACATCTGTAAACAACCGGAATGGCACTATCTGATGACTCGCTGTTCCATCCCAGTCACCACCAAGTAGTATATACTCAGTACTCCAATCCTGATAAGCATCCTTACAGAACTCACGAATACGAGCCTGAGTATCATTAAAAGTAGCAGTAGCATTCCAATAATCCGTACAAGCCACTATATCCTCAACAGCTACAACCGTACCATTAAGACCACTAAAACTCTGCCTATGACTAATAAGATCAGACCAATTATAAGTAAAACCATTTGTATCTTTTAGACTATTATTCGTAATAATCACATAATGATAAGTATCCGCTGGATCACAAAGACCACTAGGATAATCAAAAGGTGCATCACCGCCCAAGGGACTAGAACCACCACCCTCATCCCCACCACCCGTTCCATCATCTAAACGACCAGACTCATAAGAAGAAATAACATCCGGGTTACCCACAATAGAACCAACAAACTCAACATCACTCTCAGTATACCTCAAAAACCTGTTCTTCCCACCAATTTTAGCATCCTTCCCAAAATCAACCGTAACAGACATCTCAGGATAATAACGTAAAACACCACTACTCGGCCTATAATCCACAGGATAAAGATCAACAGTTAAAATCTCAAAACCACGACAATAACCACTACCAACCTCCTCATAAAAAACATCAAAAACAGAACCAGAAGAACCATACAAAGACTCATTAATCTCCAAACCTAAATCCGTAGGAATAGAACTAAACGGATAATCACGTTGATTAGGAACAACCCGTTTAACTAACAAATCACAATCAATTTTAACACTAGCACCATGTGTAACACGAACACTCTTAACCTGTTCACCCTCAGGAAGGAGAATATGCGCAGGAAAAACCGGCAGAGCAGGATCACCAACACCCCCATAAGAAAAACAATCAGCCATAAAAACCTGAGTAAAAAACTGACCATCAACCAATATATCACTTAAAACAGGTTCATCAAAATAGAAACGACAAACCATCGAACCATCCTTATACTCAACCTCAGATGGAAAATTATGCCCACCAGAGAAAACACCAAAAACACCCATGAACAACATCATAGCTATAGCTATAACTAACAATAAACTCCTGATATTCTGTACTCTAGCAATGACATCCCGCTTAGACACTTGCATACCCATCCAGGTTAAAAAACAGATGCATATGTGTTTATATAAGTATTACTACAAAATTTTATATTTTTAAATAGTAATAATAAAAAAACAAATTATTTATCTCAGATACGCTAAAGTTTTGTTTAAATCTATTAACAAGTTATGACCTTTTTCAGTGATCATATATATCCTAGAATTACCATTACCATTTCCTGAGTTAACTGTTTTTTCTACAAGGACATCTTTTTCAATTAAAAAAAACAGATAGTCTTGTAGTTGTGAATAACTCATATTACCCTGATATAGAATCTCAGTTTTTTTCGCCCCATTTTTTGATAGCGTTAAAATTTCACTTATGATATCTAATTCAGACCGCCTATTATTAACCATCATTCTCCCCCAAAAACATGAGGTTTTTGAAACATCTAATTCTTAACAGCCATTTATATTGAGCTTTTAAATATTTCTAATATTATTAAAATAGAGAAGGAGAACAACTATTTTAATATTTCCCACACATATTACAAAAAAACAACTTTATGAAACAAACCATACAAATAAAAAAAATAAAAAACAAAACGTTACCTATTACAGTAAAAACTTAAATATAACAACACGATTAATCAAACATATGCCAAAAAGTAGCAAACAACAAATAGAAGAAGACGAACACAAAGTCATCGACGAACTATCAAGAAACGCAAACAAAAGCATAAACGAAATAGCAAAAAAATGCAACTTCTCAAGACAAAAAGTATGGAGAATAATAAAAAGACTCGAGAAAAAAAACATCATATGGGGATACGTAACACTAGTCGACGAAAGCAAAAAAGGCATGAAAAACTACATGATCCTAATAAAAAGAACAAACCAACCCCTAGACCAACAAATACTAAAAAACATAACTGGGAGAAAATTAGGACAAAACGCAAAAAAAATAGGCATCACAATAGAAAGCAGCTTCTACGTAAACGGCGCCTACGACTGGGTAATATGCTTTAGCGCAGAAAACATCAAACAAGCAAAAAAACTATGCGAAAGCCTAAACAGACTATATGAAGGCTACATACAAGACTTACAACTTATTGAAATAATGTTCCCAATTAAAAGATGCGGAATTGTCAACCCGGAAGTAGACAAACTAGCAGAATACGTAGACATCTAAAAAAAAACTAGTTACTCTGTTTTTTCCTCTTTTTCAGGTTTTGATTCTTTCTCTGTTTTTTCTTCAACAGGCGGTGTTTCTTCCTTAGGTTCCTCAACGGTTGCTGGTGATTCCGGAGACTTCTCCCCCTCAGCAGATGGCTCCTCCGCAGAGTCTACTGGCTCCCCTGTTGATGGCGGTTCCTCATCGGTTTTTACATCTCCTTCAGATGGTGGTATGGATGGCTCTACCAGTGGTTCTTCTACAGTTGGTTTTTCCTCAACAGGTGCTTGCTGTTCTTTTGGTTCCTCTATTTTTTCCTCAGTCACTGGTGGTTTAGGCGATTCTTCTTTTGCCCTACCAGGTTTAAACTCAGTGTAACCACAGTTACCACAGCTGAAACGATTTTTATGTTCCGCAAGAAAAACACCAGGTCCACATTTTGGACAGTGCCTTCGTAAACGTGTAACGCTGTCACCTTCTACTTTAAAAAGCTCAATTTTTTTCATATTTATTCCTTCTTTTCCTCTTCAGGTTTTTCGGATTTCTTGGTTTCTTCTTTTGGTTTTTCCTCGGCTTCTTCTTTGGGTGGTTCCTCAGCGGGTTTTTCTACTGGAGCGGTTGGTTCCTCTTTGGGTGGTGGTGTTTCTTCTATGGGTTTCTCCTCAGCTGGTGGTGTCTCCGGAGTTTTCTCTTCAACTGGTGGTTCAGCGGGTTTATCCTCCACGGGTTTTTCCTCTGTTTCTACTTTAGGTTGTTCTCCATCGGTTTTCTTATCTTGTTCAGGTGTTGCTGGCTCACTAAGTGCTTCCTCAACAGGTTTTTCCTCAGCAGGCTTAGCCGCAGTCTTCTTCTCCCCTTTCTTCTTCGTCTCTTTCTCCACGAGCTTATTCCTCACCAGAATATACTCACGCTCAATACCTTTAGACTTAGCAATAGATGAATAAACCTTAGCATAACCAGTTGTCTCCTGAGAACCAAAACTTGAACGAATAACATTCACAACAATGTTCTCTTTCTTAGCATTAAGTTTCTCAGCTAACTCGTTTTTAAGTATATCACGATTAGGAGTACCTTCACCCGGATGTTTAACTATAAAATTAACATCAATCCTGTTAAGCAAAGGATTATTTCTTTTAGATCCAATCTCAATTTCCATAATCTTCACATCTTATCAATTACTTCTTTAGCTTTCATTTTATTCTCAGTGTTAGCCTTAACAACTAAAACCCCCTTATCCGGCAATCCATATATTATAGTTACGTCCTCTGGTGCAAGATAAATAGCGGCCAAAGAAGCCAAGTCTTCTTCACCTTTAATCTCAATACGAAGAGAACCCTGGTCAAGATTCTCATAAGCTATCTCAATAACATTCCATAAATCATCAGAGATACACCCAGCTGGGTTTTCCACAACAACACTTTTTTTCCCAAAAGAACGTATCATATTAACAATATCCTCAGAGCATTCACCACGACGAGTATGAAAATCAACTACACAAAAAACAGGTTCTATATCATTTTTCAAAATCGTATAAGTAACCAGATCACCAACTGAAACAACATATCTCTCATTTTTCAACAAAGTTAAAAGCTCATCATCATCACGAGCAAGCCGTCCAATAGGCGTCTTCAACAAACCCCTCAACTCTTCTGGTAAAACACGCATAATAAACACAAAAAAAAACTTTTTACATAACTTTCAACGCATATTTACCTGCTTTCTTAATGTTCATCTTCTCAGCAATCTGAGAATGCTCCGGATCACGAATAATCACATAACCACGCCAACGTTTAGAAGTAGGAGTCGAACAATTAGGACAAACATCCTTCTCAGTTAGAACATGACAAGACTTACAAGCATAAACATTCTTCATTTCTTACCCTTCTTCTTCTTCTTTTTCTTCTTCTCTTTTTTCTCTTTCTCTTTTTTCTCTTCTTTCTTAAGCTCCTCCTCAGAAGGCGCATATATCCAATCATGCGCACCAAGAGCAGGCTGCCTCATAGTAAGACCAATTTTACTCTCACGAGCAGAAAGCTCATTAAGACTAACAGCAACAACACGAGCTCTAACAGGATCATTATTCCTAAGCATCAACCTCTTCTCCTTACCAGTAATAATCTCATTCTCTGCATCTACTTCAACATAATCATTCATAATCTGACTCATATGAACCAATGCATCAAGAGGCCCAATATGACAAAAAGCACCAAACTCAACAATCTCACAAACAATAGCATCTAAAACCTCTTGAAGATCTGGTTTAAAAACAAGAGCATCAAAAGCAACCTTCTGATACATAGCGCCATCCCCATGAATAACAATGCCATCACCAATAGGTTTAATATTATCAGCTACCACAATAATACCATATTTTTTCCTCATTGAACCCTCAAAAGTATCTTGTACAATCTTAGTAACAACCTCATCAAGATCCTTATCAAACTTATTAGGAGTTATACGAACTGTATCTTCAAGATTTACTATACCATACATAATCAAACCACTACCATTAAACAATAAATAATAGTCGACTTGGAATATATTTATTCCTTATATTCTTTTTGAAGTACCAATATCTTAAACAGATGATAACTCAAATGCTTTTTCCACAGCCTCCTCAGCAGAATTCACAACATGATAAGAATACTCAACATCCCGCAAAATACTATGATTTATAATATCATCAACAACCCCACCAGTACCCTTAACCAGAATCAGAGGCTTCTGAGAAATCATACGAAAAGCAGTCTCATTCAACGTACCCCAACGTCCACCAATCGCTATAGTCACATCACCTGTACTTGAAACCAAATAATTCCTAACATTACCAATATTAGTCGGAATCGCAATATCAACAAAGGGATTCGCCTCATCCTTCCCATAAGGCAGTATACCCACAGTTATACCACCTTCTTCTTTAGCACCCCTGCAAGCTGATTCCATCACACCACTACGACCACCACAAACAATCACACCATCCCTCTGAGCAACAAGCCGCCCAATCTTATAAGCCACCTCAAGAGCATAACCAGCTAACCGCTCATCATCCCCATCACTTCCACAAATCGAAATCAACTTTTTCATATCAACACCCCCAATACCAAACCAGCTTTTAACAATTTTTCTTTAAAAATAAGGAAAAACATTTTAATTAACTCTGGATTTAAAAAAACACCTAGTATATAAGTTCCGCTGAGGAAGAAAACAATGGATACATCAGATAGACCACCCGTTATAAATGTCAATAACTTAACTAAATATTATGATAGATTACCCGCTGTAAACAACCTTAGTCTTAATGTCAAACCTGGCGAAATCTTCGGTTTTTTAGGACCAAATGGCGCAGGAAAAACCACGACTATCAAAGCAATGCTAGGTTTAATTTATTCAAATAATGGAAACGTACAAATTAACGGCCAAGATATCCACAGATACGGCAAACACATTAAGAAATATGTTGGCTATATGCCCGAAAGAATAGGTTTTTATGACAATCTCACAGGGTTACAAAACCTATATTTCTATGCTGAACTAAAAAACGTAAACAAAAACGAATGCCATCGCCTCATTAACGAGTTTGGACTAGGTGAACACGCAAATAAAAAAGTAGGAAAATATTCCAAAGGAATGGTACAAAGACTAGGAATGGCTAGAGCAATTCTCGGCAACCCACCCATATTAATACTAGATGAACCAAGCGCAGGTCTAGACCCACGTGGAGTTAAACTAATCAGGGAGAAAATAAAACAACTAAATCAAAATGGAGCTACCCTATTCATATCATCCCATATTCTAAGCGAAATACAAGCAGTTTGCAGCCAAGTAGGAATAATCAACAAAGGAACACTAGTAGCAAAAGACACGGTCACCTCTCTTAGTAAAAACCTACAAATAAAACCCAAAATCAAACTAGAGATACCAAATCTTACAGATGAAATGAAAAAAGCCATAGAAAACATCGAAGGAGTAGATAAAGTAGATATCATCGGCCAAACCCTTGAAATCTATTGTCTACCTGAAACACGTGCAAATGTAGTAATAAACGCTAATAAAGCTGGTGCAAAAATCATAAATATACAAACCGAAGAAGCATCTCTTGAAGATATCTTCATGAAATTCACAGAGGGATAAAACAAACATGTCAATGTCAATATTATACATAGCCAAAAAAGAAATCATGGATAACATTAGAAACAAAGGATTCATAGTAATCACCGGAATTTTTGTCTCAATAGCAATTATATCCTCACTAATTGGAACGCTAGGACCAAGCGGCCAATGGGCGGATTTCAAAAACACAATCACATGGCTAATGTTCTTTGTTCAATTTATCGTCCCAATCATAGGACTAATGCTTGGTTATGCATCAATCACAGGAGAAATCGAAAGAGGAACAATGAGCGCACTTCTATCCTACCCAGTTACACGCCTAGAAATCATAATAGGAAAATTCATAGGACTAGGACTAATAGTATCACTAAGCATAACCATAGGATTCGGACTCGCAGGCATAGTAATAGGTTTTAATGTAAACAATCTAGACTATGGAATCTACCTAGCATACATTTTCTTCACAATACTACTAGGACTAGTTTTTCTAGCAATATCAATTTTCTTCTCAAGCTTTCTTAAAAAAAGATCAACATCCATGGGAATGTCAATATTCACATGGAGCTTCTTCTCATTCCTCTGGGGAATGCTCATATTTGCACTAATGTTCATAGGAGGTGTTTACCAAAGCGAAGCAGGCGGACTTTTTGCTTTAAACGTCTTCAGCCCCGTCCAAACTTTCCTATCCCTAGTAGCCATCAACATAGGACCCTCACCGATACCACTACCATCACTAGGTTTAACAATGTACGTAGAATTTTTCCCAGAAGAAATATACAACAACGGCGTACTAATATCAATACTATTAATCTGGATCATCTCAATGCTTGGACTATCATACCTCACATTCAGAATCAGAGATATCTAACACTATCCATAAATATTATAAATACTACTTGCTTTCACTACAACTCGCACATCTGGAGAAATAAACATATGACCCGTAAAAACAAGAAAACAAATCCAATACTTACATCACTAATACACGAGCTAAAGAAAGAAGCAAATGAAAAAAATGCACAAATATGGAAAGATATAGCCACAAGACTAGAAAAACCATCACGCAACTGGCCAGAAGTAAACCTAAACAAAATAAATCAATACACAAGTGAAAAAGAAACCGCTCTAATACCCGGAAAAGTCCTATCAGATGGAGCATTAACAAAAAAAATCTCAATTGCCGCCTGGTCATTCTCAGAGAAATCAAAAGAAAAAATCAAAAAAGCAGGTGGCAAACATATGACAATCAAAGAACTTATAAAAACCAACCCTGAAGGAAAAGACATTAGGATATTGGGATAAAAAATGACAGCTGCTATAATTGACGCAAATGGTGCAACTCTCGGAAGACTAAGCACCGTTACCGCTAAACGCCTTCTCAACGGCGAAGAAATCGCAGTAATTAACTCCGAAAAAGCAATAATATCCGGAAAAAAAACATCCGTCAAAAAACATTACCAACAAAAAAGAGAAGTTGGAACATACCGCAAAGGACCATTCTATCCACGTATGCCTAACGACATCGTTAAAAGAACAATACGCGGCATGATCCCCTATCAGACACCTCATGGCAGAGCCGCTTTTAAAAGACTTAAATGCTACACAGGTATCCCAAAAGAATTCGAAGGAAAAAAAATTGAAACAATAGAACAAGCTAAAAAACAACCTATTAATTACATAACCATAGAAGAACTCTCTAAATTCCTAGGAGCGAATATTTAACATGGTAAAAAAAGTCGTAAACACCTCAGGAAAAAGAAAAACCGCGGTTGCACGAGCAACAGTTAAAAAAGGAACAGGACTAGTCAGAATTAACAAAAAACCCATCGAACTTTATGAACCAGAGATTGCACGATGGAAAATAATTGAAGCTGTCGACATCGCCAAAGGACATATCAACAAAATCAATGTTGACGTCACCGTTAGTGGTGGTGGCTTTATGAGTCAAGCAATGGCCGCTAGAACAGCAATTGCTAAAGGACTCGTTGATTACACCAGTGACCCTAGCCTTAAAATAGCGTATCTAGATCATGATAGGAGCCTCCTAGTGAGTGATTCTCGTAGAAAGGAGCCTAAAAAACCTCTTGGCCGTGGTGCCAGAAAGAGAAGACAGAAATCATATAGGTGATATTATGATAATACCTGTAAGATGTTTTACATGCGGAAAAGTCCTTGGAGATATCTGGGAGGACTACCAGAAACGTTATGATGAATATAAAAAAGCCCTGAAAAAGGGCGAAAAACCCAAGGAAAGCCCCAAACAGATACTCGACGATCTCGGAGTAGAAAGATACTGCTGTAGACGCATGATTCTTACACATGTAGACTTAATTGGAGAAGCAGCACCTTTCGAATAAAAAAAACAACATTTTTAAATTACATAATTTTATCAATTTTAATTAAATACGTAACATCATCCCCGTTGTTAAAAAAATAAAATATTTGGGCGCGTGGCCTAGCCTGGATATGGCACTGGCCTTCTAAGCCAGTGATCGCGGGTTCAAATCCCGCCGCGTCCGTAATCAGTTTTAC
This sequence comes from uncultured Thermoplasmatales archaeon, assembly GCA_964527715.1. Classification (GTDB taxonomy): domain Archaea; phylum Thermoplasmatota; class E2; order DHVEG-1; family DHVEG-1; genus CAZGOD01. The sequence continues at coordinate 63,383 of CAZGOD010000007.1, read as the reverse complement.
TTAGAGCAATCTAAACTTTTACTGTTTATAAAAAAAGAGCCATAATACTAAAAACAAAAAATATTTCTTTCAACTGACTATTTATGAAAAGATGATAAAATATCTCACCGAAGAAGAAATTGTAAAAATTAATGAATTATCGCTAACCAAAAATGAGATATTTTGTTATGAACAACCAAAATATGTAAAATTTACTTTAGATTTTGTTAAAAATAAATTTGATAATGATCTATATAAAAAGGCACTTGCATATTGTATCTCTTTAGTTGTCCATCATGCGTTTAAAGAGGGAAATCACAGAACTTCATTATATTCTTCTCAGATTTTCTTAATTAAAAATAATTTCAAACAGTTGGCAACTCCTGAATCTGTAAATCAAATTCAAGAATGGAGAATTAATGAACTTATTAAGAGTGATCATTCATTAGAAAGAGAATTTTTTAGAGTAGCAGGTACAGAAAATAAGAAAATTAAAGAAAAAGAGATAGAAAAAATAATGAATTCAGAATATGGTGTTTATATAGAAAAGTGGCTTAAAGAAAGTTATAAGATAGAGAAAAAAATCTAATGCAATCTAGAGCAATATTTGCTAGATTCTTTCATTTCTTGCATAAAGGATTTGATTAATTCTCTTTCCTTTTTAGTCATAAGACTAACCTATGTTAAATAATATGCCAATATCTTATATATAATGTTTTTCCCCGATTTATCCAATTTGACATACTTACTCTTATAAATCATATTAGATTTCAATACCCAAATATTAAAAAATGTTATTATGCCATCGATGATAACATTGATGAATAAACAGATGGTGGAGGTGAAAAATGAAGAGCAAGGCAAATAAGGCAATGCTCTCTATAACAGCCATTATACTCCTGACGGTAATGGCTTCAGCACCTACAATTACTAATAATTTAAACACGGTTACATCATTTGAAACAGGAGGAGAAGCATATGATGAAACTTTGCCTTGGAATGAAGCACCAGAAGAAGTGATTATATCTTATGCTGAATGGCAGACAGGAATTGAAGATTTAATCCAAATTTATAAAACAGATATAGAGAGCGGATATGATGCGCTTTTAATCCCGTCATCAGGTGAAGAAAGATATATCAAAGTAACCATATCTAATGATGATATAAAAGTAACAGAGTTGCAGCTTCAAAACGTAGAAACTGAACAGATCGAGGAAGAAGTTGTTTGGGACTGCGAATGCAGTGGAACAGAGGAAAATCAAGTAGTTCAAACTTTAGCCGGTGGAGAAGCAATAACGGGAGAGCTATTATTTGGTGGTGGACGTGGACTAAATATATATACTCGTTCTTGGTATCTCAAGGGAGTTAACGTTTTTGGACAGAAACAATGGAAGAATACTGCAAAAGGTAGATTCTATTTTATGAGTGACCACATAATCTTTGTCTTTGATATGTCATCCACATGGACAAATGGAAACTGGTGGACACTATGGCATAACCATTACACAGAGTATGATAATGGTGATTACTGTGGTACAGTTATTTCTAAAGCAAAATTCAAAACACAGGTTTGGCCAATCCCGGCAATTTATCAATGCTGCAAAACTTATATCTCTGTCTATTGCTGTGCAGATGGAAGTTGGGATGGAACCTCGGATGGTGAATGTCGGATTAGCTGATAATCAAGCTAAGAAGAAACTAAAAATAAAATAAAGACGATATAAGCAAAGGCAGGTTTTAGTGTACTCTTTTGCTTATTCCTCTCGATTTTTAAACTATGACATGATAGGTCTTATAAATTTACAGCACTTAACTTCATTATCCTATCGCATCCGTAATTTTATTTTATTATTTTTTACGTTTTAATAGAATCACTGATACAGCAAGTATTATCATCAAAGCCGTTAAGGTTGCCCAGAGCATATATTGAGTCCCCGCCTCTGGACTTTTTTCATGAGGATAATCTGTTGCACCAAAAGGCATATGACCATCAATAGAAAGAGTTGCATCATATCCTAATGAAGCCGTTTCTTCTTCTGTCCAATAATTATCACTACTGAACTTTGTATCAGGCACAAATACTCTAAGATCAGGATCACCAAAGAAACAAACATTCTCACCATTATCCCACCACCATTGAGGAGGGTCAGATATATACAGAATCCCTACATGTTCGATACCCTTAAGGTAAGCCTCACCTATAGTATCACCCAGAACCATATCCCGCGGTATACTCTGCATCCAAACACCACAATACCATGATGTCGGCCATGGATCGATGACTTGGAATGGGGAACCATGTCGCATCATTGCTAAATGAATATATTTATAAGATGTTAAACAACAATAATTAATCCATCCACAAGAATGAACATTATCCAAGGCATCATCTAAATTATAGCCAGTAAAAGCCGAACCAGTCAACGCCAAATTCGATATAACATGAGCATTAACCATACCATCTTTATAGTAAGCACTATCCTTAAGCCACTCAGGTAAAAACCATTTTAATATTGGAAGATTAGCCAACCTATGTAAAACCGGTCTTTCCGACGGCCAGAAATCTTCACCAGTAGGAAGCAAACCATTTCCAAAAGGATTACCTAGGAGCGCGGGTAAGAAACCATGAACCTCCATAGTCATAGTATCCGGATTCTCAGTAGAACCAAGATACCATTCATACCCCCTCCAAGGATTAAACTCCTTAGAAAAACCAAACCTATTAATAAAAATATCCCGTTTAAATATTTCAGTTATAGAATTATAATCTGGATCCCAAGACACCAAAAAACCACTTCTACCGCTACTACCATGTGTCCCAGTAAACCAGAGAATAACCCCTTCATTAAGATTACTAACAGTAGCTGAAAAATTAGTAGAAAACACACTACTTAACCCACCTTTTTCCAGATAAAAAGGTACAACCTCACTCGGAGTAATATCAGGCCATACAGAACCTTCTTTCCCAGGACTTGCACCATCATCTATTGGATCAAATGTCTCAGTAATCCCCGGTATCATACCATCAGCAGATGTATACCTAAATCCAAAATATGTCTCAAATCTTTCATTCATACGATCATAATGACATGGATAAAACTGAAGCGTAGGATATCTAAACAACTCCTCTTGAGAATCACGAACGATTTTCAACCCACGATTACCCCATGGCAATATACTAGCTCTAACACTCTTACTACCATTAATTAATTTAACACCATCTGGGCTCAACGCAGGATTATTAAAAATCAACGCAGGATAAAAAACAGAGCGCGATATCCACTGCGATGTATCAACCGGTGAACCAAAGAACCGCCCCGGTTTTGCTTTTCCTACGAAAGTACGATCCCAACTAGCACCAATCTCATACTGATCCGCAACAGTAATCAAAGTCTCCTCCCCCTTCCTATCAAAACCATGTTTTTCTAAGAAATCATACACTCGACTACCAGTTATATACATCTGAGCAACTGAGGGTTTACGAAAACCACTTGAATATCTCTTCCAAAACTCAGTATGCCATACAATAGCAGAAGAAAGCTCTGGATAAAGATCAACTATCAAAACAGGACTACCATGATGCGCAGCACAATAAGCCGCAGGACCACAAAACAAACCAGCAACAGTTTCATTATCTGGTTTCATCTCAGCAGCAAACCATTTAGTCCATGGATCCACCGTAGTAAGAATAACATCATTTCTACCAGTTAAGTCCATAATAGCATTATAAACCTGATCTGGCTCACTAAAACATTTTTTAATTCTCACAACATCTTTTATCTCCTCTTTTACCTCTTTTAAGAGATAATCACCAAGATCAACAAGATAAACATTCTTCACACCAAGTTTATTCAACACATTTTTTGTTACACGAGGCAAACTAGAAGGAGGAGTATAAAGAAGAGGAGCATTAAGCAAACTAGCAAGCACAGCACCATTAGCTGCTGAGGCAAAAGCAACAGCTTTCTCCTTAGAAAAATTCTGACTCCAGCTAAATTCAACCTTGAAATCAACAGACTCAGAAAATTCATCAAATGAAAAAACACTCACAGAATAAGATTCACCAGGCAAACACTCACCCAATTGATCTAAATGCATCGACTGATAATCACCCTCCTCAATAGCAGAAAGAACCTCTTCACCACTAGGACCAATCAATGAAAAACCTAGACTAACATCAGGGTCATCCCAAGTTAATTTAAATGTTACATCTCGACAACCAAAACATGGATTAACTGGGAGATCTAGTTCAACACCTGGAAAAATTGTAATATCAGTTTGGTAAGTTACATCTTTTATCATGTTTCTAATAACGTCAACTAACTTCCCATATTTACCAATAAAACCCATAGTAGGAACATCAGTAATACCAAGTCTCCATAAACCATTTTGATACACATAAGTTGATGCTTTTTCACTATCCATCCCCGCAATATTCCAACTAGCAGTAGCAGCTACTTGCATCCATTCATCATTAAATTTACAATACAGTTGAGAATCAGGATCAGCTGCAGGTATAGTAATATTAATACCAAATGGTAAACCAAATTGATCACCCTTACCAATATAAACCGATGCCCACCAAGTCCGTGATTTTAAATATTTATAACCATCTGGCACCTCAAACTCATGGAACCGAGGCTGAAGCTTGTTTAATTGCTGAGTATAAAATGTCTTTGTCAAAATTTCCTTTCCATTACCAAGTGTTCCACTTATCGATGAGCTAGTAAAATTATCAGGTGTCTCATAGGTTTTTTCAACAACAGAAATAACAGCATTATCTGAATATGACCAATCCGATAATGCAATTTCTTTTGCAACCTCATAAGGGTTATCGCCCTCTATTTCTACGTACTCATCGGCTTTCCATTGTGTTACATCCTCTTTATCAACATTAATTAATGTCATCTGATCTAGATTACCATCACAATAAGCCATCCAATCTTCCATGAAATAATCAATACCTTGACGAGCATTCAAAGAACGCTCTTTATCATTTTTAACTGGGTAATAATCTTGGTAAAACAATAAAGGATGAGAAAACAGCTTATTTCCATCTTCAAATACTGCAGAGGGAATAGCAGCTAGATACGCATAATCATCGAGATAACTATCTTCATCGTAATTGACAAAAGTTATTTTTTTTATTGGAACAACAGGGATATACGATGGACCTTTATCAAAGCCGCTATCAATGTCTAATGCCTGAGTAATTGAAAAAAAAGAACTGCTTATCATTATGACAAATGCCACAAGTATTGCAATAAAGATGTTTGACTTGCTTGTTTTTGTAAACAAGTTACCCCGCTCATTTATAATTCAATAATACTGATATTATTGCATTATTAGTATTTTATTGTCACATATAAATATTTTTCCATTTATAGTACATTATGATACATTATAATCAGAAACAACTAGAAATTCCCCCCATAGATTAACATAAAATAAAATCAGCAATGATTATATACTTTCCGAATGTTCCATTCAACAGAAAGGATGAGGAGATAAAAAGGTGAACAAAAATCTTAGAGATTTCATTAAGAAACATCCTATCTCAACCATTTTATTAATCGCAACATTACTATACATACTCTGGACATGGTTACCACTCGGCCTCATTCATTCATGGAACGAAGCATATTACCTACAACGAGTAACACACATAACAGAGGGAGGATCATATCTCGACTGGAGATTCGACAACCCACCACTTTTTGTCTACACATTAACCACTCTTTCAAAAATCTTTGGAATAAGCGCAACCATGTTCAGAATGTTCATAGTATTCTGCACACTAACAACTACCCTGATCATATACCAGATAGGCCTATTATTTGGAAATAAAAAAACCGCTCTAATATCTGCATCATTATTCGCTTTTTTCCCAATGACCCTAGTATTCAGCAAAATCATACAGATAGACATGTTCGCAGTCATGCTCATGACAGTCTCTTTTTACTTCACCATCTTAGGAGTTAAAAAAGACAAAAAATGGTTCATATTATCAGGAGTCTTCTTAGGACTTACAGCTTTAACAAAAATCCCAGCAGCATTAATATTTCTCCCAATGATTTACTACATGTTTTACAAAAAAGTTGAAATAAAATATTTCCTACTAGTAATCATAGAAGCAATACTTGTACCTCTCCCATGGATCATTCATGTATTACTTGTGAAACCCTCATTCCTAAAAACTGGTGCATCGTCCTCCTCTAATTTTTTTGGACTAGGAAACATGCATTCAAACGCACCAATTTACCAACTCGCCATGGTACTACTAGCAATACTAGTAACAATATCTCTAATACTCTACTTCTGGAAACATAAACCAGCATCCCTCGAAGAAAAAACCCTCATTTTTTATACCATGATATTCTCCTTTTTCTTCCTAATTCTACCAAACCATGAATACTATCTCCTACCAATTTTACCACCTCTTTTTATCTTCATAGGCTTAACTTACAAGAAAAAAGAGAAATGGAAAAAATTTAAAAAAATACTAACACTATTCCTAATAATATCCATAGCTATTCTCACAATTAGACCTTTTTATGAAATAAACTGGGAACAAGTAACCGACTACGTAAAAGAAAACTACTCTGAAAACGTGACCATATATTCAACTAACCCCCGAGTAACAACATACTATGCTCAACAAGAAGTCAACCTTCTTACAAAAATAATATCAAATATATCAGAAAACAACACCATTATAATGTTCACAGCATATGACCGAGTCAACCTTGAAAACCTTGACATAATGCAGGTTATACGAGAAAAATTCATACTTCTAAAAAAATTTGATGATAAAATCTTCATTTACGGTAGTAAAAACCTAGGCTGAGGAAACATATGAAACTCTCCATAATTGTCCCAACATACAAGGAAAAAGAAAACCTTCCAAAACTTTTTAATAAAACATTCAAAGTATTAAAAGATAACAAAATAGATGGAGAAATAATAGTAGTAGATGATGACTCACAGGATGGAACAGTTGAAATTGTAAACAAATATAAGAAAAAACATCCAATCAACCTAATCGTTAGAAAAAAAGAACGAGGACTCGCATCAGCATGCATAGAAGGATTCAAACACGCCAAAGGAGACATCTTACTAGTAATGGATGCAGATTTACAACATCCACCTGAAAAAATAGCAGAACTCATACAGGCTATAAAAAACGGAGCAGACATCGCAATTGGTAGCAGACATGTCGAGGGTGGAAGCCTAGGAGAATGGAACACATTTAGAAAAATAGTATCAAAAGGAGCAGAAACACTCGCAAACTTTTTCTTCAGTGAAACAAAAAACATACATGATAAAGAATCAGGTTTTTTTGCTTTCAAAAAAGAAGTCATAAAAGATACTAAGCTAAAACCTATTGGATACAAAATCCTCCTTGAAATACTTGTACTAGGTAAATACCAAAAAGTCAAAGAAATAGGCTACGAATTCGGCATAAGAGAATCAGGTAAAAGCAAACTAGGCCTAGTAGTAATATTCTATTACCTATCACACCTACTCAGCCTTTTATGGACCTCTAGAAAACTTGTAAAACTAATAAAATTCTGCTTCATCGGCTTCCTAGGAGTGGGAGTAAACCTTGGCATACTTTATCTCTTTACAAACCTAGGTTTACACTACCTAATATCCGGAGCTATTTCAATAGAAGCCTCCGTACTCTTCAACTTCTTTTTAAACAGAGCATGGACATTTAAAGAAGAAGCAAAACACATAGACATAAAAAAAGCAATCATAAAAGACCATGCCACCAGATTCATAGGTATCCTAATCAACTTCGCAAGCCTCTACGTATTCACAGAAATAGTTAACATGTACTACCTAATCTCCATGCTAATCGGCATAGTATTCTCCACCATATGGAACTTCATCGGAAATTTAAAATGGGTATGGAAATACCAAAAAACAGAAGAAAACTAGACAACCATCTAAAAGATCTTTAATTTCTTAATCATCTCATTAACAGTCATATCTCCCCGGGTTTCCTGCATATAAGAAAGATAACGTGGCAATGGCATCCTTCTCGCAGAAACACTACCATTATCCTCCTGCACAAAAAGATTAATTACATCATCCTCAAGATGCTCCGACATAATTTTCAAAACTTCAACTTTTTCCGCAGAAGATAAACCATCAATATTACGTTTTTGATATTTCTTCAGAATCCTGTTTATAACCTTCGGGTCTATCATGAGTGAATGATCCCAATCCGTGTTTAAATGATATAAACTATTTTTATTTATAAATGTGGGTTTATCAAAAAAAATCTATAACAAAATAAGATAAACAAAGTATTATTATAGTAAAAATACATTTCATTTTCAAATGATGGGATGCGAAAGAGCAACTAATCTAATCCATAAAAGATCAAGAAATTTTTCAAACAAATTTTCTGAGGTTTAAATAATGAAAGACGACCCAGACATAATAAAAGAACTACGAGAACAAGAAAAACAAGGTAAACTAAAAAACAAAACAACCACAATTGAAAAACCAGAAGAAAAACAAGAAATACACACTTCAACAAGTAATGGTACTTTAACTATTTTCCAAGAAGAACTCAAAAAAGAAGAAAACAATATCGACATAGGAGCCATCAAAGAAAAATTCCAAACTATTTTTGAAAACTATGCTATAGCAATAACTATCGCAGATGAAAAAGAACAAATTGTATCCTGGAACAAATACGCTGAAGAACTCTTCAACATGACAGATAAAGACCTATATCTAAAACATGTAAGCATACTATACCCCCCTAAGGAATGGAAGAAAATACGGAAAGAAGACATCCGACAGAAAGGAATGAAATACAAACTTGAAACAAAAATAAACAAAAAAGGAAGCGAACCCTTTGATGCAGAAATATCATTATCAGTACTAAAAGGAGAAGAAGGAAAAATAACTGGCTCAGTAGGAATTATCACAGATATAAGCCGTTTAAAAACAGTTGAAAGAAACCTAATCGACACTCAAGAGAGATATAAAACCATATTCGAGAACTCTGCAGTAGGACTAATGCTCACCAACGAAAACGAAGAAATCATCTCCTGGAACAACTACGCAGAGAAAATTCTAGGCATGAACGAAAACGATCTTTATCTGAAACCTGTAAGCTCACTTTACCCACCAAATGAATGGGCAAAAATAAGATCAGAAAAAGTTAGAGAAAAAGGAATGCAACACCGTCTTGAAACGGAGATTTTACGCAAAAACGATAAACCCCTAGAAGTAGACATATCACTCAGTGTTTTAAAAAACTATGAAGGAAAAATCGTAGGATCCATAGGCGTAATAAAAGACATCAGCGAACGAAAAAAAATGGAGAAAAAACTCGCATATGAAAGAGACCTATTACAATCACTCCTAGATAACACCCCTGATTCCATCTATTTCAAAGATAAAGACAGCAAGTTTATCAAAGTAAACAAAGCCAAAGCATCACACTCCAAAGTTAAAACAGAGGAAATGAAAGGTAAAACAGATTTTGATTTTTTACCAAAAAAATTTGCAGAAGAAATACACGAAGATGACAAAAAAATCATGGAAACAGGTAAACCTATTATAAACAAAATCGAAAAAACTGTTTATAAAAACGGCGAAGAACGATTAATCTCAGTAATTAAAATCCCAAGATTTAACGACAAAGGTGAAATAATCGGAACAATGGGCATCTCCCGTGATGTAACTGAACTAAAAAAAGCAGAGGAAATAGTCCGGAAATCAGAAAAAAAATATAGGAACCTATTTGAAACCGCTATTGACCCCATTATCATTCTAGATAAGGAAGGTAACTTTGTCGATGTAAACAAACAGGTTACCGAGTTATTAGGCTACAGTAAAAAAGAACTTATTGGAAAAAAAATTGATAAAATTGGTATTTTATCTAATGACAGCATTTCCAAAACAACTGAGGGACTCAACAAGAGAATGTCCGGTGAGGAGGTTCCACCATATGAGATATCTGCTGTTACTAAAGATGGCGAGATAATACCCGCTGAAGTAAACGCTAGTCCCCTATACGAAGGTAACGAAATCGTCGGTGAACTCGTTATATTGAGGGATCTAAGAGAGAGAACTACAAGAGAATCAGTAGAAGAAGAGTTAATAGATTCTGAGAAAAAATTCCGTGATATTTTTGATGCAACAGGAGATTTCTTATTATATCTTGATACAAAGGGTAACATTCTAGATATAAATAAAAGCGCGATAAAATTTGGGGACCTAGACAAAGAAAAAATCATTGGAAAAACATTAAAATCTATCAAAAAAATATTTTCCGTGGAGGACATTGATAGACATATGAAAACAGTTGAAGAAGCTGCTAAAGGCAACAAAGTCAAAGAATATGAAAGTGAGCTAACAACAGAAAATGGTACAAAATATAGATTTTTATTCTCGACAGATATAATCGAAGAAAACGGGAAAGTTAACGCTGTTCTCTTCAGAGGACGTGATATTACACAACGTCAACGAGCATGGGATGAACTAGTAAAACTTGAAGAGAAATACCGAGTTCTCGCTGAGACATCTGCCGATGGTGTCATCACGATTGACCCACTTGGTAGACTTACCTATGTTAACCCATCTTTTGAGAAAATGTGTGGTCGAAGAAAAAGCCAGATACTTGCCACCCTTTTCAGAGAATATCTCTCCGATGACTCGATTTATCTCTTCCAACAAGTCTTTATGGACGCCCGTAAGAAAGATGAAAAAATCGAGAACGTAGAATTAGAACTAGTTAACGCAGATGACATAGTTATGCCAATTGAAGTAAACATTGCTCCACTTAAAAAAGAAGGTGAATTCGGGGGCATGATATGTACACTAAGAGACATCACCGAGCGTAAAAGAGTAGAAGACGAATTAAAGAAATCTGAGCGACTTAAAACAGAGTTTATGAACATAGCTGCTCACGAGCTTAAATCCCCTGTTACACCAATCAAAGGTTACCTGGATCTCATAATTCAAGATAAAAAAGCTGGTGCCGAAGTTAAAAACTGGGCAAAAATTAGTCTCAGAAACGCTGAGAGACTCTTGAAACTAGTTAATGATATCTTAGATGTCTCAAGACTTGACACCGATACTATGAGATTTGACATGGAAAAAATTAACCCCGTCGATATACTCAATGAAATAGCAGAAGATATGCGACCCGCTATTGAACAAAAAGGACTAGAGTTTATAACCGTGATACCTGATAATTTACCACCGATAATGGGCGACCGTTATCGTCTATCTCAAGTACTTAAAAACCTAGTGGGTAACGCTATCAAATTCACAGATAACGGATCCATCGCTCTGGTAGCAAAAAAAGATCAAAAATATCTGTATATCTCTGTTGAGGACTCAGGAATTGGTATCTCCAAAAACGAATTAAAAAAGATATTCGCCAAGTTCTATCAAGCATACACAGGTGATGATCGTAAAAACGAAGGAACTGGACTCGGTCTGTTTATTTGTAGAGAGATAGTTGGCAAACACCATGGCCAAATATGGGGCGAGAGCAACATACCACAGGGTAGCACTTTCACTGTGAAACTACCATCTCTATAAAACAAGTAGTTAAAAATAAAAAGAATATTAAACATTCCAGACATATAAAAAAAATATCATCAGGTGGTGTATAAAACATTAAGAAAAAATGTCCTACATGTAGTTCCAAAGCAGTAAAACTCTATCAAAACAAAAGCGAATTAGGAGTTAGAAGATGGATACCTGTAGCATGGCTTTGTACAAAATGTGGCTACACATACAACGTCGCTGCTGACACATTAATGTATAAAATCGGAAGTGAACCATACAACAAAAAATTCAAAGAAAGATGCCCAAAATGTGATCTACGTCTTGTAAGACTTTATAGACATATCAACCCTAAACATGGTAAACAAAAATGGGTATCCAAAGGATGGTACTGTTCGAGATGTAAATACGCATGGATGGATGAAAAAACCACTAATAAAGAAGACACAGAATAAAAATTGTTTTTTTATACACCAAACATTTTCCTAAACCATTAAATATAAGTATTTGTTTAGGGCAAACTATAAAAACAGAGGGATTTTCAAGTATGAAACGTAGCTCACGAGTGTGGAAAAAAAGACATAAAATGCGTTGGAAATGGCGTAAAAAACGAATGAGACGAGAAAAAAGAAGTAGACGAAAGTAGAAAATTTATTAGTCATCTGGGAGCATGGTGTAACCCGGCATCATTGTGGGCTCCAGTTAGGAATGATTACAAAAGGGTCATCTGATCTATGATGAATAACTGGAGCGATGACCTAAGAAGAGACCCGCCGATCTGGGTTCAAATCCCAGTGCTCCCATACAAAGTAAAAGGTGAAAAAAAATATGATAAAACTCAATATTAAAAGTTTCAATAAATACACTGTTTTATCAATATTATCTATCCTTGCTGGATTGTTTCATTATATCTACTGGGGTACAAGATATGAAATCTGGTACGATATAGGCATATATTCAATAACTATTGTATTGATTTTACCAGGATTAATAGGAGTAATATTATTCCTCATGAGTAAAAAACAAAAACAAGAGATTTAAGCAAACCTCATATCTATAAAAAACAGATTAACCCCTAAGTTTTCAAGTTCTTTAGTATGCCTCTCACCAAGTTGATCTTTGAATCTTTCAATGAAGGATGTTTTTTCTGAAAGATCCGCCTGATTATCCTGAATTTTTTTAATCAATTCTTTAATAGCTCTAGCGAGCCGATCCGAATCCAGGTTATTTATCCCCGGCTCAACAGTAATAGCATCTATACCATCATCATACCTGGATTTATCAATAGAAACATACCTGAAAACATCTTCATACTCATCGCGTAATTTTTCAATTAACATATCTACTGAGGCAACCGCAAATTTTGATGAAGTACTCCTACGCAATATCTCAAAAAGTGCTTCTAAAGTTTTGAAAGTAAGTTGCTCATAACCCTCACGCCATAGCCTTCCTTCCAGTTCATCTAACTGTACGCCCATATCCTTAAGCTTATTAACAGCATCCTGTCCAAGAGCAGTTTTGAAATCTTTAACAAATGTACGACTTATATCAAGAGCACCGGTTGCCTTCGCACATTCCTCAATAATCTCCTGAATAGCAGAAGCTGTTTTTTCATCTAAAACCTTATCAATTTTAGCTGTAGCCTCAACAGCATAACTAATCTCTGATTTCATAAAAATAACATTATCCACTTCAAACTCAGTTCTAACTTGTAAAAGATCAAAAACCCCGTGAGAAGTTTTAGGAGTTACAATCACATATTTCAAGAAACTATAGTTCCTTTCAAGTTCTTTCACTTTAGAGAGAACAGCATGTATTGCCTCTTCTGGAGACATATGCCTCTTTAAAAGAGTAACAAGAACATTTAAAACAGGCTCCAAAGCCTCAGAGTTTTTAATAATACGTTTTTTAATCTCACCAATTTCTTTTTTATCTATACGCGCCATAGTCCTCTTTTTCTCAACTCCTTTTATACCCAATGCTATATTGATATCATGTACATCATACTCATCAAGTAAAAGCCTGCAACTACGTCTAATATCATCAACAGTATCAAACATATCTATACGAAAATAGATTTCATCCCGCAATATAGCCAGAGTCATATTATAAAAAATATCACTAACAGCTTTCCCAATATATTCCTTATTAAAATTCTCTAACTCAGAGGATTGTTCAACATTTATAATAGGCATATTATCAGAATAAGCGGTATCTTCTATCGAAACATATTTCAAAAAATTATATGTTGATTTAAGTTTTTCAACAACTTTATTAAAAGTTTCAATTACAAATTTTTTAGAGGTTCTTTCACCAATTATTTTAACAAATGTTTGCAGCAAATATTCTAGATTTTTAGAATTCGAATCTTGCATCTCCTAATATCCCAACAACCTATCAATCCTATTTTTCAAATCCTCTAGCTCAAATGGTTTTTCAACATAATCCTGACTAACAATTTTTCCAAAACTCTTACTATCAGAATCAGTTTTAGCAGTTAGAAAAACTATCGGTATTTTACCCCACTCAGGGTTTTTCCTGATTTCAGCGGCTACATCCCAGCCATTCATACCTGGCATCATAATATCCAAGAGTATTAGATCAGGTAATTGATTGTTTTTTAATAGGTCAATACATTCTTCACCGCTTTTAACACAGGTCACGTCAAAATCTGCGTCAAGATATTCCAAACCCTCTTTAACAGATAGGGTTATAGTTGGCTCATCATCTACTACTAACACATTCTTCGTCATGCATATCCCACCTCTACTTATACATACAAAACCTGTTTAATTAATGTTTTCTCTCTCAAAAAGAATTCCAAGTGAGAACAGGGGTTTTAGTAGCACCTACTTCATCAACACGCTTCACAGATGTATTACTAGGAGCATTCTTTACAACCTCAGAATCTTCATTTGCTATACCAATCAAAGCATCAACATATTTATCAAGATCCTTTTTAGACTCAGACTCAGTAGGCTCAATCATAAGTGCTTCTTTTACAATAAGTGGGAAATAAACAGTTGGTGGATGAAGACCATAGTCTAATAAACGTTTAGCTACATCCTTCGCAGTTACATTTTTTTCCTGTTTAAGTTTTTCACAACTGATTACAAACTCATGTTTTCTCAGTTCTCTATATGGCATTTCATATTTTCCACTATCAAGTATTTTCTTCTTCATATAGTTAGAATTTAAAACCGCAATCTCAGATGTTTCCTTAAGACCATCTCGCCCCATCATTAGAATATACGTATAAGCCTTTAGAAGAACAGAGAAATTCCCATAGAAACTCTTTATCTTCCCAATTGAGTCAGGTGCATCATAGTCAAAAACATACTGTCCACCTTTGTTTTTACCTATCCTCGGAACTGGTAGGAATTTTTCAAGTTCAATGTTTACACCCACAGGACCACTACCAGGTCCACCACCACCATGTGGAGTTGAAAAAGTCTTATGAAGGTTAAGATGAACAATGTCAAAACCCATATCACCAGGTCTTGCCTCACCCATGATAGCATTCATATTAGCCCCATCATAATAAAGTAGAGCACCAGCATCATGTACTAGTTTTGATATCTCAAGAATCTCAGATTCAAAAATACCAAGCGTATTAGGATTAGTAAGCATGAAACAAGCAGTTCTATCAGAAAGAGATTTCTCAAGTACACCAAGATCAACAGCCCCCTCATCCATCGATGGTATCTCCGTAAGCTTATAGCCAGCCATTGTCGCACTAGCAGGATTAGTACCATGAGCCGTATCAGGAAGAATAACCTCATCTCTTTTACTATCCTTATGGGAACTATGGTACGCCCTAGTTAAAAGCATACCAAGAAACTCACCCTGTGCACCAGCAGCTGGCTGCAAACAATAATAATCCATACCAGTTATCTCACAAAGCATCCGCTCAAGCTCAAATAAAACCTGAAGATTACCCTGAACCGTGGAAACATCTTGATATGGATGAGTACCAGCAAAAAAATCCCAACCTGCTATCTCCTCACAAATCTTAGGATTATATTTCATAGTACAAGAACCAAGCGGATAAATACCCGAATCAACCCCGTAACTCATCTGACTAAGACGATGAAAATGACGAACAACCTGAGTCTCATCAAGATCCGGAAGACCAATATCCTCTTTCCTCTGAAGAAAAACAGGGATACCACTAAGAGGTTTCATCTTACCTTTAGTGGTCTCAGCTAATTCATTGAGAAAAGGTTCATCATAAACAGCAGACTGGTACATACTAGGATACCTCCCATAAAGCGCTAACAAGTTTTTCTACATCAGAGTCACTATAAATCTCAGTGATACCAAAAAGCATACAGTTCTTAAGACCCGGGTAACACTTCTCATCCAAGGGGAAACCACCCTGAACCCCTTTTTTCAACAAACCCTTATTAATTTTACCAACATCCCCATCTGATTTAATCACAAACTCATTAAAATGAACACCATTAAACACCCTTTTAAAACCATCAACTTTTTCAATACTCTCAGCGAGCTTTTGCCCTTTTTCAAAATTAACGCTACTCAGCTCCTGTAAACCTTTTCCACCAAGCCAAGCAATATAAACCACAGCAGAAAGAGCACATAAACCCTCATTCGTACAAATATTACTAGTAGCTCTACCACGACGAATATGTTGCTCACGTGTCTGAAGAGCCATACAAAAAGCCCGTTTATCCTCTGTATCCTTTGTCATACCAATAATACGACCAGGCATCTGACGCAGATACTCATTTTTAGATGCAAAAATACCAAGAGAGGAACCACCAAAACTCATAGGATTACCAAGAGCACGACCCTCACCAATAACAATATCAGCACCATAACTACCAGGATCTCTTGTAACACCAAGAGAAATTGGATCAACACCAACTACAAAAAGAGAACCCGCGTCCTTAACAACCCTGCTTATCTTGTCTATATCATCCTCAAAAACACCAAAGAAATTAGGATTTTCAACATAAACACCAGCAACAGACTCATCAACCACGTCTCCTAGCTTACTAACATCAATCTTACCAGTTTTTTTATCATAAGCGACTTCTTTAACCGTTATATTTGGACCCTGCGTATAATTCTTCAAAACAGATTTTTTATCCCATGAAATATTCTCAGGAACAACAAAAACATTTCTACCTCGTTTCACCCGAGCACACATAAGAGCAGCTTCACCAAGAGCAGCAGCACCATCATACATAGAAGCATTAGCAATATCCATACCAGTGAGCTTAGCGATGACACTTTGATACTCAAACATTGCTTGAAGAAAACCCTGAGAAGCCTCAGATTGATAAGGAGTATAAGCCGTGTAAAACTCAGCACGAGAAGTAATAGCTTTCAAAACAGCTGGAACATAATGAGGTTTAATCCCACCTCCTAGAAAACCAAGAAGCTCGTAGAATGATTTATTCTTACCTGCGATTTCTCTAAGCCGTATCTCTGTCTCCTGCTGAGAAAGACCCATTGGTAAATCTAAACCCTTAATCCTGATTTTTTTTGGAATATCCACGAACAACTCATCGATATGTTTTAAACCTATATCAGTGAGCATATCTTCTTTCAACGCTGAGTTTGGGATAAACTTCATCAAACTCCCCAACGAGGGTAACAACAATATATTAAAGAAATTTATGTAAGAATAATTCTTATGAAATCTTTAAATTTCAAAAGCCATTGCGCTTAGTCATGATCTACTATAAATTCAAAAATAACCCTGAGAAAAAATTATCTGTTGGAAAACTCATCTGTCTTGCTAGGACTTATAAAAAACACGCAGAGGAAATGAAAACCACAGTTACTGAGGACCCGCTTCTTTTTCTTAAACCCGCTAGCGCTGTAATATTTAATGGCGAATCAATAATAATTCCAAAGATGTCAAAGTGTTTACATCATGAAGTCGAACTTGGGGTTGTTATTGGAGAAAGATGTAAAAACGTGTCAAAAAAAAATGCTATGGATTATGTTTTAGGATATCTAGTTGCTCTTGATATTACCGCTAGAGATGTTCAGTCAAAAGCAAAAAAAATGGGTTGGCCCTGGGATATTGCAAAGGGTTTTGATACTTTCGCGCCTATTAGTAATGTTGTTTTAAAAGAAAATGTACCAAATCCAAATAATCTCAATCTCTGGTTAAAAGTAAACGGGGAATTAAAGCAGAGCTCAAATACTAAAAATATGGTATTCTCAGTTGAAAAAATCATAGAGTTCATATCACAGATTATGACGCTTGAACCAGGTGACCTGATAATGACAGGTACTCCTGAAGGCGTAGGAGAAATATCCACAGGCGATATTTTAGAAGCAAAACTAGATGATATCTGCTCATTGAAAGTGACTGTACAGAAATCGTAGTTTTTTGTTATTAAAATAGCATATATTTTTATTTAATTGGCGATAATTATTTATGTTATAAATGTTAATATAAAATAACGGAAGATATGCAACCAAAATCCAAAATAAAAGAAATATTCCTTACTTCATTCATTTTATTTGTTATAATAATCCCAACAGTTTATGCTATAGAGACGAAAGAAAATAAAGATATATCAACTACAAATCTTGAAGATAATATAGCTGAAATGATAGACCAGTTAAATCAATCATTACTATATGAATATCTAGAAGGATTAGTTAACATTGGTCCAAGGTATACTGGTACTAATAACTGTAGGGAAGCCGCTGAATACCTCTTTGATGAATTCAAAAAAATAGGTTTAGACGTAAAAATAGAACCATGGAGATACCTTCGATATAAATGCCAAAATGTTGTAGCAACATTAAATGGCTCTGACCCTGATAGCGATGCAGTAATAATACTTAGTGCACATTATGACACAGTAAAAAACACACCTGGTGCAAATGACGATGGAACCGGTGTTGCTGCAATATTATCTTTCGCAGAGATTTTCAGCAAATATTCATTTAAAAACACGATTAAATTCATCGCATTTTCAGGTGAAGAAGTAGGCGGCCTAGGAGCCCATGCATATGTAAAAAAAGCCTATGAAACCGGAGAAAACATAATAGCTGCTTTAGATATAGATATGATTGGTTATACTGATACCTCCATTAATGAAAAATTTTTACAGATGATTGTTCCAGATCGAAGCAAATGGATATATGATTTGTCAAAAAATCTGTCAAAGGAACATAGTAATTTAAATTTAAGTTTTAAGATTCTCCCAAATTTTCCAACTTGTGACCATCAACCATTTATTGATTATGGTTTTGATGCCGTGCTATATTCTCATGAAAACTCGATTCTATACCCTTGGCTTCATAAGCCAGGGGACACAATTGATAAAATTAACAAATCCTATTTTATAAATGCATCAAAGTTATTAATTGCAATATCTGCCACGATTGCAAATAAAAATATTGATGTTCAAGTAAGAATTGTTACGCCTCTAGAGAAACGTGTATATTTTTTTGATATTCCTATAGTTAAACTTCCTGGTTTCAACATTTTAGATACAGGTCTTAGAGGTATGACATATGTAATCGGAAGAGCTATAGTTAGAATAAATATTTCCTCAAATGAAGAGATTGACCAAGTTTGGTTTTGTATAGATGGAATGGCTGAAGGATTTTCTAAAGGTCGTACGGAAAGTTGGAGATTAAAAAGAGGGTTTTACCCGCTAAGAGGAAAACACAAACTTGGAGTATATGTAATTTCAAAAAGTGGTAAAACCGCTTATGATGAAATGGATATATTCATATTAAGTTTAATATAAGGAGGTAAAGAAAATGAAAACAAAGATAATTGGATTTTTAATATGCGCGCTATTAGTTTTACCTGCAGTATCTGCTATGAACGAGAATGAGAACCCAATAGTTACAAATTTTGAAAGTGATATCATTAATATGATCAACCAAGTTAATCAATCTCTTATTCACCACTATCTCAAAGGTTTAGTGGATATTGGATCTCGCTATACTGGAAATAAAAACTGTAAAAAAGCTGCCAATTATATTTTTGACGAATTCAAAAAAATAGGATTAGACGCAAAAATAGAACCATGGAGATACCTTCGATATAAATGCCAAAATGTTGTAGCAACATTAAATGGCTCTGACCCTGATAGCGATGCAGTAATAGTACTTTGCGCTCATTATGATACTATAACTTATAGAATATATAGAGAGTATTCAGTAGGTGCAAATGATGATGGCTCTGGTATAGCAGCTATGCTCGCAATTGCAAATATTCTCAGCAAACATAATCTAAAACATACCATCAAATTTGTCGCTGTCTCAGGAGAAGAAGTAGGGACCTATGGTAGCTATGACTATGCGAAAAACGCCTACAAAAGAAATGAAAACATCATAACCTCACTAATAATAGACACAATTGGCTACGCAAACAGCTCATCAGATGGAAAATACATCAACATGTACACACCATATCGTACAAACTGGCTAATACCCATTTGTGAAAACATCAGCGAAAAATATAGCGAACATCTAAACATAAAAACTAAATCATTACCCCATGTAACATGTGATACTGAATCATTTTTGGATTTTGGCTATGATACCTGTTTTTTTGGTGAATCCGGTTTTTCCCCATATATACATACCCCTAGAGACACCATAGACAATATTAACTACTCTTATCTCATAAATACTACAAAGTTTCTGCTTACATTGACTGCTGAACTTGGCAACAAAACTATTGATCTACAAGTAAGAATAACAAGGCCATATGAGAATAGTTTATATATTTTAAATCATAAACTGTTAACTTTCCCAGGATTATCAAATATCTGGAGAACTGGAAAAAGAGGAATTACTTATATTCTTGGAACTGCAACAGTTGAAATCAATATAACAACCAATGAAGAAATACTAAGTGTTGCTTATGCAATTAATGGCAATTATATGCCTTTCAGCAATAACGAACCACCTTATGAGTTTAAAATAAGTGGTTTTTATGATTCTTTAATCGGTAAAAAAACACTTGAGGTTCACGTGTTAACAAAAAATGGTACAACTGCCTACGATGAAATGGATATATTTATAGTAAAACCCAATTTTAATCTTTGGAAACCCTGGCCGCAGAGAGAAAGATGGACTTAAAAAATAATACTTTTTTTCTTTTGTAGTTTTTATTTGGAAAAATATTTTAAGCCCAGATTTTATTGCAGAGACTACATTCTATTATTTGGAGGAGGCATAACTCGATGAAAGACGTTGTAATAGTATCCGGTGTTAGAACAGCACAAGGAAAGTTTGCTGGTGCGCTTAAAAGTTTTTCAGCTCCGCAACTTGGCGGAATTGTAATCAAGGAGGCCATAAAGAGAGTTGGCTTGAAACCAAAAGATGTCGACGAAGTAATCATGGGTAATGTTGTTCCTGCAGGTCTAGGACAGAACGTTGCCCGTCAAGCAGCTATTGCTGCTGGTATCCCATATGAGGTTGGAGCTCTTCATATTGACAAAGTTTGTGGATCTGGTCTTAAAGCAGTTGTACTAGCTGCTCAGGCGATAAAATGTAGTGATGCAGATGTTATCGTAGCTGGTGGCATGGAAAGTATGAGCAACTGTCCTTATGCATTGGATAAAGCACGTTATGGATATCGGCTTTTCGATGGTAAACTTGTTGATTTAATGGTTCGTGATGGTTTATGGGACGTCTACAATGATTACCATATGGGAAACACCGGTGAGGTTATCGCTGAGAAACATAAAATAACTCGAGAGGATTGTGACAAATTTGCACTGTGGAGTCATCAGAAAGCTGCAAAGGCGACTAAGGAGGGTAAATCCAAAGATGAAATAATTCCAGTGGAGATTCCACAAAAAAAAGGCGACCCAGTTATTTTCGATAAAGACGAAGGAATCAGAGGCGATACAACTTTAGAGAAACTTGCAAAGCTTCCACCATTTTTCAGAAAAGACGGGGTTGTAACTGCAGGTAACGCCTCACAGATAACAGATGGTTCCTCTGCTGTAGTAGTTATGAGTAAAGAAAAAGCTGATAAAATCGGTGTCGAACCACTTGCGACTATTAAATCATATAACACGAGTGGTGTTGAACCATCATATGTAATGGGTGCACCGATTCCAGGGATAAAAGCCATCCTTAAAGATAACAAATTCTCAATAGATGATATTGACCTAGTAGAACATAACGAAGCATTTTCTTCTGCCTCTGTAGCTGTAATGAAAGAATTCAACATACCAAGAGAAAAGTTCAACGTACACGGTGGCGCTGTTGCAATTGGTCACCCAATCGGATCCAGTGGCTCAAGGATACTTATAACACTAATGCATGCGATGAAACAGTATAAAAAACACCGAGGTCTTGCAACCATTTGTCTTGGTGGGGGAAACGCTGTTCAAATGATTATTGAGAGGTGAAAAAAATATGACTGTTAAAAAAATAGGTGTTATTGGCGCTGGTCAAATGGGGCATGGTATAGCACTGGTCTCTGCCCAAGCAGGTTTTGATGTAACACTCCAAGATATAGAAGAGGAATACGTGAAAAAAGGAATAGCTAAAATTGATAAGTTTTTAAGTAAAAGTATAGAGAAAGGAAAGATTACTGAAGCTGATAAAAAAAAGATCACGTCCAAGATTAAAGGTACTACAAAACTTGAGGATATGAAAGATGCCGACCTTGTAATTGAGGCAATTTTTGAAAACGTAAAAGTTAAAAAAGAACTTTTTAAAGAACTTGATAAAATCTGCAAAAAAGATTGTATTCTTGCTTCCAACACCAGCACTATCCCTATTACAGACCTAGCCTCTGTTACAAATCGCCCTGAAAAATTCATTGGTATGCATTTCATGAATCCAGTACCACTAATGAAACTAGTCGAGGTTATTCGTGGTCTTCGAACTGACGATGCAACAACTAAAATCATCCATAATTTATCCGAAAAAATGGGCAAGATGCCCGTTGAAGTTAATGATGGCCCTGGTTTTGTATCAAACAGGCTTCTTATGCCAATGATAAACGAAGCAGTATATTGCTATATGGAAGGCATAGGTACCCCCGAAAACATTGACAATGTGATGAAACTTGGTATGAACCATCCAATGGGGCCCCTAGCTCTCGCTGATCTCATCGGCCTGGATGTAGTGTTGAACATTATGACAGTTTTGTACGAAGGTTTTAATGACTCCAAGTACCGGCCTTGCCCATTGTTAAAGAAAATGGTTCAGGCGGGTCATCTTGGTAGAAAAACAGGTAAAGGGTTTTATGACTATTCTAAGTAGGTGGAATTATGAGCTACGAGAATATCACTGTTGAAAAAAAAGACGCAGTTGGCATTATAAAGATTAATAGACCCAAAGCTCTAAATGCATTAAATATCGAGACAGTAAAGGAAGTTACAGATGCGGTTCGTGAACTTGAACAAGACAAAAAAATCAGAGTTGCAATTTTAACAGGAGAAGGGAAGGCATTCATTGCTGGTGCAGATATTAGTGCTATGGTAGATATGACACCATCTGAAGCAAAAAAATTCTCAGAACTAGGACATAACATGCTTTATAAAATTGAAAACTCTCATCTACCTTTTATCGCTGCGGTAAATGGTTACGCTTTAGGTGGTGGATGTGAAACCCTTATGGCTTGTGATATTGTTATTGCTGGAAAGAATGCTAAAATTGGTCAACCGGAGATTAATCTTGGCATTCACCCTGGCTTTGGGGGTACACAGAGACTCCCTCGTCTAGTTGGTAGGATGAAAGCAAAAGAACTGTTATTAACTGGCCGGAATTTATCTGCAGATGAAGCACTAAGTATCGGCCTTGTAAACCTAGTTGTTGAGGATGACAAATTAATAGAAGAGGTTGAAAAACTCGCTAATAAAATAGCGGGTAAATCATCTGTTCAGACGGCTTTTATCAAAGAGCTTGTAAACAAGGGAGTAGATACTGATCTTAATAGTGCTAATTCTCTAGAGATTTCCTGCTTCTCATCTAGTTTTTCTACTCATGATCAGAAAGAAGGAATGAAAGCCTTCCTTGAGAAACGTAAACCAAATTTTAAGGGGAAATAACCAAAATTAAAATTTTTTATTTCAAAATTTTTCCAAGTATTTCATCAGCCGCGGTATAAGGATCAACTTCTTTACAACTTATCTTATCAATAAGAGATTCAACTTTATCTTTAAACTTTGACTCATCAAAAACAAGATTCATCAACCTTTTACGAATAATTTCAACAAGCTCTGCCTCGTAACGAATACGACGATGAGCCTCAAACTTTTTTGTTTTCTCTAAAAGTTTCTTATGTTTTTCAATTTCATCAACTAACTCAACAATACCTTTTTTTTCCTTAGACACAGTCTGAAGAATAGGAATCTTACGCGCCTTATCAGAACAAGAAATATCAACAAGACTTTGAACCTCAGCCATGGTCTGCTCAACACCCTCACGATCAGCCTTATTTACCACATAGATATCCGCGATCTCCATAATACCTGCCTTCAAAGTCTGAATAGAATCACCAAGACCAGGGACCATAACAACAAGAGTAGTATCAGCTATTTTAATAATATCAACCTCAGCCTGCCCAACACCAACTGTTTCAACAAATATCACATCTTTACCAGATGCATCAAAAATTTCTACAACATCATAAACCGCACTAGCAAGACCACCAAGCATACCACGAGTCCCCAGACTACGAATAAAAACACCCTCATCCATAGCAAGCTCCATCATACGAATACGATCACCAAGTAATGCACCACCGCTAAAAGGACTAGTCGGATCAATAGCGACAATACCCACTTTTTTACCCTGTTTACGATAAACCCGGGTGAGCTCACTAATAAGAGTGCTTTTACCAGATCCCATAACACCAGTTATACCAATAACATGTGCATGACCTGTATGAGGATGTATATCCTTCATCGCACTAGCAGCAACTGGATCATTATTCTCCGCAAGAGTGATCAAACGAGCAATAGCTCGCGGGTCACCCTCTAAAACCTTTGACGAGATATCCTTCATCGTTTCACATTCTTCTTAATAAAATCAACAATATCCCCACAATGAGTACCTGGCCCAAAAACACCAGCAACACCTGCTTTCTTCAACTTGGGAGCATCCTCCTCAGGTATAATTCCACCACCAACAACCAGCACATCTTCCATTCCTTTCTCTTTCAAAAGTTTAGTAACATCAATAAACAAAGTCATATGTGCACCAGATAAAAGACTCAACCCAACAACATCAACATCTTCTTGAATAGCGGTCTCAACAATCATCTCAGCAGTCTGATGCAAACCAGTATAAATTACCTCCATACCAGCATCACGAAGAGCACGTGCAACAATCTTAGCACCACGATCGTGACCATCAAGACCAGGTTTCGCAACCAAGACTCTAATTCTTCTTTCCATATTTTATCCTCCTAATAAATCGCAGGTTCAACATATTCTCCAAAAACATCCCTTAAAACTTGACAAGTCTCACCAAGAGTTGCATAAGAATGAACACAGTCGAGAATAAAAGGCATCAAATTAGCCTCACTCTTAGCTGCTTTTCTAAGAGCATTTAAATTCTTCTCAACCTTTGTATTATTCCGATCTTTTCTAAGTTTTTTCAAACGATTAATCTGACGTTCCTCTCCTTTTTCATCCATTTTAAGAATCGGAATTTCAATTGGCTCATCCATCTTGTAATCATTCACACCAACAATTATTCTTTTATTTTCATCAATTTCTTTTTGATACCTGTAAGCAGCCTCAGCTATTTCACGCTGATAAAATCCTTTTTCAAGCGCTGGGAGCACACCTCCAAGTTTTTCCACTCTATCCCAGTATTGATAGGTCTCTTCTTCCATTTTATCTGTTAACCATTCTATATAATAACTTCCGCCAAGTGGATCAACTGTGCCAGTAACACCACTCTCCTCGGCAATAATTTGTTGAGTTCTAAGAGCAATTCTAACAGCTTTTTCAGATGGAAGAGCCAACGCTTCATCCATTGAGTTAGTATGAAGTGATTGAGTACCACCAAGAACAGCAGCAAGAGCCTGAAGAGTTACACGAGTAATATTAATCTCAGGCTGCTGAGCAGTAAGACTACAACCAGCAGTCTGAGTATGAAACCTCATAAGAAGAGAACGAGGTTTTTTAGCACCAAGTTTTTTTAACTCCTTAGCCCAAATACGTCTAGCAGCACGGTACTTAGCAATTTCTTCAAAGAAATCATTATGAGCATTAAAAAAGAAACTAAGACGAGAAGCAAAATCATCGATATTAAGACCACGTTTCATCGCCCATTTTACATACTCTACACCATCACCAACAGTAAATGCAAGTTCTTGAACCGCAGTAGACCCAGCCTCACGGATATGATAACCACTGATACTAATTGTATTCCAACGTGGGACCTCTTTATAACCGAACTCAAATGTGTCAACAATTAAACGCATACTAGGCTCAGGTGGAAAAATAAAGGATTTTTGAGCAATATACTCCTTTAAAATATCATTCTGAATAGTTCCACCAATAATACGCCTATCAATCTTACGGTTCTCTGCATTTGCAATATAAAAAGCCCAAACAATTGCAGCAGGACCATTAATCGTCATAGATGTTGTAACCTTATCAATTGGGATCTCGCTAAACAATATCTCCATATCTTTAAGAGAGGAAACAGCTACACCACACTTCCCAAACTCACCACGAGCAAGAGGATGATCAGCGTCATAGCCATAAAGCGTTGGATAATCAAATGCTACACTAAGACCCGTCTCACCATGACCCAGTAAATACTTATATCGTCTGTTAGTCTCCTCAGCAGACCCAAAACCCGAGAACTGACGAAAAGTCCAAAGACGACCCCGGTACTTAGTTGGATGAATACCCCGCAGATAGGGATATTCCCCAGGAAAACCTATATCTTTAATATAATCTAAATGAGCAATATCACCCGGAGTATAAAGATTTTTGATTTCATTCCATGATAAATTCTCAAACTTTTTACTTCGTTCAGGATGTCTCTTTTTATGAGGCAAATAACAGTTTTTCTCCCAGTCTTTTCTACCGTGTTTGATTTTTTCCAATTCTTTTTTATCAAACATAACCAAAGCCCCCCAGATTAGAAATCAATACCTTTACGAGCTACTACACCTTGTTGATACGGGTGTTTTATCTCAAGCATCTCAGTTACAAGATCAGCTATTTTAACTATTTCAGGATGAGCATCTCTACCTGTTAATACAAGTTCAAGTTTTTCTGGTTTTTCCTCAATAAGCTTCAAAACATCATCAACTGAGATTAAATTATAATCAACAGCAACATTAACCTCATCCAATATTATCATATCATATTTACCATCTTTCACAAGTTTCCTAGCATGCTCAAACCCTTCTCTCGCAAAATCAATATCAACCTGCTCAGGATTCTTTTTAGAAACAAACTCATCACGACCATGCTGAGAAATAGTAAAATTAGAAATGTTTTCAATAGCATCAATCTCACTATATCTCCGCCCTTTCATAAACTGAATCATATGAACTTTGAAACCTGCCCCAACTGCCCGTAATCCCAATCCTAACGCAGCTGTTGTTTTACCTTTACCCGGACCCGTATAAACATGAACTATACCTTTTTCCAAATGAATCTCCCCGTCCCTGAATTATATAGACTATTATATTTCTTTTCATAGGATATAGAAACCTTTATGTCCAATAATTTTATTCCAACCCCCATGAAATTAGAGCTAAGTGAACAACAAAAAATGATACAAAAAATGGTACGAGAATTCGCAGAAAAAGAAATAGCGCCTATAGCTGCAGACCTAGACAAAAAGGCGGAGTATCCTACTAAAACTCTTGAAAAGATGGCAAAACTCGGACTTCTTGGAGCTACCATACCAACAGAGTATGGCGGAGCCGGTCTCGATACAATCAGCTACGCGACGATAATTGAGGAGATATCGCGAAAATGCGCATCAACAGGGGTTATAACCTCTGTGCATAACTCTCTTGTTAGTTGGCCTATAATGCATTTTGGCACAGAAGAACAAAAGAAAAAGTATCTACCACTACTGGCTAGCGGGAAAAAAATCGGTGCTTTTGCTGGTACTGAGCCTAATGCAGGTTCTGATCTTGGAGCAATGCAGACGACTGCTAAGCTTAAGGGTGACAAATACATTATCAATGGTGATAAATGTTTTATTACTAGTGGCGGCAAAGCAGGGGTTATAATCGTATTTGCTGTGACAGATAAGAGCGCTGGATCAAAAGGCATTAGCGCATTTATCGTTGAAAATGATATGAAAGGATTTAAGGTTGGCAGCATTTATGATAAAATGGGCATCAATGCAAACCATGTAGCTGAACTTGTTTTTGAAGACATGGAGGTCCCTAAAGAGAACCTGCTTGGTAAAGAAGGAGAGGGATTCAAAATAGCTCTTAGCGCCCTTGACGTTGGAAGAATTGGCATAGCCGCACAAGCAGTAGGTATCGCACAAGCCTGTCTCGATGAAAGCATAGAATACTCAAAACAAAGACAACAATTTGGAAGACCAATATCTAAGTTCCAGGCAATACAATGGATGATAGCTGACATGGCTACAAGAATAGAAGCCTCACGATACCTAGTTTACAACGCTGCATACAAAAAAGACCTCGGTGAAAGAATCAGCAAAGAAGCAGCTATGGCTAAACTACTTGCATCTGAAACCGCGATGGAAACAGCAATTAAAGCTGTACAAATCCATGGTGGATACGGTTACACAAAAGAATACACAGTTGAAAGGCTATTCCGCGATGCAAAAATCACTGAGATATATGAGGGCACCTCTGAAGTACAACGCATGGTCATCGCAGGGAGCCTACTGAGATAACATAAGTTTCATGGTGATAGATTATGGGGGAGTTCAACTACGAAAAAGAATACAAAAACTGGAAATGGAACATACCAGATAATTACAACATTGGCTACGACTGTGTAGATAAACACACTGAAACTGAGAAGAAAAACAAAGTAGCACTCTACTGGGAAGACTCAGAGGGAGACACAGACAAATTTACCTATAACGACATGAAACGTCTTACAAACAAGTTCGGAAATGCACTGAAAGATCTCGGTTTCAAAAAAGGCGATCGGTTTCTCATAAGACTACCAAACCTACCACAATTCCAGATCTCTTTTCTAGGTGGAGTAAAAATCGGAGCAGTACCAATACCAAGCAGTGTAATGTTCAGAACACATGAAATAGAATACCGGATTAACGATAGTGATTCCAAAGCAGTCATCACAACCCCTAAATATGTAAAAGAAGTCAATGAAATAAAAGATAAATGTCCAACATTAGAAAAAATCATCATCGTAGGAGAAACATACGACGACCAACTATCCTATGATGACATGATGAAAAAAGCTTCTAGTAATCTGGATATTGAGCCTACCAAAAAAGATGATATGGCATTTTTCTGTTACACATCTGGTACAACAGGTAGCCCAAAAGGAGCAGTTCATCTTCATAGATGGGTACCTGGTAACGACCCAAGCGTGTTATTCTGGCAGAAAGCAAAAGATGATGACATATTAACCCATACAGGGGATCTTAACTGGATTTTCCCACTAGGCAATGGATTCTTATACCCATGGAGACATGGTTTTTCTACTCTTATTTACGATGGAAGGTTCCATCCTGAACGCTGGTTTGAACTACTTGAAAAATATAAGATCACAAATCTCGCATCTGTCCCAACAGCCTATCGAATGTTTGTAGCAGTAAAAGATGCCGAGAAAAAATATGACCTTTCTAATCTTAGGCATTGTATCTCTGCAGGTGAACCATTAAACCCTGAGATAATAAAAGAATGGAAACGAAGATTTCACCTTGACATATACGATGGAATTGGTATGACTGAAATAATGGTTTATCTTTCAAACTTTGAAGGTATAAAAATTCGAGCAGGTTCATGTGGTAAACCACAACCAGGGAAAACTTGTGCTATTGTTAACCATAATGGTAAAACTTTACCCCCCGGGGAGCAAGGTGTCTTAGCTGTTAAACAAACAGACCCGGGTCTTTTCAAAGAATACTGGAATAAACCAAAAAAGACCAAAGGGAGTTTTAAAAATGGCTGGTTCCTCACTGGAGATGTATTATACCAGGATGAAGATGGTTATTACTGGTTTAGTGGCCGTGATGATGACCTCATTATGGCTGCAGGCTACCGTATTAGTCCTTTCGAGGTTGAATCAGCTATCATTTCCCATCCAGATGTTCTTGAATGCGCAGTTGTCGCAAGCCCAGACGAAATAAGAGGTGTGATTGTCAAGGCTTTTGTTATCCTTCATGACAAAACTAAGGCTTCAGATAATCTCATGAGGGATATCCAGAAGCACACTAAGATGGTTGCTGCTCCCTATAAGTATCCTCGGGAGATTGAATTTGTTGATGAACTTCCTAAGACTCAGAGTGGGAAGATTAAAAGGAAGCAATTAAGAGAACTAGAAAAAGAAAGAAAAGGAGTGTGATGAAATGAATATTATCGTTTGTGCGAAACAAGTTGTTGATGTATCCGAGATGAAAGTTGATCCCAGCACTAAGAAACCAATTTTACAAGGAGTACCACATAAGATAAGCGATATTGATAAAAACGCAATGGAAGAAGCAATAAAAATCAAAGATAAAAACGGTGGAAAAATAACAGTAACCACTATTGGCCCATCTGATGCAAAAGAACGGATAAAAGAACTTCTAGCGATGGGTGCCGATGAAGGAGTACTAGTAACAGCCCCAGACAATATTGACTACCATATGACAGCTACCCTCCTAGCAGAGACAATTAAAAAAATTGGATCCTACGATATGATTCTATGTGGCGAGGCATCAGTTGATCTGTTCTCAGGTCAAATAGGGCCAAGACTAGCTGGTTTGTTAAATATCCCACAAGTAACATATGCACAGTCTGTAAAAGCTGAGAAAGATAAAGTTACAGCTGAGCGAAACATGGGAGATAAAGCAGTTACAACAGAGTCAACCTACCCTGTGCTTATCACAGTTACAAAAGAGATAAATGAGCCAAGGTTACCAAGTCTAATGCAAATTCTAGCAACAGCAAATAAACCAATACAAGAATGGACCGCTGACTCATTAAGCAGTGGTTTAAACCCCTTGGTTGAAACAGTTGAACTAAAAGGAGTACCAATGGAACGTAAAAACGTCATTTACCAGAATGACCTCGATGAATCAGTGGGTAAACTCGTTGATAGTCTCGCAAAAGAAGGAGTCATTGGGAGGTGAAAAAAAATGGTTCTAGTATACTCAGATAATAAAAAACTCACAATTGAAATGCTAAGTAAAGCAGTTGAAATAGCAAAACAACAGAATAAAAAAGTAACATCAGCGATAATAGGTAAACCAGATGAAAAACTTGCAAAAGAATACATCTCATATGGAGCAAATCAGGTATTTATCGCGGAGACAAACCTGGAGTCTTTCAAAGCAGAGGAATACGCAGATATACTAGCCAACATTGTAAAAGAAACCGATGTTGAAACAATTTTGATAGGTTCAAACAAAAATGGTAAAGAACTCTCAGCACGACTAGGTGGAAAACTCAACGCTGGATGTATAGTTGACTCCAACAATATATACGTGAAAAACAACAAATTAATGGCAGAGCGAGTAGTATTTAGTGGAAACGCTATAGCCGTGGAACAGTTTAACTCTAAACCTGCGATAGTAACAGTTCCCTCGAAAGCCTTTGACCCACTTAAAAAAGATGATAACCGCAAGGGTGAAATAATCAAAAAGAAAATAGATGGTGAGAAATCTCCATCCAAGATTCTTAAAGTTCAGGAGATGAAAACAGAGGAAGTCAACGTTGAGGACGCGGAGATAATTGTTTCATGTGGCAGGGGTTTTAAAGATAAAAATGATATAAAACTAATAGAAGAACTTGCCGAGGTGCTAAAAGGTAAAACCGTTGGCTGCAGTAGACCCATTGCTGCTGATCTTAAATGGTTATCTGAGGACCACTGGATAGGGCTCTCAGGTCATAAGGTTAAACCAAAACTTTACATCGCCGCAGGTATCTCCGGTCAAATTCAACATATTGCAGGTATGCGTGACTCAGGTATCATAGTAGCTATAAACAAGGACCCTGAGGCCTTAATTTTCAAATCAGCTGACTATGGCATAGTAGGAGATCTTTACGAAGTAATACCAAAACTAACAGCCGCTGTTAAAGAAAAGATGGGATAAACAATCCTATCTTTCTCAATACCCTACTCTCAATTGGGGGGATAAACATTAGTAGAGATAAAGATAAAAATCTAATCAAGAAGATCCCTGAGGACAAACTCCCTGATTTTATATTCATGCATCTACGCGACATGTGGACCGTAGATGGATTATACTACCTATTTATAGAAGAGAAATTCGGTACTGAGGCTGCAACAGATATCGATAGAAAAGTCTGGGAAGTTATGGGGAAAATCGAAGCACGTAAGATAAAAAATCTTTTCAACATCAATGGTAACGATATCAAATCCATGATAAAAGCATTAAGCTACTCAGGCTGGGCAATAGACCTAGAAAATAAAGAAATCATTGCAGAAAAAAATAGAACTATACTAAGGAATACAAAATGTCGTGTACAAAACACGCGTTTACAGAAGGGGTTACCCGAGTTTGGTTGTAAACCAGTACGCTGGGGTTTTCTAAAATCCTTTGCAAAAGAGTTTAACCCAGATATCAAAGTAAAATGTAATGTCTGCCCTCCAGATAACCATCCCAATAATTTATGGTGTGAATGGGAATTTACAATAAAGGAGAAACAAGAATAAGAATCATGGTAACTACTCAAATAAAGGATAAACTTGAATTCAACAAAATATATGTAATGGACTGTATCAAAGGAATACAGCTGATGAAGGAACAATCACTTTTTACTGATGTCATTGTAACCTCACCTCCATATAACATAGGTAAAGGTTATAATCAGTATGATGATGAAAAACCGCGGGAGATCTACCTTGACTGGGTGGAAACAGTTGCAAAAAATTGCAAAGAAATAATGACAGATACTTCCTCTTTTTTCCTTAACGTTGGTGGTAAACCCTCAGACATGTGGATCCCAATCGATATAGCTGAGCGTTTCAGGAAACATTTTGTACTACAAAACGTGATTCATTGGATTAAATCCATTTCAATTCCAAAAGAAGACACAGGCAAACACCCAGTTATACAAGGAGACATCTCAGTTGGCCACTATAAACCTGTTAATAGCAATATTTTCATGAACAGCTGCCATGAATACCTTTTTCATTTCACAAAAAAAGGAAACGTAGAACTAAATAAACTAGCAATAGGAGTACCTTACCAGGATAAAACCAATGTTAACCGTTGGAAAAAAGCAAATAAAGACTTACGCGGTCGTGGGAACACCTGGTTTATACCATATGAAACCATTCAGAAATCACGTCCACATCCGACAGTTTTCCCCATTAAGCTTCCTGAGATGTGTCTTAAAATTCATGGAGTTGAAAAAATAACTCTCGCCATGGATCCCTTTATGGGCATTGGTTCAACAGCCATAGCATGTAAAAAGCTTGGTGTAAGTTTTATTGGCTTTGAGATTGATATTACATATGTTCAAATAGCTGATGAAAAACTAGCAAAATTATAGCTATCTACATCTTTTTTAATCAAAATTTAAAACCAATAGATTTTGATAATATTTGTACAACAAGTCCTTTATAAACAAACCTACAAAAAAAACATAAGCGTGGAAGCTATCGTTTCTACAATCCTATTTTCATATAGTATCGTTATCTTAGTTCTATTTGGATAATCTCATTTTTTCATTTTGACATTCTAACGCATCAATTTTAAATACGACTAATGGTAAAAATTAACACACTACTAAATAACATAAATATGAATGAGGAGGAAAGAAGACATGAAACATAAGCATAGTAAAATTGGAGAATATGGTATCAAATGGGAAGCCGTTGAGGGCTATAAAACCAAGGATGGCAAAAAAATTCCACCACATATGAAAAAAATAGAATTTAAATGGAAAAAATACAACTAAAAAACAAGTATTTTTTAATCAATTCAATTTCCCAACCTCAACATATATTAAGATAAAAACTAGTTTTTTTATAGAATCATTTTGTGATATCTTTATATAGGACTAGATACTACATAATTATAATCCAAGGGAGGAAAAATACCAAAATTATTCCGATAAATTTAAGAGAAAAAGTTGGTAATACTTGAATTAGAAAAAGAGGCAAAGGGTAAGATGAAACGGGAAAACTGCCCTTTTTGTGGGCATAGATGGATCAGAAAATCCGGAGAATCATTGGTTATTTGCCCAAAATGTAAAACTGAATATGACAGCAAAAAGTTCTCTAGGAACAACTACTAGTAAACAGATTTTTAGATTGTTTTTGTATTTTTTCATTTTTGACATTTTGACGCATTAGTTTTAAATAATACTATCAACAAAGTTAGAATTGATATGTGATTGGCTTGATGGGGAGCATTTAGTGTTTACTCTTCTGGCTAATATCGGGAGCGCTGGGGATATTTGGTATCTACCAATTGCTACCCTTTTTCACATATCACTTATTTTTTGTGAGATTTATTGTTTTATTAAGAAATATTTATAAATAGTCAACCATATATAATTAAATGTAGATAGAGGTAATAAACATGAAAAAATTATTGTTAACTCTAACAGTAGGTATTTTATTAATAAGTGTACCAATAATGACAGCAGCGTCTACACCGGTGATTAAAAATTATAAATCAAGTTATTTGTTTGAAAAAATAGGAGTAAACTCCGACCCAGATGAACCACCAACTTGGGCAGATGGCACCTTTAACGGCACCTGGGGAATAAGAAAATATGTACTTTCTGTTGGAGTAATAAATATTTCATTAGGTAATGTATCTGGATATTATGCTAAAAACTGCCTTGGATGGATCGCTGGAACTTTCTATGTAAAAAACGAAACCAACGAGGATACACCTGTCTCAGAGTTCAAAGGAATATTTTTTGATGTATTTTTCTGTGGAAGATTAGGAAAAATGGATATAGAAACCGATGAGTACAATGAATCATACGATGAGACGCTTTTCGTTGGAATTGGTTACCAAAATGAAACAAAATTTGATTGGGGATTTATGGGACTGAAAGGACCTACATTTTACACGGTAGGGGAATTCAAAGAATACCCATAAACTCTACAACACCTCTTTTTTTATTATTTGCTCTATAAATATTTCGAATTAAAAAGTTAAGAGAGGTTGTTTACTGTTTGTTTTATCCTAATTCTCCTCTCAGATTAATTATTAGAACATCTATGGAATCCTCTGTCATTATATTATCTTCGGTATCGTAGACAAC
This sequence comes from uncultured Thermoplasmatales archaeon, assembly GCA_964527715.1. Taxonomy (GTDB): domain Archaea; phylum Thermoplasmatota; class E2; order DHVEG-1; family DHVEG-1; genus CAZGOD01. The sequence continues at coordinate 28,492 of CAZGOD010000007.1, read as the reverse complement.
TATTTGTACTGTATATATCCCAATTGCAAATTCATTCCAAGTCCAATTATAAGGATCATCAGTATCAGTTGCTTTTAGTTCATCATCTACATAGAATTCAACTTTACCAGCTTCCCCAGATCCTTCTGTCTCAGTTATATTTGCTTCAAATGTGATAGATCCTATTGCTAAAACGTCGATATCTAAGAAAGCAAGTAGAAACTTTAGCGCAAATTTAGGATTACCATTGAAATAGACATAGCCTGATTGAGGTTCATCTATGGAAAGTTTTGATGCGTTTTTAACAGTAACGGTAACTAATCCTGTAGCGTTTGCCCCTTGACTATCTGTAATGTTATATTCCAGAGTATTGACTCCATAGAACCCTGGATCGGGTGTATAACGTATGATGTTGTTTTCAATCCTTGCAGTACCATTTTGTGGTTGTGTAACAATTATTGTTAAGTTAATGATATCGCCATCATCAGGATCAGAATCGTTTGCCAATACATCGATTTTGTTGTCTTTCGTATTGTTATAAACTGTTACGTAATCAGGATTAGCAATTGGTGGGTAATTTGGCGGTATAGGTTCGATAATCAGTGTCTCATTAACTATATCAGACCAAACACCATCATCATCTTGAACTTTAAAGGTAATATTGTGTGTACCAACTGGTAAGGTTGAATTGGTAAATGTTGCATCTGTACTAAGTATTCCACTAATATTAGATTCCCATTCGTAACCACTAACGGATCCATCAGGGTCATCCCCATGTCCTGTAAAAGTAACAAGTGTTCCTTCTTCTGCAGGGTTTGGAGATATTGAATCAATGTATGCAATTGGAGGTTGGTTTTCAAGTATCGTAAGAGTATCTGTATCTGCTTCTGACCATTCGCCTTCCTCATCTTGAACTTTGAAATAAATTATATGTTCACCGATTGAGAGTGAGGAAGTGCTAAATGAAGCTTGGTCACTAAGCTGACCGTCTATGCTAGAATCCCAATCATATGCCAAGATATCGCCCTCTACGTCGGTACCATGGCCACTGAAACTGACAAGTGTACTGTATTTAGCAGGATTTGGACTGATTGAATCAATAAATGCGATAGGAACATCATTTACACATGTAATGGTTATAAAAACTGTAGCGTTACATGTCTCTCCAATGAGATCACTAATAGTATAGTTAAACTCATCAAGACCACAATAGTTCTCATTAGGAGTATAATATATGTAATCACCATCGGTCCAAGCAGAACCAGTAGAAGGATCAGAAACATCAATGATTTCTAAATCATCACCTACATCTGGATCACTATCATTTGCTAAAACATCAATCAAATTATCAGAAGAATCCTCATCAACAATGGGATAATCATCATTTGCAACAGGGGGATCATTGAAACATGTAACATCAATGTGAACTGAGCCGTTGGCCCAACCACCATTACCATCACTGATCAAATAATCAAAACGATCACTACCACAGTAATCAGGATCTGGAGTATAATAACAAAAATCTCCATCGGTTGATGCAATACCATGAGACGGAGGAAAATCGATATCAGTTATAGTAAGACCATGGCCATCTGGATCATAATCATTTGCTAAAACATCAATCAAATTATCAGAAGAATCCTCATCAACAACTGGGTAATCATTATTTGCAACAGGGAAATCATTTATCGGTTCTACCGTGATTGTAACAGAAGCATTTTCTGAATAATCTGTACCATCATAAGCCTGATAAATAAAGACATCTACGCCATTGAAGTTAGTATCTGGATCATAATCAAACGAACCATCGCTATTTAGATTCAAAGAACCATGACTAACGTCCTCTATCAAAACCGTAGATAATGGATCATTTTCAGGGTCATAATCATTACTAAGAACACCAGGAGCAACAACATTCAAGGAATTATCCTCATCCACCGAATAACTATCAGCATTTGCAACAGGGGGATCATTCACTGGATTAATAGTAATCCAAACAGTAGCAACATTAGAATAAGCCATTCCATCATAAGCACGATAAGTAAAACTATCACTTGTAGACTCACTCCCATCATGAGTATAATTAAACGAACCATTAGGAGAAAGAGCAAAGCTTGAATCATGAATCGGCGCAGAAACCAAAGAAGCAGTTATTGAATCACCATCAGGATCAATATCATTAGCAAGAACACCACTAACAGCATCTACAACAAGAAGCTGCCCCTCATCAACACTATAAAAATCATCATAGGCTATAGGTGGGTTATTTTCTTCCAGTCCATAGGTTTTGAAACAAAAATCATAATCTGGGTACTCTACCCAAGGCCCATCACTTGTCTTACGCCATTGTGTTCCTCTATCATAAACTGTCTCGTAGGCACCACCCCAGTAGTAAGTACCAAATGCCTCATCCGAAGAACTAGTAATATAGTAAGTCTGCTGTGGTTCAACTTCAATGACTTCTTTAAAGATAAATTCTACCCAGCCCGGGCTTGTAGGAACAGTGATAGCTGTTACTCTAGCCTCTGCAATTGGAGCGGCATCTAAAAATTCATGAATTCTAACTATATAATCGCCTAGTAACACAGCTTCTTTCCATATGAGTAAATCTACCTTTGTCAAAGTAGATAAGTTAGGTTGAAAAGATTGAGCTCCCTCAGAGTTTGATTTTATATCCCAACTCCAACCCTTAAATTCTGTCTGATATTGATCAAGAATATCTCCATCACCGGAAACTATTGGAAAAATAGTTGTTGTAAGCAGAATACCAGCTATAATTACAACTATTACTTTTTTTATTTTTTCCATATTATATCACCTCTTTTCCTCTAAGGTTATTTTCATACATCTCATAAATATAATTCTGGAATGTATAATACTAATATATTTATAATTTCCTATATAAAAACTTATCTATAAAATCATCAAAAGATACAAAAAAACGAGAAAAAAAATTACTTTTGATTCATCAATGTCTCAATAACTCCCCTACCAAAAGGCGTCAAACCATAAAGCCTGATATTCTTACCAGCTTTTCTCTCCTCAACAATATCCAAATTAAGAAGAGACTCATCCTCTTTATATCTGGAACCCATACCACGGATAGCACCAATAACATTAGTAGGAGTAGTCTTAACGTTATAAGCAATCTCAGCAGTATAACTACAACTAGGACTAATATCAAAAAGATACTCAGCAATTTTCTTTCTAACATTACTACGTCTCAGAGCCCTCACTACCATAGGCCTCCTAATAGCAATAGAAGACTCTAACTTATCGCCTTTCTGCATCCCGTCCAAAAATATATCTAAAACACCGTTTATAAAACTTATTATCTAATGAATAATCATATGAATATACACATACATATGTGCCTGCATATTCAACTACATATGTACCAGAAAAATAATGGTAAAAACAAATGGTTTTTAATAACAAAAAAACATTACAAGGGTACACAATAGGGGAGCAAAAATGGATTTCCCAAAAGGAACTACGTTTAAAAATGAAGTAGACCCTGAAACAGGTCAAAAAATAAAAATCGCAATACTACCAGATGGAACAGAAATAAAATTTTGGACTGAGGAAGACCTCGAAGAAATCTAAAACAATTAATCATCTAAGTTATTATATTTCATTTATCCCTCGTTTTTTTGCATAATCCTCAACAATCAAAACCTCATCCATTGAAACTCTCTTAGAAATTTCATCATAATCATATGCATGATACTCCGGCCTGTACTGAGCCATAACATTAACAGTAGCATCTGGTAAATTACTAGCTATCCATTCAATAATAGGCTTAGAACAACACTCTACATGACCTGGCATCACAAGATGACGTATTATCATATCACCATGATCATATGCAAATTTATGATTCCGTTTAACAACTCCCAAATAGTTTTCAACTTTTGACAAACGCCTAGCACATTCATCATTACCATATTTAAAATCAGTTAAAAACAAATCAATCACACCATCTAAAAGCTTCATCGTCTCAATGGAACAATACATATTCGAATTCCAAACCTGGGGAATATTCACTTTACACTGCTTTAAAACCTGAAGTATAAATGTTAGATTCGGTGTAGGATCACCACCAACCCAATTCACATTACGAGCACCCTGAGATTTCCTTTTATCTACCCAAGATGCAACAATTGATGGTTCGACGTAGACGCCGCAACTACGCTGACTTATATCCCAATTCTGACAAAAAACACAATGAAAAGTACAACCTGAGAAAAAAATGGTATAAGATGGAACTAAAACATTTTCTTCACCTAGATGTAAAAACTCAGAGGAGATCTGAGGTTGTTTTACCCCACATTTACCAGTTTTTTTTCTCCTATCAACATTACATTTTCTCTCACAAAAATGACATTTTTCAAAAATCCTAGATGCAAGCTCTATTTTAAGATCGAGAAGTGATTGCTCTGGTATATTTTCATTTGTTTTCATGTTTTTTAATGCTTTATCATGTTTTTTCCATAAAATTTTCTCTGAATCTAAGTTTTTGAATGCTACCGGGACATGCTTGGATTGTATATACTTCGCTGTTTTGTTTTCTTCGAGGATGCCGAAATAACTTGAAAGAAGATATCTTGTTTCTTTCATACTATTGTTCGATATGTTCCTTAAATTTTAATATATTTACTCATCATTTGTTAAACGAGTGAGAATTCTAGATTTTATATAAATAAAGACAATCTTTTTTTCTTTCTTTTTTATGAATATTCTTAAATAGCCGTTTTTCTTATCTAAAAAAAGATAGGGGAATAAAAAAAATGCCAAGAGTATTACATTTTGATTTAAACGCAAGCAACCCAGATCGAGCAATAAACTTCTATGAAAAAGTCTTTGGTTGGACGTTTAACAAATGGGAAGGCCCATTTGATTATTGGATGATTAAAACAGGAGAAGAAAACACCCCAGGTATCGATGGTGGAATGAATAAAACCGAGGACCCGGGTCTCAAAACAAGCGTAACCATCGATGTCTCTTCATTAGATGAATACATACGAAATATCCAAGAAAACGGTGGAACAATACTAGATGAGAAAATGGCTATACCTGGTGTTGGCTACTTTGCACAATTCAAAGACACTGAGGGAAACATATTAGGAATGATGGAAGACAACCCGTCAGCAATATAACCTTCTATTCAAGCAAAGGCTTGGGATCTAATAAGCTTCCTTAGACCACAGCACTTATAATAGATTTTCTCCTTCATAGTGAAAATAAGGAGATAGATATACAATGACAGATTTTACCATAAAGAAATTCAATGAAACAATGTTAAAAACAAAATTTTCCTCTTACGTATTAGGCGTTGACATCGGCGGAACTAACACTAATCTAGGCATAGCAGGCATACAAAATAAGAGACCAATATTGCTGTTTTCTCTTAATTTTAAGAGTAAAGAGTTACCATCTCTTTCTCCTGCTGTTAATGAGACAATAACATACGCCAAAGAAAAGTATGAGATAGACATTAATACTGCATGCATAGGAGCCGCAGGAGTGGTATCATCTTCACAGGATTACGCGGAGCTGACTAATGTTCAATGGAATGTTAACATAAAAGATCTCATAGAAAGTTCATCATTAAAAATGGCATATATTATCAATGACTTTCAAACCATAGGTTATGGTGTTAATCTCCTTGATTATAACAATAAAAAGGATATTTTACCAGTTAAAACAGGGCAGCAAAATACAACAGCTACTAAAGCAGTTCTCGGCGCAGGAACTGGGCTGGGAAAGAGCATTCTAATATATGACAAGTATTTGAACGCTTATATACCAATTCCGAGTGAAGGAGGACATAGTGATTTTCCTGTACAAAACAATTTTGAGCTAGAACTATTACATTTTATTAAAAAATTGAGGGACATATCGCAATCGTTATCTTATGAAGAATTACTCTCAGGGAGAGGCATCGAAAGTATCTATTCTTTTCTACAACAAAAAGAGACATACGAAGCAACTCAGCATACAAAAGAAATCGACGATGCTCAAGACAAAGCAGTCTTAATTTCGAGATATAAAGACTTAGATGAAACATGCAAAGAAACATTTCAGCTGTTCACTAAATTCTATGCGAGATGTGCAAAGAACTTCGTACTCGATTCATTAGCAACCGGAGGACTATACATTGCAGGTGGTATCGCAGCAAAAAATCAGGAGATATTCACATCGAAGAATTTCATCGATGAATTTGAAAAATCACATCAACGAGAGGATGTTCTTAAACAAACACCAGTTTACATCATCACCAACTATGATGTAAGCCTTTATGGGGCATGTTTTGCTGCTATGTATAAAAATCTAAATGAAAACAATAACAATATCAAACAACCCATCTACTAATTGAGAATACCTATAAGGATTAGATCGACATGACACAGAATGATTGTTCCGATGAAGAGATATATACAAAACATTTCCGCGTAGCCATTTTCGGCTCAGCTAGAATCACCAAAGACGACCCGGCATGGGGAGAAGTATATAAACTTGCCCATATGATTGCAGCGGAAAATATCGACATAGTCACAGGCGGCGGACCAGGAGTCATGCAAGCAGCATGTAAAGGCCATCATGATGGTAGAAAAAATGAAGAAACACATGCAATCGGGTTAAATATCAATATACCCCAAGAGCAGAAACCAAATAGACACCTGGATATAAAAAAAGAATTTGATCGATTCTCAAAACGTCTTGATACATTCATGGTCCTATCAGATGCAGTGGTAGTTGCCCCCGGAGGAGTTGGAACCCTGCTTGAGTTAGCGTACACCTGGCAACTCGTACAAGTCAAACATATTTGCAATATCCCAATAATCCTACTCGGAGACATGTGGACTGACTTCTTGAAATGGATAGAAAAATACCCACTAAATCAAGATTTTTTATCTAAGAAAGACCTAAGTCGGTTATTTCTAGCAAAAGATTGCTATGAAGCATTTAACATCATCAAAAAATTCTATGATGGATACTTACGAGGAGAGGATATTTGTTTGAATTTTAAAAAATACAAAATTGAAACAAGTAGCATATTAGAAGGTGAAAAAGAATAAGGAAAAACTTCGAAATTAATTATGTAAATTATTTATTGAATGTTGAGAGATAATTGCCTATGAAAAATAAAAAAATGATAATCCCTGCCATAATTGCAAAAACACAGGAAGAACTGAATGAAAATTTATCCAAAGTCATTGATTTTGTTGACATTGTTCAACTTGACATAATGGACAACAAATTTGTTCCAAATACATCATTGTTTTTTGATTTCAAGTTACCCAAGTCATCTTGTCTTTTTGAAGCACATCTGATGATAGAGAAACCAGAGAAATGGATAGAAAATAATTGGAAAAAAGTCGATACTATTCTCATTCATTACGAGTCATGCACTAATCCAGCAGCTATTATTTCAGATGCAAAAAATAAGGAGAAAAAAGTTGGTTTTGTGTTAAACCCTGAAACATCGATTCAAAATATCTCTAATTTTTTAGATGAGATTGACCAGGTTTTAATTATGACTGTTAACCCAGGTTTTTATGGCAGCCCCTTTCTTCCAGACGTATTAGAGAAAATTTCTGAGTTGAGAGGAATGAAACCAGGTCTTGATATTGAGGTTGACGGCGGTATTACCGATAAAACTATTGGACTTGTTGATAAAGCTGGTGCTAATATGTTTGTTTCTGGTTCTTATATTGTTAAATCAGACGATGTAGAAAAAGCAATTAACAGTTTGAGAAAAACTGTTTTTTCCAATTCAAAAAACAATTATTAACGTATGTTAATTATTGCTTTGTTTGGTTTTTTCCGAACATTTTCCTGGTTTTTAAATACTCATTCCTATAATAACTATATAATTGATGCTCTGTGAAAAAAAATAAAAAGATGTTAAACACTCGCCGGGAGATGAACCTGTTCTATCTAAAAATACTCTATGGTGAAGCATTTTACTGGTATCTAGTATATAAAGGATGCAAGTTAGAGCCAATAAAAATGGAAATACTAGTTCAAACGAAAAACTAAAATGCATAATTTGGAATTGTGAGAATGAAAAAATGAGAATTATTACAAAAATAATCTCAATAATGGCAATACTAACGATCATAGCAGCTCTAGCCTGGGGTATTTTTGTTTTTAATACGCCGAACAGTTCTAAAATAGTAGCCACTCCCACTGATCAAAGTGAGGGTGATGATAACAGAGGGAGTCTACCATTAGGTGTAGAGATAGCATTTAATGCATTATGGGAAAACGATACTGAGGAATATGTTTTCTTACCAAATGGTGCCTATAGATATAATTCCCAAGTGTGGAATGGTACCTTCTATGATGAGTATGTAGTTGAAAAAAAAGGTTACTATGCAGTAATGGATGGGCAACTAATGCTTAATGAAACAAATATAAGTGTTATGTTGACAAAATTTGACGGGCACTCTCATCAAAGAAATGTTGACATCAGTCTTAATTATAATTATAGTTTCTCAGGTAATGATACAACACTTACCCTTAGCGAGTGGGGTAATATTTCAGCTCAGATTTATTCTCAACAGTTGAAAATTGTCCAAACCCTTGGAGAAATAGAAGAATATGATGGTCAAAAAGTGATCGTGACAGGTAATTTAACAGATATTACTAATGATACAATGGCCTCTCTAATTTTAGATAACGGTTATATCGAGATTCAGGTTTCATTTGAAAATTATACAGATGGTAATCTTAGTGATTTCAAGGATAAATATGTTGAAGTAACCGGCATTATCTATAAACCAGATGTTGATGCAACATTATATAAGCCTCTTATGAGAGATGTTGAATCCATTATAATTTCTGAAGCATAAATTTAGAGATTAAATCTTTTTTATCGAGACATTTGTTACATATACGGAGCGAAAATTATTTAAATCAGGTAAACCACACACATCTACAGAATAACGGAGAAAGATACCTATGATATGCAATAGATGCAAAAGTAAACTTCGATCTAATGCCAAAGTATGTATATTCTGTGGAAGACCTGTAGATTATTCTAAAAAACAAGTTGACAAACAAAAAAAGGAAAAAATGCTTTATGAAATACCTTCTTAAATGAGGTTTTATGCGCCTTTTTTCTTGTTATTTATATCATTTAGAAGTATTATTCCATTATTTGTGAGCATAACTTCATCAAATGAAATATATTTTAATACATCGTAAACCAATAGTTTTCTGATTATGACGAATAGTTCATCTTCGCTGATGTCTAGTGTTTTAATTGCTGTTTCTGAGTCAATGTCTCTTGAATGTATTAACTGTAGAAACTTGTATTCTTTTTCGTTGATGCTAACTGATTCTTCTTCGTTTACAGCTAAATTATTGTCAAATCCTCTAACTTTCATTACATAGTCTTTTACAATATCGTCTAGAGGGATTTTGTCTATTATTCGACCTTTTTTATCATAGATGGTACAGATGTTATCTTTGTATTTCCAGAAGCCTACGTTTTCTAGTTTGTATTTGTAGAAGCTTACATATTTGTCACGGGATTCTTCTTCAGGTTTAGATTTAAATTTAGGAGAGGAGTATTGTTCAGGGGTTAGTGATTTACCTCTTCTTTTTTTGTATGATAGGTGTTGTTCAAGTTGAATTACTGCTAGATCTACTCCATAGTTTTTTAGTTCGTGCTCGTATTTTTCATTTATTTGTTCTTTGGTTTCTTTTATGAAATAGAGGCTGGCTTCTTCATTTTTTATGTTATTGCTTGCGACTCTGAGTAAGGATTCTATGAATTTTCCTATGTCTTCTGAGTCGAATAGGTTTATTCCTGCTGAGATGTTTACTAGGTTTTCTTTGTCTTCTAGGTATCCTAGTTCTTTGATTTTTACGAATTTTAGGAATTCATATTTTTGTTGTAGTTCTTTTATCATATCTTTTAGGACAAGTGCGGAAAATATTTCTGAGGTTCTTCTGCTCATTGTTTTATGTATTGCATGTATTATATGTTTTATCATGTCTGAATTTTTTATTTGGTTGTTCCTTCCACTTAGGCTTGTTAAATCCATACTCCTCAAGTTATACTTTCTTAATAACAATATTTAAACATTTCGTGTATGATTTACATAATGTAAAAATAACAAACAAAAAAAACAAAACCATTTTATTGAACTGCAGATAGACGACTCTCTCTGAAACCTAAACTCAAAAACTTAAAACTCAAGGCAACAAAAACCACAAATACCGAACACAACGAAATCATCTCAGAAATAGCTTTACCCTCTACAAACTTAAAAACAATAAATGAGCAAAAAGAAAACAAGAGAAGAACAAACGTCAACCACCACCACTCCTTTCTAAACAATCTCCTCAACTCATAACCAACAATAAGTAAAAAAACAGGGATTAAAGCAAAAAGAATCCAAGAATTCCAAACATGAAGCTTACCAAGAGTAAGAGGAAAAATACCAACTCCACATAATGCAGACATATCAACAAATAATACAACTGTTGCTAGACGACCTAACCTAGTCTCAAACATACAACTCTTTCTAAGAGCAATAGTAAAAAAAATGCCTGTTAAACCAGCGAGAACAAGACCAACATTCAATATAACAGAGGGCATACCTAGAGCAGCCCAAATTGGTGTATCACCAGTTGAACCAGCCATTTCACTTAACCAGTTCTCAGTCCAACTAAACCATGGTGAAAAATAAACAGCAAGAGCAATAAATATAAGGAAAACAACAGTGGACAATATACCACATAAACCCGCAAGTTTCAATATATCATGCTGTCTAAGAGTCATCTTTCAACATGAACTACTTCTCCTTATGAGTTATATAAACATTATTGTACAAAGATTATCAAAAATATAGGAATAGAGAGTTTATTCATCAATCATTACAAATAATATAAGTCACCACTAACAACCTGAACGTTACCACTATTTGTTTTAATTATTAGACAACCAGTTTCATCAACATCCGATACAACCCCTTCGATCACCGATTTTTCACCTTCCACTCTAACCTTTTTACCAACAATTTCTGCATAAGCAAACCACAAATCTCTGATCAGGGCGTTGTCACCAGAATTCAATATACTGTAATTGTCATCTAAATGTTTAAGGATGGATCGTAGAAGTTTCACTCTTGAAATTTTTGAACCAGTTTTTTCTATAAGAGAGACCGCTTTATTTTTCAAGTCTCCTTCCAAAGGGTTATTAACATTGATACCTACACCTATAGTTGCATAATTTATTTTATCCATCTCAGCATCAAGCTCAGTGAGAATACCACAAACCTTTTTACCATCTATAAGAAGATCATTTGGCCATTTTATCACAGGAGTAAAATTAGTAACTTCTTGAATAGCCTGAGCAACAGAGATGGAACTCGCCATAGTTAGGAGCATACCACGTTGTGGAGGGATATTTGGATATAAAACAACTGAAAACCATAGTCCCCCCTTAGGCGAGTACCAGGTTCTACTCTTTCGACCACGCCCACTTGTTTGAACATCAGAAACAACAACACTCCCATCATCTACGTTTTTTTGAACTAGTTGTTTCGCGTATTGATTTGTCGATGTTAGGGTTTTAAAATAATGAATTTTTCTACCAACAATTTTTGTTTTTAGCCCATGTTTTATTTCTCCCTCAATTGGAACATCAGGACGAGAAATTAATCTATAACCTTTGTTTTTTATTGATTCAATTTTGTAACCAAGCTCCCGTAGTGTTTTGATTTGTTTCCAAATTGCGGTTCTAGATACTTTTAGTTTTTGTGCTATTTGTTCTCCAGAAATATACTTTTTTTCATCTAATAGATCCAGTATTTTTTCTCTCATTTTTTGAAAAGATATTTTATGTGCCTATTTTAGCACCGTATGTGGTTTTTGGTGTCACTCCCTTTGCAACAGCTGCTGCTGCAACTACTTTCAATATATCCCCTGCGATGAATGGTATCATACCTATCGATACTAGTTCTACGATTCCAATTGAACCTATGAAAGTTGTCCACCAGTAATATAAAACCAGTAACCCCGGGATATATATCAACACAAAATTTGCAAAGAGCATTAATGGAAGCATGTTACGGAAATTTCTTGATCGTATGTACCTATCTGTGAAGTATCCTAGGAAAAAAGCTGTGAGAATAAAACCAATGATGTATCCACCTGTAGAGCCTGTAAGAGCCCCTATTCCTCCTTGGAAGTTTGTAAACCATGGCATACCTGCAGCGCCTAGTCCTACGTACATTATCTGACTGATTCCGCCCCAGGTCCCAAGAATAACACCAGCGAGTAATACAGCGAATGTTTGACCAGTTATTGGAACAGCAGGGTTATTTGGCAGGTAAAATCTGAACTGCGCTAATAAACCAGTTAAACATGCAAAACTAAGTGCAAGGATCAATTTGTAGACAAGGTTTGTTTCGTATCTCCATTTAAAAAAGTTGTATCTTGCATTTTTGTATTTATCAATATACATTGTTACATTCATATTCCATATACCTCCAATTGTAAACTACGGCCACCGGGATGGTTAACTGTTTATTAATAGTTTTTCCTAAAACATTTATATTTAAATTCATATTCTCAAGGACTGATACCTATGAACTACGAAACTTTAACATATGACACTAAAGAAAACGTTGCATATATCACCCTTAATAGACTAGAAAGGCTTAATTCATTTGACATGAAATTAGGGGAAGAACTCTACAATGTACTAAAAAATATAACACCCAATCCAAAGATTAGAGCAGTAGTTATCAAAGGAACTGGTAAAGGATTCTGCGGCGGTGGAGACGTTAAAGAAATGCATGCTGCAGAAAACAAATCCAAATTTCTAATACATCTTACAAAAGCGATCCATAAATGTGTCCTAGAAATGAGAAACATGGAAAAACCAGTGATTGGCGCGATAAATGGTACAGCTTTTGGAGCAGGACTCTCATTAGCATTGGCATGTGACATCATAATAGCAGTAAAAGAAGCAAAATTTGGCACAGCATTTATTGGAATAGGGCTTGCACCCGGCTGCGGAACGCAGTTTTTTACAAAACTAACTGGCTATCAGAGAGCATGCGAATATATTCTCACCTCGAAGACATTTACAGCTGAAAAAGCAGAAGAATTAGGAATCGTGAACAAAGTAGTCAAATCAGATGAATTAGACAAAACTGTTGAAGAGTTCGTATCAAAATTTAAGAAACTACCACCAATCGCAGTGGGAAAAGCAAAGATGTTAATCAACAAAAGTCTAGATAACGATATGATTACACATCTTGATCTTGAAAGTAGAACAGCCGCCGATTCAGCTGCATCAATGGATTTCAAAGAAGGAGTAACAGCTTTCGTTGAAAAAAGAAAACCTGTTTTTAAGGGGAAATGATCTTTTTCGACAAATGTTGAAAAAACTTTAGAAAGATTTATCTATTCCGCCTAACATCGGCAGCGTAAGATACAAAAAGATCAATCAACTCGTTTGGGGGAGCAAAAAATGAATTACAAAAACTTAGACATACACCAAGAAAAAGACGTTGTAACAGTTATTCTTAACCGGCCAGAGGCACACAACGCTATGAACGAAGAACTCATGAAAGAACTCACCAGTTGTTTTAAAGAACTAAATAAAGACGAGAAAACAAGAATCATAATACTCACAGGGAATGGTAAATCATTCTGTGCAGGAGCAGATCTTAACTGGATGAAAAGCATGGTGAAACATTCAAAGGAAGAAAACATCAAAGACAGTCAGCTTTTACTTGATTTATATGAAACTATATACAGTTGCTCTAAACCAGTAATAGTAAAGGTTAACGGCCATGCTTTCGGAGGAGGATTGGGACTTTTCGCAGTTTGTGATATAGCCATAGCAATTCCAAATTGCAAATTCGCGTTTAGTGAAGTAAAACTCGGGATTATACCTGCAGTTATATCAACCTATGTAGCTAGACGAATCACTCTTTCCAATATGAGACGATTGTTCTTAACAGGTGAAAGATTTACCTCAGAATATGCAAAAGAGATAGGGCTCATTGATTACGTTGTACCAGAAAACGAGTTAGATAAAAAAATACAGGAATATGTTGAACTACTCCGTTCGTCTGGACCTAAAGCTATAAAAGAAGTAAAAAAACTAGTTGAAAAATATGAAAAAAATGATATTAAAAAATACAAAGAACACACAGTTGAAAAAATATCTGAACTAAGAGTATCAGAGGAGGGGCAAGAGGGTATAAACGCGTTTCTTAGCAAAAGAAGAACAAAATGGAGTGGGTAAGTTTTGTTTAAAAAAATCCTTATAGCAAATCGTGGGGAAATAGCGGTTAGAATCATAAAAGCCTGTCAGGAGATGGGTATTAAAACCGTAGCAGTTTATTCAGATGTCGATAAGGATGCGCCTCATGTTCAACTAGCTGATGAAATAGTTAACCTAGGTGATCCAGCACCTATTGAGAGTTATCTTAACATTCCTAAGATTATAAAATCTGCACAAGACGTTGGTGCTGAGGGTATTCACCCAGGTTACGGGTTTCTCGCTGAGAACCCTGATTTCGCTGAGACTTGTAATGATGTAGGTATAAAATTCATAGGTCCATCATCTAAGGTTATTAGCCTGATGGGAGACAAAATTGCTGCTAAAAAAACCATGGAAAAAGCAGGTGTACCTGTTATACCCGGGTATCATGGTCCAAAACAGGATAACAACTCGCTTATGAAAGAGGGAAAAAAGATTGGTTTCCCATTACTAGTTAAAGCTGCCGCGGGTGGCGGCGGCAAAGGTATGAGAATTGTCCACTCTGAGGATATCCTACTCGAGTCTATTGAGGGAGCTAAACGTGAGTCTAAATCATCTTTTGGTGATGACACTGTTTTCCTGGAGAAATATTTGGATAAACCCCAGCATATAGAGTTTCAAATTCTCGCAGATGAACATGGAAACACCATTCATCTTTTTGAGAGGGAATGCTCCATTCAACGTCGTCATCAAAAAATCATTGAGGAGACACCTTCACCACTGATGACTAAACAGCTTCGTGAGAAAATGGGGCAAGCAGCTATCGCCGCTGCAGAGGCTGTTGGGTACACAAACGCTGGTACCGTAGAATTCATGGTTGATAGTAATCTTAATTTTTATTTCATGGAGATGAACACCCGATTACAGGTTGAACACCCTATTACTGAGATGACCACAGGTGTTGATCTTGCTAAGTGGCAGCTAAGAATCGCTAATGGTACAGAGCTAAGTCTTAAACAAAAAGATTTATCACAGCGTGGTCACGCTATTGAGTGCCGTATTTATGCTGAGGATCCATCAAATGGTTTTCTACCCAGTATCGGAACTCTAAACAAAGTTGAAGCACCAACTGGCCCAAATGTGAGAAATGACACAGGGATATGCACAGGTATGGAGGTTACACCATACTACGATTCATTACTCGCTAAACTTGTAGTAAGCTCCGAAAACCGGGAGGAAAGCATTAGTAAAATGATATGGGCACTATCACATTACGTAGTCCTTGGAGTTACCACAAATATAACTTTCCTAAAAAAAGTCCTTGAATACGAGGAATTCAAAAAAGGCAACATTACAACCCATTTCATTGATAATTATTTCAAAGATTGGACCATTGAAAAAGAAGGATTACCCATCGATGCAATAATATCACTCGCGATCTATGA
Organism: uncultured Thermoplasmatales archaeon; assembly: GCA_964527715.1. Classification (GTDB taxonomy): domain Archaea; phylum Thermoplasmatota; class E2; order DHVEG-1; family DHVEG-1; genus CAZGOD01. Next base: position 12,826 of record CAZGOD010000007.1, on the reverse strand, counting down.
TTCTATACATTCAAAATCAGAGGAAATAGTTAGATACAAAGAAGAAGACCCGCACTCACCCTGGAAACACGTTGGAAGATGGAGAGTAGGAGGAGTGTGAACAACCTTGTTTATAAACTACGAACATGACAACCACATTTACAACGTTACCATAGAGCGCAGACAGAAACATTATTTCATAACATACGGCAACACAGAATACAAAGCTAGAGCAGAGGAAATCAAACCAGGTTATCTTAAAATAAAACTTGGAGACCGTATAATAAAATCCGTGATAACTGAAGGAGAAAAAGAAAAATATGTATTCGTAGACGGAAATGTCTTTAAAGTTAAACCCGTAGAGTTAACAGGTAGAAAAACAACTGGAAAAGGTAAAAAAGAAGAAGGAGACCTTAGCTCCCCGATCTCTGGTAAAGTTGTTAATGTAAAAGTAAAAAATGGAGACAAAGTCAAAAAAGGAGATGTCCTTATGGTAATTGAGGCTATGAAAATGGAATACCTCATACGTGCTCCATTTAATGGGAAAGTTAAAAAAGTTAATTTTAAAGAAAAAGAACAAATTGAAATTGGTGAAACCACCTTAGAGCTCATTAAAAAATAAAGAGGTTAGAGTTATGGAAGCCATTGAGAGTAATATTGATACCTCAAGCAAGAGTTACAAAGATAATTTTAAACACTATGAGAAACTAGTTAAAGATCTTAAGGAAAAAATCTCAGTTGCACAAAAGGGCGGGGGAAAAGAGAAAATCAAAATTCATAAATCACGAAATAAAATGCTCGCAAGAGAACGAATAGATGCACTCATTGACCCCGATACGCCATTCATGGAGTTTAACACTCTCGCAGGTTTCGGCATGTACAATGATAAAGCCCCCTGCGCGGGTATAGTAACAGGTATAGGTCTAATACATGGACGTGAAGTAGTAATCGTTGCAAATGATGCCACAGTCACAGGTGGAACATATTACCCCATGACTGTAAAAAAACATTTACGAGCACAAGAAACAGCTATGGAAAATAACCTACCATGCATCTACTTAGTTGACTCAGGTGGTGCATTCTTACCAATGCAAGATGAAGTATTCCCCGATCGAGAACATTTTGGGAGAATTTTCTACAACCAAGCTGTAATGTCATCTATGAGTATACCTCAGATATCTGCGGTTATGGGATCATGTACAGCTGGTGGAGCATACGTCCCAGCTATGTCAGATGAAACAGTCATCGTCAAAGGAACAGGTACTATTTTCCTTGCTGGACCACCACTTGTCAAAGCAGCAACAGGGGAAAAAGTAACCGCAGAAAACCTAGGAGGAGCAGACGTTCACTGCCGAGAGAGCGGCGTATCAGATCACTATGCACATAACGATACAGAAGCAATACAGATAACAAGGAATATCGTAGAAAACCTTAACCGACCGGAGAAAACACATCTCGACATTAAAAAACCTGAGGAACCCGCATATGACATCAAAGAAATCTATGGTGTCATATCAATGAATTCACGGAAAGCATTTGAGGTAAAAGAAATAATAGCAAGAATAGTTGATGGTTCAAAATTCCACGAATTCAAAGCACTCTATGGTCAAACAATTGTCTGCGGGTTCGCACATATCATGGGTTACCCTATTGGTATACTGGCAAATAATGGTGTATTGTTTTCTGAATCCGCGATAAAAGGTACACATTTCATTGAGATTTGCTGTCAACGTAAAATACCACTAGTTTTCCTACAGAACATCACTGGTTTCATGGTTGGTAGAAAATACGAAGCAGGTGGTATAGCAAAAGATGGTGCTAAAATGGTAAACGCTGTAGCAACTGCTAACGTACCACGTTTTACTGTAATAATTGGTGGATCATTTGGAGCTGGAAACTATGGCATGTGCGGTAGGGCATATCAACCAAGACAACTATGGATGTGGCCAAACGCACGTATTAGTGTTATGGGTGGTGAACAAGCTGCGAATGTTCTTTTAACTGTTAAACGTGACCAGTTGTGGAGGAAAGGAAAGGCACTCACTAAAGCAGAAGAAAAAGCAATTACTGAACCAATTTTGAAAAAATATGAAACTGAGGGAAACCCGTACTATAGCACAGCAAGAATATGGGATGATGGAATTATTGACCCAGTAGATACTAGGATGGTACTAGGGCTTGGTATATCTGCTTCATTGAATGCTCCGATACCTGATTGGAAGCCTGGTGTTTTCAGGATGTAAAAAAAACATCAAAAAAACGTATTCTTTTTATTTCTCCTATTTTTCAGAAAAGATTTAAGTCTAACTATAGTATTAGAATACTTTAATGGGAGGCATAATTATGATCAAAAAGGGAAATAAGATAGCTATATGTTTTTTGATTGTTTTGTTTTTAATGAGCACGGTTTTTGTATCAGCTGATGTAGAAGATTGTAGCTGTGGTAAAATCACAAACGCTGAGATATATGAAGAAGTTACATCCTCAGATCCCTACATCGCTGTAGATATTGCAGAGTTACAAAAACAGGGGGAAACAGAGGGTTGGACGTTCACAGTTGGTGAAAACTCTGTTACAGATCGTTCTTTAGATGAGCTATATGGGTTAGTGGAACCTGAAAATTGGCATACTGCGGCTTATTTTGATCCTTGCATACCTGTAGAGGGGCTACCAGATGAGTTTGACTGGCGTGAATTAGGTGGTTGTACACCTATAAGAAATCAAGGTAGTTGTGGTAGCTGCTGGGCATTTGGAACCGTTGGACCATTAGAATGTAACATATTAATTAATGACGGAGTAGAAAAAGATCTCTCAGAACAGTGGCTACTTAGTTGTAACAGAGATGGATGGGGTTGTGATGGTGGATGGTGGGCCCATGATTACCATCAATGGAAAACTGACCCCTGCGGCGACACTGGAGCTGTTTTAGAAAATGATTTCCCCTATGTAGGATATAAAGCACCATGTAACTGCCCATATCCACATGAATATCTAATAGACAACTGGGCTTTCATCGGTAGTGAACATGGTGTTCCAAGTGTAGATGCTATTAAACAAGCAATTTATGAATATGGCCCTGTATCAGCTGCTGTACGTGTAAACAGTGCTTTCCAATCTTACAATGGTGGTGTTTTTAATAATCATGATGGTGGACAGGTGAACCACGCTGTTGTACTTGTAGGATGGGATGACAACCAGGGTACAGATGGTGTCTGGTTCCTCCGTAACTCATGGGGAACATACTGGGGTGAAGGTGGCTATATGCGTATTGAATACGGATGCAGTAGCATAGGTTACTCTGCCTGCTATATAGATTATGAAAGCGTTGGAGATAAAACGGTTGAGGTAACAATTCATAAGATAACTAATGACCCAGCGTTAGGGGATTTTGAGAAGATAGATACAATTTTCGATTTAAGAGGGGGCATCAAACCTGAATGGTACTATCGCGTAGGTGTTGAATCGGATGGAAAAACACGATATCAATATAATTATAACAGGGATTTAGACGGCTGGTGGATATGGCAATGGATATCTGAACATACATGGCCTGAGGGAGGGCAGCAAGATATACAATTACATCCATTCCACACTAATTCCTTCACCGTGGAAATTACTATCAAACTCATGGATGATGATGTGTTAAGTGGCGATGACTTAGCAGATGTAAGTGCTTACTCAGGTGGCGGGGAAAACGATAATACTCAAGATAAACGAGGAGCAATCTATACTGGAACATACAATCTCAAAACAAACGGGTTAACAGGTGACTATGTATCAGATGATGGAGACTACAAGGTTACAAGGGGTGCATTCGGTCCAGACCCTGCAAACAATGCAAAAATCTGGTTTAAGATAACAGATGACTACTACATACCTGATCTAGACTGTGACGGTACACTAAGTTGGACTAACGTGGAACCAGGGGGCACCGTAACAGATAGTTTCATTGTTAAAAACATTGGTGAACCAGGTTCAGAACTAGACTGGGAAGTAAAAACATGGCCAAGCTGGGGGACATGGACATTTACTCCCCAAAGTGGTAATGACTTACCAAAAAATGGACAGACAACTGTACAAGTAACTGTTGTAGCACCAGATGAACAAAACGAGGAGTTCACAGGTGAAGTAAAAGTAGTCAACAAAGAAGACAGCAATGACTACTGTATAATACCAGTATCACTTACCACACCAGTTAATTATCAGGTCAACATGCAAAGCAGTCAACAAAATCCACTAAACGGTCAAAGAAGCCTCTAAAAACCAACTTTTTTTACTTGAGTAAAGTCTCATCAGCAAAGTTTCATAAATAGATAAACGTTATAGATTTCTAAAAGAGGAGAGATAATTATGGGTATACCAGATTTTTCTCAAATTTCTGAACTTGCTGAGCGTTTATCTTTAGATAAGATACTAAGCGGAGATCTCTCAGGTGTCACATCAGTTTTTTATCTAGCAATATTAATCGCTGTTTACTCGATTATAATATATACTTTTTACCGGTTCGTCGCACGTAGAGATTGTTTTAAACCAAGTGAACGTAAGCATTCTAAAGCAATAGGTTTTTTGAAATATTTCTTCTTATTTCCATTCGTAGCAGTTGTTTTTTTCATGGGTTTCTCATTAATGCTTTTGTTTCTATCTAGAGATATCGGTATCGGAGTTGTACTTTCAACGTCTTTTGCTATAGTACTTGCGATTAGGATCACATCATATTACACTGAGGATCTTTCTAGGGATGTAGCAAAAATGTTACCATTTGCATTACTTGGCATATTCTTAGTCAGCCCTTCATTTTTCGAATGGCAAGACATAGTAGATAAAATCAATTCTCTACCAGAGTTTATCAATATAGCTATACAATTCATCATTTTCATAATCATCGTCGAATGGGTATTGAGAGCACTTTTAACAATTCGTTATAAAATCTTCCCAAAAAAAGAGAAAACAGCCTCTGAATAAAACTTTCAGATAAAATTATAAACAGATATAGGTTTACCGGAAACGCAAAGAGTGATGGGAATTATGAAAGATAAAATCTTCAAAGAAGCCCTTGAATGGTACGAAAATAAAAACGAAACCTCCGAAGTTAACATAGAAGACTTCGTAAACCTAGTTATAAGCAAAACAGCGGATAACATAATCGATAAAGTTAGAGATGAATTTAAAAACGAATTTGACAATGGCAATCTAAAACACTCTTTTGTAATTTCGAGTGATTACTACCTAGATTTAAAATTAAAGGGAATTAAACAAAAATATTTAAAACTAAAAAACGAAGAAAAAGCCTCTGAGAAACAAGAATAAAAATATGGCTCCATTTTTACAATATGGATCGGTGTCAGAGTAAAACATTACAACAACAGGTTTCTCACCTTTTTCTACGGTTTTCTCCCAGTTGTCATCATCTAATTCAATTACATCTTCGCTACTAATGTTATACCTCCCACTATTCTAATGTTTATAGTCCTAATCGTTTAGATATTACCATACGCTGGACTTCAGAGGTACCCTCACCAATTTCGCAGAGTTTGATATCTCGGAAATACCTTTCTACAGGGTATTCACGGGTATAACCATAACCACCAAAAACTTGTATAGCGTTTCTAGTCGCACGCATAGCCGCCTCAGAAGCAAACAATTTAGCCATTGAGGCCTCCTTCGAAAAAGGAAGATTTTTATCCTCAAGAAATGCGGCACGATAAACAAGAAGACGAGCAGCATCAATCTCGGTTGCCATATCAGCGATTTTCCACTGAATAGCTTGAAACTTGGAAATAGGTTTACCAAACTGTTCACGCTGCTTCGCATACTCAATGCTATCCTCCAGAGCACCACGAGCAATACCAACACTCATAGCACCAATAGCAGTACGACCACGGTCAAGGATATTCATAGCACCAACGAAACCCATGTCTTTTTCGCCTAGAAGATTGTCTTTAGGAACATGGCAGTTTTCAAAAATAAGCTCAGCAGTATGACTACCACGAAGACCAAGCTTGTCCTCTAATTGACCAACTTTGAAACCAGGTGTATCTTTTTCAACGATAATCGCGCTGATACCTTTTGCACCCTTGTCCTTATCAGTTTTAGCCATGACTGTTACAACATCTGCTATATCCCCACTGGTGATAAACTGCTTTGTACCGTTAATCACCCATTCATCCTTTTCAAGAACAGCCGTAGTCTGAGTAGATGCTGCATCAGAGCCTGCGTTAGGCTCAGTTAGAGCCCAAGCAGCAAACGCTTCACCACTACAAAGTTTGGCAAGATATTTTTTACGTTGCTCTTTCGAACCATGCTCATAAACATGACCAATACCCAATGAGTTATGAGCCTCAACAGTTATACCAGTAGAACCACAAACACGAGATATCTCCTCAAGAGCAATCATATAACTAACACGATCAATACCAGCACCACCATACTCCTGTGGAACTGTCATACCCATAAGACCCATTTGCCCCATTTTTTTATAAAGACCCTTTGGAAAATACTCTTCTTTATCAATTTTAGATGCAAGTGGTTTTATTTCTCGTTCACAAAACTCTCTAATAGTTTTTTGAAATAATTTCTGCTCCCCTGTGAGACTAAAATCCAAACTTGATCACCAGACTCGTGATATAATAATGAGCTAAAAAACTTTAGGTATTGTTATTATAACCAAGAATTGTCAGAAGAAAAAAAAGAGATTATCCTATAGGATAAGGTTAAACAAATAACCTAATATAAGAATCTGTGGGACAGTTATTATTGGAATCCACATTGCTGCTTTTCTTCCGATATTATGCCCTATCAATCCTATTTCAGTATAATCAGTCGCAACACCCGCCATCAAAAATGTGAAGCTATTTCCAAACGCCTTTGTTTGATTAAAAATCTCAAATGCTAGAGGTGCACTTCCCTCAGAGCATACTTCGATTATTGTTGCAAAAAAAAGTGTTACTGCGAGTCCCAAAAATGTTGGTCCCATATACTCCATGAAAAAATGCGATGGAACATACGCTCTTGCAAGAGAAGCCATTATCATCCCAATGATTAGCCACCACATAACCATCTTTGTCAGGGCCCATGATCCTTTGATTGTTCCTTTGATTGCATTTATGTTGTTTTCAGCTGTGAATTTGTATTCTTTAAATCTTCTTTTTACATCTTTTATTATTGAAAAATCAACTAAAACTGGATGATCTTCGCCATGTTGGCATTTATCACATTCAACAAGTCCTCTTTTCTCAAGTTTTTGAAAAATTAAACCTGTTATCACAGCAATAATCAGTGCTGAAATGACTATTAAACCGGCTTTCAAGCCGAAGAAACCGAAGAGCAGAACCGTGATTGGGAGGTTTGCCCATGGCGATGCCAATAGAAACGCGACAACTGCACTGGTACTTGCCCCTTTTTTGTAAAGTTCAATTGCAATTGCGAGAATTCCATGTGAGCATGCGCTCATTAAGAATCCAAAAACTATAGAATAAATTATGGTTCTTTTTTGATGCCGTGATAAGTATTTTTCAATGTATGCTCTTGGGATGAAATAATCGATTATTCCACCTAATAAAAATCCAATTAGAATCGCCCACCAAATGAGTTTCAGATAGTCAATAAATGCGTCATAATAAGGATTTAAGAAATCAACAAAATAACTTGCAATCAGAATAATTATTGCAAAAAGCGTTACAAGGTATATTCTTTCTTTGTACCAAGGGGCCTTAGCATGTGCGGCACAACTTGAACAGTATTTTTCTTCTGCTTTTATGTTATGTTGCTCTTCATATTTTTTAATACAATGCTCGCTACAAAAATAGTGCCCATGCACAGGGATGGTTCCTTTCATTCCACAGATCGGGTCAGTTTTATCCATTTTTAGCAACTACAAAAAGAGTATATTATTTCAATATTTTACCTGTTTCCATATACCATAAATATAAATCTAGTTCAGATAATGTGAGGTTTGTTTTTTTAGCTATTTTTTTTAATACGTTTTCAATTTTAAGGTATTTATTTTTTGTAATAGTTTTTGGCCTATCTATAATCGTATATTTCACTAGAAGGTCAATTATATGAAAATCAATAATTGCATAGTCATCAAAACCAACATTTCTAAGAAAATGACTTGCTTCTTTATATCCCAGGCCTTTAATATTGTTTACAAGCCATTCCCTTAATGCTTTTTTATCACGAAATTTAACGATTTTTTCAAGTTCGTCTTTACATTTTCGTAATTCTATTATGTAATTTGCTCTTGCATTTGGGAATCTATGGCCATATTCTTTTAGTTTTTCTGATAATTCATCTTTATTATTAGTTAGGAAGCATTCGCCGATTTCATTTTGAATTTTTATGGTTTTTTCAGCGTTAAAGTTAGCTGTGAGCAGGCAGAAACACATTTCTTGGAAAAGTGCTTGGTTGGATTTTTTGTCAATGTTTTTGAATTCTTTTATTCTATTTTTGATTTTATTTTTTATTTCAGTTTTTTTTAGATATTCAATTTTGTCTAAGAGTCTTTGCATATGTTTTCAACTTGTTTTCTTATTCAGAAGGCTTATCTTATATGTCTTAATTATTAAAAAGAGGGATGGGTGGAGAAGCAGAAGCAGCAGAGTTTTTTTATGAGAAGGTGGTGAGGAGAGGAGGAAAAAGATGGGATAAAAAAACATGAGATGCCTGCTTTACTTTTGCTTCTCCAAAGTAAATGTAAAATGATTAATTAGATGTTTTATACCACCTCATTCAGCCATTGGTTAACAATCGTTAATACAAGTTGAGTATTTAAGTTTTTTGGCGACAATTGCTTCGAGTATAAACAAAAATTTATGCAACAAATGTTTCATAAGTATAAATAATTTGATATTTTAAACAATCGTTAATTATAAGTATAAAAGATATATTTACATAACGGAGCTAAGTAAACTATTTATATTTATAAGACATTGCACATAATAATTCAAAGGTGATGTAAATGAAACAAACAATCTGCGAATTTATGATTTGGAATGGCCTACCAATGATCCGAAGAGAAATCGCAGAAAGTATGATAAATAATTTTGGACTAACTCAAAAAGAAGCAGCAGAAAAACTAGGAGTAACACCCGCTGCAATATGTCAATACCTATCTAAAAAACGTGGCAATAACATAGAAATCTCAAACGAAATTATAAGAGAAGAAATTAAAACTTCTGCAAAGCATATAATTGAAGATGGTGATGGTCGCGTTATTGAAGAAACCTGCAGAATCTGTAAAATTATGAGGATGAAAAAAGAGCTTTCTGTACCCTGTGTAACCCGCGATATAGAATAAAAACCATCAGAATATTATTTTTTCACGTTCCACATGAAAAACTTCTATCATGTGATGCGGATGATAAGACATTTTAGCTTTTCTTAAACCAGGTAAACCCATATCAGATTCACGGTTGATAAATTTGAAGTCTTTTTGAAGTATTAACGCTGTTTCTTGATTTATTGCCTTATAAATACCATCATAATCAGGTGATCCTTTTTCATAATGAACCACTGCAGTATCAGGATTAATCAGCTCAAATACAGATATAGCCTCGATTTTATCATTTACGAGTAAAGCGATACCTGAAAGTTTCAATTCAAAAAAATGTGACATTGAATATAGTATAGCCTTTCTTTCATTTTCTAATAATGGATCAGATTCACAGTCTCTCCAAAGGCACCATCTTCTAAGGAATTTTCTAATACTATCCATATTATTTTCAGATATTTTTTCGATTTTGTATTTGTAGTTTCTTTTAAATTTGTTAAGACGATTACGTATTTTTGCATAGGATGATCCTCTTAATCCAGCGAGATCCTTTGAAAGGTAAATATAATCATAGAAATCCCTATGTCCTCCAAATTTAATTTTTGGATAAATCTTTGACACCCATTCTTTTGTTTTTAAATCAACAACTCCAAAAGGGTAGTCAGATTCTTGCATTTTTGCAAGTTTTAAAACTTGATAAAAAACGTCTTTTTTAAATCTACCAGATGGCGGTCTAAATCTTATTTGATTGCTTATTTTTGAATAAATTATAAGGTTATCACATAAAAAAGTGAAATGATAATCAGAATATTCCATCCAACTAACAAGAGTTGTAAATACATTATCACTATGAATTGGAGGATATTTTTCATAGTGTTTATCAAAAAGAGGTTTGTTCTCCATCTCAAGAGGTTTAAAATCATCAATTGAAAGCGAGCTTATCCCTCCTTGCTCCCATATATCATAGGTACGTGACCTTTCATAACTTTGAAACCTATATCTTTGAAAAAGTTTTCATTCCCAGGCTCCGCTATAAGACCTATCCAGCGCATACCTCTAGATAAACAATAGTCTACCAAGGCAACAACAATTTGTTTCCCAATACCTTGACTGCGATATCGAGGTAAAACAACCAAGTCCTGTATATATGCATCAGACGCTCCTTCAGATATCAAACGACCCATGCCAACAGCTTTACCTGAAGAAAGATCTATAGCAACGGCAAAAGCGAAACTACGCGCAATCAATGCTTTTGTACCAGACGGATCCCAGTTTTCTTTCCACCACCCCCCCACTTTGTAAAGTTCGACAATTTCTCCTTCATCCCAGTTATCTACCAGTTTGACTTCCACAATATTTTCAGACATTTAATCCTCCGTTTTTTTATGGTATAAAGTAATGACTAAAAAATAAAACCATCACTGGTATAGTTATAAGAGATAAAATAAAACTTACTACTACAAACTGGTTTACAATAGCTCGGTTTCCACCTGACCGCTCAGTAACTAGTGGTACCGCGGTTATTGGTGGAACAGCAGCCTGAAGGAGTAATATCAAAGCAATATGATAAGACGGGCGGATTAACACTAAGATGCCTAAAAATATTAGTGGAAATAGTATATTTTTTATAGTGACGAATTTAGCTATTTCTAAGAACTCCCATTTTTCTTTTTTCTGAAAATCATTATAGATATTCCCACCAAGAATCAACAGGATTAGCGGGATAGTCATCGCACCTAACATTATAGCGATATCGTTAACAACCCTCGGAACATGGTCTTGAAAACCAACTGAAGATATCAAAATTGCAATTATTGTAAAGATAAGAACAGGGTGGAATATCCTCTTCAAATCAATAATTTTTTTACTCTTTTCCTTAAAGAAAAAATGGTAAGTACTGAAAAAAAGAGGAGGATAAAATATTGTAAAGAAGAACAGATACACTTGATAAGATGGGTCATTGGGGAATATTCCCACCAATATTGCCAATGGAAAAAAGATACCGTTTTGATAGAACAGGCTAATTGCAAACTCTCTACGGTAATCTTTTTTGGATACAAACATGAAGATAAAGGTCAGACCACCTGCTATTAGTGTGAAAAAACACCACCAGAGAGGTAGTTGCCACCAATCTGGAAACTCCTCTGGCGAAAATGTACTGATAATCCTTATAAAAATAAGACTCGGCAGTGCAATTTCCAGCGCTAGCGGGGATAGAAGGCTAAGTATAGTTCCAGGTAGGATTTTTTTCTTTATTATCCAGAAGCCGATTAAGCCTATTCCTAGTAATACTGCTACTGATTCAAATGTGGTTATAAAGAGGTCCATGTATTCTCCTGTTCCAATTCATAACCAATAGCGGGAAACATATTTTTATGTTTAGCTATTGCCTTAGGGTCTCTTGAATAAGTAAATTATAAAATATATGACTACGTACTGATTTAACTTGGGAGATAATTGAGAACATGAATGAACCTATGAGCATATTGGCGTTCATGGTAAAAGATTATTGCAAAATTAAGGAAATTGTGTAGGAGGAAAATAACGTGAAGGAAACAAAGGAGTACACCTGTACACACTGCGGTAAGAAGGTAACGGCACATGATGATAAGGTACCAGAGTGTTGTGGAACAGCAATGAAACAGCTCCCAGTAGACCTGTGTTTGCAACCGGCACATGCAGAACATGCACGGCCCATGGAAGACGAAGATGCATGTGACGATGGTCGAGCGGGATAAACACAACAAGTTAAGTAAGCAATACCTAGCAGGTTTCTAATCACTGTACATAGATTAGATTTTAAAACTCTAATATCAATTATGATTAGAGTTTAATATAAATTATACAAAATAATACTTTCGATGATCCCTACTTGAAGTATATAATCATGATTTTACAATATGTAATTTGATAAATATGACGAATTTAACCAAAAATCTTAAATATAAGAGTTATATAAATTTATATAATAGGTTTATCGAAATGACAAAGAAAATACACTATCCGCAACTAGATACAATTTTAATGGTAGAAGAAACAATTCAAAAAATGGATTACCCAAAAAAAACAGAACTCTGGAAAGCTTTACCAAAAAAAGTAATGTATCAGACGTTTTGCATGATAATTGATTATCTTGAAGAATCAGGAAAAATCTTGATAGACGATGATGGGCGAATCGTATGGACCTGGAATCCTGAAATGATTAAAAAAATCAAATCTTCTGGTGTGAAATTAAGATGAACAATAAACCAATTTATGTTGCTTTTGCAAGCCCTAAATTGGAAAAGAACTTTGATAAGTTAAAAGAAGGAAAATTTGAAGATAAACAACTTTATGAATTTATCGAAAGGGCAATAGATAACCTAAAGAAAAATCCAATGTGTGGAGTAAAAATTCCTAGAAAACTATGGCCTAAAGGTTACATTAAAAATTATCAAATTAATAATTTATGGAAATATGGTCTTCCAGATGGATGGAGATTGATATATTCAATTTTTGAAGACAAATTAATGATCATTAATCTAATTCTTGAGTGGTTTCCTCATAAAGAATATGAAAGAAAGTTTGGGTATTGAT
>CAZGOD010000006.1:0-82758 GCA_964527715.1 uncultured Thermoplasmatales archaeon | reverse complement strand
CAATTGTTGTTGCAACTGGTTATGATTTATTTGATCCTATGACCAAGCCTAAATATGGTTATGGCATGTGTAAAAATGTTTTAACAGGTATGGAATTTGAAAGACTAGTATCTGCTAGTGGCCCTACTGAGGGACATATTGAGATTAATGGTAAAGAACCTAAGAAGGTTGTTTTCATTCAATGTGTGGGCTCTCGTGACAAGGAAGGTAATGAGTATTGTAGTCGTGTTTGTTGTATGTATACTGCAAAGCAAGCTCATATGGTCCGTGAAAAGATTCCTGATGCTGATTTGACGGTTTATTATACGGATGTTCGTGCTTTTGGTAAAGGATTTGAAGAGTTTTATAATCGTGTACAGAGTGAAGATGTTAATTATCGTCGTCGTGAACTTGATGATCCTATTAAGGTGGAAAAGAAAGGTGATAAGGCTGTTGTTAAGGCAAAGGGTCATCCTAGTATAGTGGCTGATTTAGTTGTATTGGCAACGGGTCTTGTACCAAGGAGTGATACTAAGGAGTTTTCACGTGTTTTAAATATTAATCAGAGTGCTGATGGATTTCTACTCGAGGCTCATCCAAAGCTGCGTCCGATGGATACGTTTACTGATGGTATCTTCTTAGCTGGCTGCTGCCAAAGCCCAAAAGATGTACCTGATACAGTAGCCCAAGCGAGTGGCGCAGCATCACGTGCTTGTAACATATTATCAAAAAAGGAACTGGAAATTGAGGCGACCATCGCAAAAGTAGATGAATCATTATGTCGTGGTTGTGGGTTCTGTGTAGATGTATGTCCATACAAAGCAATTGAGCTTGTTGAAAAAGACCAGTTTGGTCACAAGGTTCTTGTCGCACAAGTCAATGAAGCATTGTGCAAAGGTTGTGGTTCCTGCGCTGCAGCTTGTTTAAATCAAGCTATTGGTCACCTCGGTTTCACTGATGGCCAGATTCTCACCATGATTAAAGCCCTAGGAAAATAGAAGAAAGCTAGAAAATTAGGAGATGACTTTAGGATTATGTCTTCAGATCCTGAGAAATATACGTATAATACTCAGCTTAGATGGACATCTGAACGTATGGGTAATCTAAGCAGCAAGGGCAAACCTAATATTGAGGTAGCAACTCCTCCTGAATTCGGTGGTCATACAGGCATTTGGTCTCCTGAAGATCTTTTTTTATCTTCTGTTGAGGTATGTATCTTAACTACGTTTTTATGGTTTGTAAATAAAGAACATATTAATCTGAAGTCATATAGTAGCAAAGCAACTGGTACAGTGGAAAAGATTGATGGCAAGTATATATTTAACTCCATCTATATCAAGCTGGAGATAGGGATTTCTTCTAATGACAATCGCTCAATAGTTGAAAAGATTTTGAAAAAAGTTCCACGGGCTTGTTTAATATCTAACTCTATTAAAACCGATGTTTACATTAAATCTAAAATAAATATTTTTTAAGACTAGGACTGTTCAGCGTAATAAGTTTACAGATAGTCAATTTTTCCTACAATTAATATCCTTGGAAAACAATTTTTTTAATGAACTGAACAAGATATACAAGGGTCATATGCTCTTACCAGCATTTCACATTTCAAGGTAATATCTTCAACAGGTTCATCAATTATTGTTTGAACAAACTTATTCATATCTTTTTCGATGTTATATGCATTATGAGCGGTTGGTGGAACTATATCTGCTTTTTTTACAACTCCATTGTTATCTAAAGTGTAGCTATGGTATAGACTTCCTCTTGGTGCTTCAGTTACTGCTGCTCCAAAACCTGATTTACACATGTAACCACCTTGTTCCTCTTTAAGTGGCAATCTATCAATAATTTCAATTGATTCATCGATATCATGAACCAGCTCTATCGCTCGCGCAAGATGAGAAACAAAAGGGTTATAGTTTGGGAATTTCACATCACAGTTTTTAGCAGCATCTTTTGCGTCATCTGACATTTGTTTAAGATTAAGGTTAACTCGTGGTAAAGGTCCAACCATAAACGAACTGCGATTTTTAATATAACTATGTAGCGCGGTAGAATATGGTTTTTGTTTTTCAAAAATAATATCACGATAATTCATCTCATCAACATCAAGACCTTTAGTTGACCTAAAACGTCCTTCGTTAATAGCGTAATATTTCGGATTAGAAATAGCAACATGTTCACATTTGCGAGTGAAATCAGGAATCTTAAGGTGTGCAAAAAGATCAACTGTTTCAAAAGCTGCTTTTTTAGAATCAACTAGTCGTTTTCGAATATCCTCAAATTTGTTTTTACTAGGAATGGAAGTAAAACCATCAACAATCATGGTAACTGGGTGAACTGATCTTCCACCAATTAACTGTGTAATATCGTTACCAAGTTTCTTGAGCATTAAAGCTCTTTTAACTATATCTCGATGATCTTTTACCATGGCTATGATGCTTTCATAAACCATTAGATCAGGTAGACTCAAAAAATACATACTTAGAACATTACTCTGAATATGAGCACTAATAGCCATAATTTTCCTAAGATCCCTTGTCTGGTCACTTATAACAATTCCCATAGCGTTTTCAACAGCACGTAAAGCAGTTATTTGATGTGCAACTGGACATATACCGCAAATCCTGCTGGTAAGTTCCATTGCCTCATCATATTTTCTACCAACAAGAAAAGATTCGAAGAAACGAGGCGGCTCAAATATTTTAAACTGTAAATTTTCAACTTTTCCATCTTTTGTAACATCGATATTAATTGCACCCTGGCCTTCAACTCGGGCGATGTAGTCCACCTTAATTGTTTTCTTAGTCATTAGTGACCCGCCTCCAGTCTGAATTCTGGGCTCATGCCTGAGTATTTCCTGAATTTACGTTTTATGTCTTCGTCATTTAAACCAAGGTCCTTGAAAATACCTGCAAGAGCAGCAGCGTTTGGATTACTCATTGGTCCAAAACATCCCTCACATACTCGGCCAAGAGTTGGACAAATAGCACCACAACCACCACTAGTAACAGGCCCCATACATGGTAGTTTTTTACTAGTAATCAAACATGCATTACCATTGAGTTTACATTCAACACAGACAGGATGTTGCCTGAGTCTTGGTCTAATTTTTAAAAGAGCCGATTTAAGTAGCTCAATAATTGTATCTCGATGAGGTGGGCATCCTTTTAGTTCTGCATCAACTTTTACATACTCACCTATACCTAATAATTTTGTAGAACAAATTTTTGATGGATTAGGATAAACCACTTCTTCACTTTTCATCTGAGGGATCCAGTTACGAATACTTGGTATGCAACCACCGATAGCGCAGTCGCCAAAAGCAACTAGAAACTTTGTTTTCTTCCTGATACATTTGATTTCTTCGATTTCCCATGGCGTTGAAATTCCACCTTCAACTAAAGCAATATCTAAATCTTCTTCATCATTATTTCTTTTAGCCATCTTCCAATAGCTGATATCAAACAGTCTAATTAAATCTAAAAACTCATCCTCCATGCGAAATATTTCCATCTGGCAACCTGCGCAACCAGTGAATTTGAATATGCCGATTTTTGTTTTTTTAGCCATATTTTTAGCCTCACCTCATAATGGTCGAATAAGGGGTTTTATATCTGCATAATTAAACACGGGTCCGTCCTTACAGACATATTTCAAACCGATTTGACAATGGCCACATTTTCCAATACCGCATTTCATACGACGTTCGAGTGATAAGTAGATTTGTTTGTCAGCAAAGCCAATTGTTTCAAGACATTTAGCTGCGTATCGCATCATTATCTCAGGGCCACAAATTAGGGCAATTGCATTTCTATGATGAGTTTTCATCATTGGAAAACAAGACGTGACAAGGCCTGTTTGACATTCATAAGGATTTTTTCCCAGTATTTCATCAGCAGTCAAATGAAGAGTGCTCTTCTTTATATTCCTCCATCGGTCAAACTCATATTTGAAAATCATATCATCAGGCGTTCGTGCACCATAAATAATTTCAAAATAACCGTAATCTTTTCTATGGTTAATGATGTGATGTATTACGCCTCTGAGTGGTGCAATCCCCATTCCACCAGCAACAAGCATGATGTCCTTTCCTTTGATTTCCTTAAGTGGCCAACCAGTGCCGTATGGGCCTCTCGTACCGATGGTATCGCCTTTTTTAAAAGAAAACAATGAGTTGGTCACGTTACCAACATTTCGAATGGTCATATTGATGAAGCCATCAGTATTAACATTGGAAATAGAAATAGCTGACTCACCAATTCCAAGTATGCCCAGCATCATAAACTGTCCAGGATTCCATGAAAAATCTTTGGCACGTCTACTCGCGGAGAAATCTAAAACGAAGGTTTTTGTATTATACGTTTCTTCCTTAATTTCTTCAATAGCAGCAAAATGCGGATAGTATTCGTTCATCATCTTATTTTTTTCTCCTTAATTCTTTTGCAACTTTTGTGATATCGATTTTAGATGGGCAAATGCGTATGCATCGTCCACAGCCAACACAACTAGAATTTCTGCCACCCGCTGCAGCACCAAACTTACAAAACATCCAATGCCGGATTCTGTCTTTTCGTTCTTTTCGAAAGTTTCCCCCAAGAGCAACTTCCCCATACTCTAGCAGTTGACAGGAATCAAGTTCTCGTATTCTCTTTCCTTGCTTTAACGATAAGTCTAGTGTATCATAAACATCATAACAATAACACGTAGGACAAACAAGACTACAAGATCCACAGGACAAACAAGGAAAAGAACCAGCAACGCCTCCGCGTTCTCCTAAATCAACCCATACCTCATGATCAAGATTTTCCTGAGCTAACTTAGGTAACCATTCTGGTTTCATGATCTTTTTAATTTTTTTATTAGCAATTTTACATTTTTTTTCTTTTTCTAGCAAATCATTATCAGAGGCAGCAGCTAGTTTTAATCCTTGTATCAATTTTTTTCCTTTATTAGATCCGGTTTCAATCAAATATTTTTTACCAATCTCAGTTAGTAATATATCGTACCCTTTATCTATGAATGGACCAGCTTCCATAGATTTACAGAAAGAATTCTCACCGGGTTTAACACAGTTTAATGCAACTATGATTGAATTTTTTCTTCTATTTTGGTAATATTTATCTTTGAATTCGCCAGAAAAGAATTTATCTAATTTCAAAATAGCGTTAACATCACATGGGTGAACGCCAAATAAAATAAATTTTTCATCATCTTTAATTTCTTTAGTTTCATATTTCCCTTTTTGTATTTTGAATTCAAATAGGGTCTCTCTTGGTGGGTGAAAGAATCTTTTAGGTGGGAGAACAGTTGACTCATATTCTAGATGTAAATCATCGATTGATTTGATTTCATCAAAAGTTGAATCTAAACCAGGTTTTGTTGGGCCATAGATTTTAAACTTTTTTAGAAATCCTTCAATAAGAATTCCTAAATCTTTTTTCTCAATGGCGTATGCTTTCATAACCATCCAACTACTTTTTGGGTAAAATCCTAATATTGTTTAGTTTTATTAATATAATCGGTAATAATGAGAATAGTTTGTAATCAAAAAAATAATTACATTAAAATACATTGGCATAGTTAACCATTATGTAACATATAACCTGGGAAATAAGATTATGAGCTTAGATTTTAACGCAGATGAAATTTTTGAGATAGCTGAACAAATCGAAAGAAACGGTGCAAAATTCTATAGAAGTGCTGCAAAAAATATTGAAGATGAAAATAAGAAAAGACTTTTAGTTCATCTTGCTGAAATGGAAGATGAACATGGATTAACATTTAAAACCATGAGAGAACAACTCTCGGAAGATGAAAAAACTATGACTAGATTTGATCCAGAGGATGAAACTAGTGGTTATCTCCGTGCTCTTGCTGATACTCGTGTTTTTTATGAAAAAGAAGTTGATGCTTCATCATTTGAAGAGATTTTAAAAAATGCGATAGCTGCTGAAAAAGAAAGTATAGTTTTTTATTTAGGTATGAAAGATGTTGTACCAGTTAATTTAGGAAATGATAAACTAGATGAGATAATAAAAGAAGAAATGAGTCATATAAGACTACTGAGTAAAGAATTACTTGAATTAACAAAATAAACTTAGAATGTTTTTTACATAAAAGTTGGTGGTGTTCCAACTGTTGCATATTTTGCTTTCTTATCACTGATATTTATAGCTCTATGTTTAACATTTGATTTATGCCAGAGTAACTCTCCAGTAGAGAGTTTATAAGATTTTTCACCGACGTCGTATTCTATTTCGCCTTCGAGGACATAATGAAGTTCTTCACCGTCATGTTGATACCAGCGTGATGATGTATGCGGATCTATTTCAGCGATAATTGCTTCTAGTTTATCTGATTTAATCATTAATCTAAATAATTTACCAGGTATTTGCGCCTCGTTTAATTGTTCTCCTTTTTTGAGATATATTGGTTCATCATTCATTTTTTCTCAACCCATGAAAAAGAGATGGTTTAATAAATATTTCCAAAACTATTCTCAATTTGGGAGATAAAAAGCAGTTTATTTTATTTATATGGTAAGAAGTCTTTACCTAGTAATTCTCTGGCTATAATAATTCTCATAATGTTCATGGTTCCTTCAGCGCCAATTGAATATGAGCGTACACCGCGGATGCCCATTTCAATGGGGTATTCTTTTGTATAGCCAGTAGCGCCTAGCCAGTCTGCTACTTCGTTCATAACTTCAAAAGCATGAACGGGGGCACGGAGTTTGCTCATAGCAGCAGATAGTGCTACATCATGATGATTGAATTTGTTTTCTTTGTACATTTTGTCCATGATCCAAGCAGCTCGGTATGTTAGAAGTTTAACACTCTCGATGTTTGTGTAGTGTTCAGCTAGTGGGAATTGTATGCCCTCGAAGCTTCCTATTGGTCGGCCGAAGGATTTCCTGTTTTTTATGTGGTCTTTACCCATTTCAAGTGCTGCTTCAGCGGCGCCAACACAAGTTGCACCGATGAGTGTTCGTGCGGCTGAGAATCCTTCCATTGCATAATAGAATCCTTTGTTTGGTTCACCGATGAGATTGTCATCTGGTAGTTCTAAGTTGTTCATTGTAAAACCTCCTGTGGAGATCCCCATACGTCCCATATCCTCAAGTAATGTTGTCTCAACGTTGGGGTTGTCTTTTATTGGTACAGCGAAAAATGAAAACCCTTTGTGACCTGTTTTTGGGTTTGTTCTTGCTAATGTTAGATGTATGCCACCCCGGTGGCTTGACTCGGATACACCGCTGATGAACATTTTTTCGCCGTTTAAAACCCAGGTGTCTCCTTTTTTAATTGCGTTGGTTTTTGCTGCACCTACGATATCTGATCCTCCTTCTGGTTCGGTCACTGCTATGCCGCAGAAAGTTTTACCGGAGGTAACATTTGGTAGATATTCTTGTTTAGCTTTGTTAGTTCCATACCGGTTGAATATGAAACCCCATGCTGATTCAACTAGATATAGCACGGGGATTGCAAGGCTGATATCGGCACGTCCTAGTTCTTCAGCTGCTATACATGCCATCGTCCAACTGAGATCTGCACCGCCATATTCTTTTGACACGGTTGGTGCTAGAAGTCCAAGATTTCCCATTTCTTTGATGATTTCTTCTGGTATTTTTTTATTTGTATCAATCTCACGGATCTTTGGTTTTATTTTTTTCTGAGCAAATTCTCTAACTGTTTTCCTCCAGATTTCTTGTTCAGCGGTCCAACTGAAATCCATTTATTTTCCTCCTTTAATAAGTGGAATTGTGAGGCTGCCAAATGGCATTACGATAACTCTGGGTTTTTTACCTTCTTCTCTGATTATTTTAACTGCATCATCAGCTGCTTTTTGTATATCTGAACAGGGTTTCAACAAGGCTTTTTTGATAATTGTATCATCGAGGTCTGTGACTGCCCACATTTGCGCTCTTATTCCAATTTGTGCCATTTTTGCAGCTTTGTGGTATCCAAGTTTATATTCGTCACCTAGGATTTCAAATATTTCTTCACATGTATCTGCTTGGCATAATAGATCTAAAAATGCTTCTTCTCCAACGCCTGTACGACATTTTGATACTAGGATGATGATGCCATTGTCTTCCAATGCTAGTTTACCGTTATCAAGTGCTTTCTGGGATTGATAAAGATCAATATCCATGGGGTACGGTGCAGCGGTGATTACAATGTTACCTTTTTGTTTAAGGGGGACACAAAAAATTTGTTTTGAATATTCAATAGCTGCATCGAAGGATTTATGTAGATCACCAGCTGTAACAGCATATATCTTATGATCCCTGGTGAGCACGGTTTGAATTGAAAAAATATTGAGATCTTTTAGAACTTTCATTGCATCAATCATATCTTCGTTTACTGGGTTTCCATCTAGTGCAAGAGAGCAGGCATCATCACTTAATGCTAGTTTATGGTTCATCTCAATGGTTTTATATGAGGCGACACCTGGGAGAAATGATTTTCTGCCACCAGTGTAACCAGCGAAGTAATGTGGTTCGACACTGCCTATAACGAGTATGTTGCCGTACTCTGGGACTAATTTGTTAATATACATTTCAGTTCCATTCTTTGATTTACCAAGATATGTCATGTCTTCGTCTTTACGGGCATCGTGAGCGTAGACTCTTCTTCTGAAAACTTCATAGGTATCTCCAAAAATAAACCTGTATTCTTCTTCTGTTGGTGGTCGATGGACACCAGTAGCGATGAGGAATTTGACATCAGGATGGGATGAAAGAACAGGTAATAGGTATTTCAGGATTTTAGAGGTGGGAGTAGGTCTTGTAGCATCATTGATTATTACAAGTAGTCTATTAGCTTTTTCAGCAAATTCGTCATAGGATTCAAAACCAATTGGGTTTTCTAAAGCATTTTCAATTAATTTATCTTCATCTTTTATTGATACTCTTTTAGGAACTAGGAGTTCACTGTTTTCAGGTACATCGATTTTTATATTTTCTTTTCCGTATGGAATATCAACCTTCATTTGTCTCCCTCAAACTGATATCGTGAATAAACAGCCACCTAATATATTTATATGATTCTTGTTATTCCCCCGACAGATGAAAAACTTCCATGTTGCAATTATTGGTGGGGGGGTTATTGGTTCTGCTATTGCATGGGAGTTATCAAAATATAAATTAGACATAGTGGTTTTTGAAAAAGGATGTGATGTTGCCTCTGGTAATAGTAAGGCAAATAGTGGTGTTATTCATAGCGGTATTAACTCCCCACATGGTTCTCTGAAGGCTCGTTATTGTGTTGAAGGAAACAAGATGCTACGATCGCTAACGGATCAGCTGGGTTTTTCATTGAAATGGACAGGTAAATATGTAATAGCAAAAAATGAAGATGAAACAAAAGAACTTGAGCGACTTAAAAAAGTTGGTGCAGAAAATAATGTACCTGGTTTAGAGATACAAAATGGTTCTGATATAAAGAAAACAGAGCCAAATGTTTCATGTTATGCTGGTTTATGGGTTCCCGCAGCGGGTGTTATTTTACCATATGAGTTTACAATAGTTCTTGCTGAGAATGCTGCTATAAATGATGTGATTTTCCTCCTTGAAACAAATGTAATTGGTTTGAAAAAAAAGAATGATGGTTTTGTAATTGAAACGGATAAAGGAGTTTTCCAATCACAGATATTGGTTAATGCTGCCGGTCTAGGATGTAGAAATATTGTATCCATGGTTGAAAAACCAGATTTCCAGTTATACCCCTGTCGTGGGGAGTATCTGGTTCTTGATAAGAATTATAATGATTTGATTACTTCTATGATTTACCCGGTTCCAGTTAAAGAATTAGGTGTTCTTGGTGTTCATATTACTCCAACGATTGAGGGGAACATACTTCTTGGTCCTAGTGCAGAGTTTATTGATGACCCTGATGACAGACGGACTACAAAGGATATGATGAGAACTCTGCTGTTAGAGGCTAAAGAAATAATCCCATCATTGCCTGATAAAGCAGTGATTAATGCATATTCTGGTATTCGTTGTAAGCTTGCTTCCTCTGATGAAGGTGGCTGGGCTGATTATAGAGTTGAGGAGAGTAAGCAGACACCAGGTCTGGTTAATCTTCTTGGTATTGAATCACCGGGTCTAACTAGTGCTCCTGCTATTGCAAAAGAAGTAACAAGGATGATTTCTAAATATATTGAGTTGAAGACTAAGAATCATTTTAAGACAAAGAAAAAAGGTAAACGTTTTTCTGAGATGTCATCTGCTGAGCAGTCAGATTTGATTAAGAAGGATAAAAGATGGGGCCGTGTTGTTTGTCGTTGTGAACATATTACTGAAGCTGAAGTACTCCGGGCTCTTTCAAATCCTCTGGGTGCACGTAGTCTTTCTTCTGTTAAATATCGTTGTCGAGCTGGTATGGGTCGTTGTCAGGGTGGTTTTTGTACTCAGCATATTGTGAGAATTATGGAAGAAGAATTCAACATGAACCTGAAGGATATTAATTTGGGTTTACCAGCTTCTAATCTTTTCTATGGTCGAACTCGGGAGATCCAGAAATGATTAACCACAATGTTGATGTAGCAGTAATTGGAGGGGGTCCTGCGGGTCTTGTTGCAGCTGTATCTGCACAGGAACATGGGGTAAAAAATGTTTTGGTTTTAGATAGGAATAGTTGGCTTGGTGGTATCCTCCCTCAATGTATCCATGATGGTTTCGGTGTTGAAGAAACAGGTAGCTCTATGACTGGCCCTGAGTACGCTGAGATGTATATTGATATGGCTAAGAAACAAAAAATATCTTTTATGAATGAGACAATGGTTCTTGATTTCGATAAAAAACTTGAAATAACAGCGGTTAACAGAGAGGGTTTACATAGGATTAAGGCTAAATCAGTTGTTCTTGCTATGGGATGCCGTGAGAAAACTCGTTGGAATGTTATGATTCCTGGCGATCGTCCTAGTGGGATTTATACCGCTGGTGTTGCACAGTCTTTCATAAATCTTTATAATATAATGCCTGGTCGTAATATTGTGATTCTTGGTTCTGGCGATGTTGGGCTTATTATGGCTCGTCGTTTAAAATTTGAGGGTGCCAATGTAAAGGGTGTTGTTGAAATTTTACCGTATGCTAGTGGTCTAACGAGGAATGTAGTGCAATGTCTTGATGATTATGATATTCCTCTTTATTTGAATCATACAATTACATATATTGAGGGATGTGATAGGTTGAAGAGTGTTACTATTGCACGGGTTGATGAAAACCTGGAGGTTGTACCTGGTAGCGAGGAAAAAATTGAATGTGATACTCTTCTCCTCTCACTTGGTCTTATACCTGAGAATGAGCTTTCAAAAACTACTGGTGTCGAGATTGATAATGTGACTGGTGGTCCAATAGTTGATCAGTTCTTTGAAACATCAGTTCCTGGTGTTTTTGCCTGTGGTAATTGTCTTCAGGTCTATGATACTGTTGATGTTCTTGCAAAGGGTGCAAAACTTGCTGGTTGGTATGCTGCAAGGCATGCTATGAAACAAAGAAAAGATATACAAAAACATATACAAGTTGTTGCTGGTGAAGGGATAAGACATGTTATCCCCCAGCGTATATGCAAAGATGGAAAAATTAGTTTTACTCTACGAGTTGAAAAACCTCAGCAAACAGCTAAATTACATTTAACCGTGGATGGTAAAGAGATCTTTATAAAAAAATTGCTCTGGATTAACCCAGCTAACATGGTAGAGATAGATATTGATATCCCCGATGAAATAATTAGATCCAAAAGTGAGCTGGAGGTAACTATTGATGGATGAGA
Source organism: uncultured Thermoplasmatales archaeon (assembly GCA_964527715.1). Taxonomy (GTDB): domain Archaea; phylum Thermoplasmatota; class E2; order DHVEG-1; family DHVEG-1; genus CAZGOD01. Next base: position 70,993 of record CAZGOD010000006.1, on the reverse strand, counting down.
GAGAGATTACTTGCATTGTTTGCCCTATTGGTTGCAAGATGCTGGTTAGAACTGATGGTACACGTTTTGAGCTTTTGGATGGCAGTAAATGTAAACGCGGTGTTGAATATGCCAAATCTGAGGCTTTGGATCCTAGACGGTTTTTAACATCTTCAGTATTTGTGGAGAAGGGTGAGTGGCCTCTCGTTAGTGTTAAAACTACTAAACTAATTCCAAAAGATAAGATTGTTCAAGTTTTGAATAGTATTAAGGGGGCTAGAGTGCGAGCACCTGTTAAACTGGGTCAAAAAATTATCAAGAACATTGAGAATACCGGTATTGATATTGTTGCGACGAAATCAGTAAAAATATTACAAATATAAGGTTAAAAATAGATGTTTTTAGCAGATTTTAAATAGGGATATAAGATACAAAACTTGCAGAACCATAAACTATTAACACATGTTAATCTTAGAGTTGATATCTATGAGTATCGTAGATCTGACTTCTATGGCGGAGTCACAGGCTGAATTGAAGAAAGAAATCAACGAAAGACTATCCAGACTCCAGGATGAAATCTCAGATTATTGTTTCCAATGTGCTAAATGTACCTCAGGATGTGAGGCACATAAACTCCTTGAACTTGAACCCCATAAAATAGTTGCCCTTCTTAAACGCGGACTTATTGATGAAATGATCAACTCCGATATCATCTGGACTTGTATGAGTTGTTTTAAATGCAGGGAGAGATGCCCACAGAAGGTTGCACCTGTTGAGATTTTATTTGCTTTGAAGAATATGGCTGTTGCTAGTGGTAAGCAAATACCTGGTAACTATACAGCTATGCTTCAATCAGTTCTTTCCATAGGTCTTCTTCAGGATGTTAAAAGTGTTTCAACTCGTGATAACAAAACAAAGACTCGCTCTGATCTTGGTCTACCTGAGCTTTCGAAACCCGTTGACCCATCTAAGTTTCAAATGATGCTTTCGAAAATTGCTGTGGAGAAAGTGTGATGGGGTTTTTAAGATGACGAAATATGCGCTTTATCCTGGTTGCGTGATGTCAACTGAGCAGTATGCTTATGAGATGTCAATTCGTGAGATCTTTCCAAAACTTGGTGTTGAGTTAGTTGATTTGAAAGGTTTTTCTTGTTGTGGTGAACCTATAAAAAGTGTTAATCAGTTTCTTACACTTACCCTTGCTGCTCGTAATCTTGCGATAGCTGAAAAGGAGGGTTTAGATGTTTTTGCACCGTGTCCTCTCTGTCATCTGGCTTTTACAGAGTGTAAACGTGTTTTAGATACCGACCCTAAGATGAGTGAGCGTGTTAATAAAAATCTCGTTGATGAAGGACTTAAGTACACTGGTACTTCTAGTGTGATGAGTATTCTTGATTTATTGTATGATGTTGTTGGTGTTGATAAGATTAAGGAGCTCGTGAAGAAGCCGTTGAAGGATTTGAAAGTAGCTACTCATTATGGTTGTCATCTTATCCGGCCGAGTGAAATTGGGCGTTCTGATGATTCTGAGAATCCTCAGAAGATGGAGGAGCTTTTGAAAGCTATTGGTGCGAACCCAGAGTATTACCCTGAGAAACTTGATTGTTGTGGTGCGCTTCTTAATGCTAATCTCCCTGAGTCTGCTCTTACTAAAACTGGTCAGAAGCTTCAGAAGGTTCAGGAGTATGGTTTTGATGTTTTTGTTGATACTTGTCCATGGTGCCATAAACAGTATGATGCTAGGCAGGTGAAAGCTGGTGAGACGGTTGCAGCGAAGCTGGATGTACCTGTGGTTTATCTTACGCAGCTACTGGGTGTTGCTTTTGGTGTTAACCATGAGAAGTTGGGTTTTGATTTGAATCTTAGCCCTGTTGACAAGCTAAAACTAGGGGGCAAGTGATTATGAGTAGACGGATTGGTGTTTTTGTTTGTCATTGTGGTATTAATATTGCTTCTGTTGTTGATGTGAAGCATCTTATTGATTATGCTAAGACTTTGGATGGGATGGTTGTTAGTAAGGATTACAAGTATATGTGCTCTGATGTGGGTGCTAATCTTATTAAGGAGTCTATTAAGAAGCATAAGCTTGATGGTGTTGTTGTCGCATGTTGTAGCCCTAGGATGCATGAGCATACTTTCCGTGGTGTTGTAGAGTCTGGAGGTGTGAATGCTTTTAATCTTGAGATTGCTAATATTCGTGAGCAATGTTCCTGGGTGCATGATGATAAGGAGCGTGCGACTTGTAAAGCTGAGGTTATAGTTCGTGGTGCTGTTGCTAAGGCTAAGTTTTTAGAGCCTCTTCAGACATCAAAGATTAAGGTGACACCAGCGGCTATGGTTGTTGGTGGTGGTATTGCTGGTATTCAGTCTGCTTTGGATCTCGCTGAGCAGGGTCATAAAGTGTATCTCGTTGAGAAAACCCCGAGTATTGGTGGGCGAATGGCTCAGCTTGATAAGACTTTTCCAACGCTTGATTGCTCTAGTTGTATTTTGACGCCGAAGATGATGGAAGTTGCGAATCATCCAAATATTGAGCTTCTGGCTTATTCGGAGGTTATGGGTGTTGATGGTAGTATTGGTAACTATGTTGTTAAGGTGAAGAAGAAAGCTCGTTATGTTGATATGGATAAATGTACTGGTTGTGGTGACTGTGTTGATGCTTGCAGGCTTAAAGATCGTGTTACTAGTGAGTTTGACATGGGTATGGGGAAACGTAGTGCGATATATATGCCGTTTCCACAGGCTGTTCCACTTAAATGTACTGTTGACCGGGATCATTGTCTTATGCTTACTCGTGGTAAATGTGGTACAGGGCCTCTCTGTGTAGAGGCATGTGAAGCTGGTGCCATTGATTTTAAACAAAAAGATAAGGAAGTTGAACTTAAGGTTGGGGCTATAGTTGTTGCTACTGGTTATGATGTGATGGATACCTCTGCTATGTATGAGTATGGTTACGCTCGTTCACCTGATGTTATTACAACGCTTGAAATGGAGCGACTTATTAGCTCCTCAGGTCCCACTGATGGTGAGATTCTTAGACCTTCTAATGGTGAGAAACCTAAGAGTATTACATATGTTCTATGTGTTGGCTCACGGGATGAAACAGAACATGATTGGTGCTGCCGTATAGGTTGTATGAGCGCTCTTAAACATGTTTATTTGCTTAAGGAGAACCTTGGTGATGATGTTGAGATAAATATTTGTTACACTGATATCCGTAGTTTCGGTAAAGGATATGAAGAATTTTATAGGAGGATCCGTGGGATGAAGACGAACTTTTTCAGAGGTCGCCCATCTGAGGTGAGAAACGCTGGCGATCATCTAACTATTGATATTTTTGATACTACTACGAATAAACTCTTTGAGATTAACACTGACCTAGTTGTTCTTGTTCCAGCACTTGTACCACGTGCTGATGCAGATGAATTCGCCCGTATTTTACGTATTTCACAGAGCGCTGATGGGTTCCTACTTGAGGCTCATCCGAAGTTACGTCCGATGGATACATTCACTGGTGGGATATTTATTGCGGGTTGTTGCCAAGCTCCGAAGGATATCCAGGATAGTGTTGCTCAGGCTAGCGGTGCATCAGCTCGTGCAGCGAACATTCTCTCTAAGAAGGAACTTGAGGCTGAGCCACTTGTTTCATGTGTTGATGAGGACTTGTGTTCTGGTTGTGCTACCTGTATATCAGTTTGTGCCTATAACGCGATAGACCTTGTTAAAGAAAAGGATAAATCTCATGCCAAGGTAAATGAGGCTCTTTGTATGGGTTGCGGAGCATGTGTATGTACTTGTCCCTCTGGTGCTATGCAACAACGTGGTTTCAAAGATAAACAACTTATTCCAATGGTTGATGAAACTGTATAAAAAAATTAGATATCTAGTTTTTTGGACATTAGTCTAGATAAATAATCTCATCTATACGATTAATAATCATAAAACATTCACCATTCCAATATTATTATTTTATCACTTTTACTATTACAAAATATTTTCTACAATTTTCACAGCATTTAACCCTAGTTCTAGCTTTAGTTTCAACTAACATTAAATCTGTTTTTTTAACCTTCCGCCCACATGTTGGGCACATCACTGATAACAGACTCAATCTTCTTTCACTCCTCATAATAAAAATCTAAAAAGCATGTAATTAAGATTTCCTTTCACCATGATCTTAAACTATTAGCATAATCTATATAACGATTTAATTCTATACAGCTATTTTGAGGATGGGAATGATATGAGTAAAGTTATCGATAATTTTGGTCGAAACGCTGGTAAAATATGGGAAATGCTTGATACACATGGTCCGCTAACGCCAAATAAAATTATGAAAAATACAAAACTCGATGAGGAAGATTTCTATGTAGCTGTTGGTTGGTTAGCAAAGGAAAATAAGATCTATAAAACAGGTGGCCGATACTATCTTGGTGAAACTAACTTAGAAAACGAAATTGGTAGAACTGCTGGTAAAATCTGGAAGACACTTGATAAAATAGGATACGTTGATGCACCATATGTCCCAAAATTAGCAGGTGTTTCTGATAACGAGGGTAATTGTGCTATTGGATGGCTTGCTAGGGAAGGAAAAATAAACGCGAAAAAAGAAAAACCCAAGAAACCACAGACTAAATATGGGTTAAAATAAAACCTTTGTTTCTAGTCGGAAATATAACCTTAGTTTCAAATATTCTCTTATCTTGTTATTAAATATATAGTCTAAAATCTACAACATATATCTTCGTCAATTGTCTATACATTTTAAGGCAAAATTTAAATACATATATTACCTCCTATTCAAAATACGGATGGGATGATAGATATAATTCTGAAGATTCCTCACTGGGCTTCATCGAAACACCCCATCCTACAAACTTTTTTTTATTATTTCTTTGACCTATTCATCGTTCTCTCTTTCATAGTATCAATCCAAGAAGGCAAACCCTCAAGAGTCCTGATCATTGAATTCTTAGCAAAAAACTTCCTATAACGCGTATTACAACTCACACGCCCTTCAAGATTTTTCTTAATAGCATGACAAAGAAACCCACCTCTCCTATCCCAATCAGTTAAAATAATAATCTCCTTGAAATCTTTAGCAAGTTTATCACAAAAACCAGTAATAGAAACACCCATATTAGCACTAATAATCCTACCATCTATACCCAGTTTACGTAGAGCCTGTACATCTTTATCACCCTCAACAACGATAGGAACCTTTTTATTCTCCTCATAAAGCTCTAGAATTATTTTCTCTAGCTCTTCCAAGGATTTTTCATAATCCATCTAATGATTCCCTCAACTTTTTAACCACTATACTCACAGTGACATCTTTAACTAAAACAGTTTTCTCCTTGGTTTTTTTACCAGATATAACATATACATTTTTTATGGGTTTGTTGAAGAATTTTGCAACTTTTTTAATAACCTCAAGGTTTGCCAGGTTATCTTTCGCAGGTGAACGGATCTTTACCTCTATTCTGCTACGCCATTCGTTAAAACCTGCTGGAAAAATGGTAGTATCGGCATTTGGCGTAATAAAAAGATTAAGAGTAGCACCATCTAGGCTCTTTTTTACAGCACTTTTAAGCTTACCCATCTGATGCTTCTATATGGTTTATATATTTATAGTTTTTATTCTACTTTTTTTGGTAGCTATTCCACTTATTTTCTAGATCTGGATCTGTTACGGTATCCATGATATACTTGGCGTATTCTTCACCAGTAGCGCCATCATCTCGCCCGGTTAGTTTTATTTTCTTTTCAAACTGACTGCAGACATCAAGTGCCATCTCAAGTTTCTTGGATTTCTCAGGGTAACCAACATGGTTTAGAAGCATTGCTGCACCTTTGATAATACTTGAAGGGTCAGCATATTTTGCTCGACCTTCATTAACCATTCTTGGTGCTGAACCATGTATGGCTTCAAACATTGCATACCTCTTCCCGATGTTAGCACTACCTGCAGTTCCGACTCCACCCTGAATCTGTGCTGCCTCATCAGTGCATATGTCGCCATAGAGATTTGGAAGCACAATTACTCTAAACTGAGATCGGCGTGCAGGATCAATGAGTTTCGCGGTCATTATGTCGATGAACCAGTCATCCCATTCTACACTAGGATATTCCTTGGCAACTTGTTCAGCCATGTTAAGGAATTTTCCATCGGTGGTTTTGACCACGTTTGCTTTTGTAACCACAGTTACTTTGTTTATAGCATTCTTTTTTGCATAGTCAAAAGCCAGACGAATGATACGATCTGCGCCCTGTGTTGTAATCACTTTGAAATCCACTGCTAGATCATCAGTGACATTAACACCCCTGCTACCTAGAACATATGCCCCTTCAGTATTCTCTCTGAAGAAAATCCAGTCTATATTATGCTCAGGAACTCTTACTGGTCTAACATTTGCAAATAAGTCAAGCGCCCGCCTCATAAACACATTTGCGCTCTCAATATTCGGCCACGGATCTCCTTTCTTTGGAGTTGTAGTTGGTCCTTTCAGTAACACATGGCATTTCTTGATTTCTTCAAGAACGTCATCAGGTATTGCCTTCATCACTTTAGCCCGATTCTCAATAGTAAGACCTTCGATCACACGGAACTCAATCTTGCCATTTTTCACTTCGTCATCAAGGAGAAACTCTAGGATCCGATGGGCGTGTTTACAAATAAATGGACCTATGCCATCTCCACCAACTACGCCTATTATGATCGGTTTCAACTGATTGTAATCTATCCAATCGTCCCCAGCTTTCATACGTTCTACACGTTCAAGCTGTTCGGTAACTATTTTGCCAAAATGTTCTTTTGCATTTTCAATAGATTTTGTATCTACCATACTTACCCCTTCCATCATATCTTATTTCACCACCTCAGGTTTATCAGGCATCATATATTGTATATCATCCCATGGATGTCTATACAGCCCGGATTTCAAACGTTTCTGATCCATTATATGTCCCATAAAACCAATACTTCGTCCAAGAACGAAAAACGCGTTAAGAATTCCAAGCTGAACAAATTCCCGGACTTCCTCACGAGTGTATCCTATTCCACGTAACATATCACAACATAAAACACCGATACATCCATCAACATTTAAAATTAGGTTGTTTCTCTTGGATGTTGTAAGTTTTTCTACTGAAAGCGCGTAGTCAAGAGTTTCTGTCACCGGGAAGTTTTTCTTTGCAAAATCTACCATAATTGTCACTCGAACATCAGGGTTTGTAACTGATTTAATCCTGTGACCTATTCCTTGGATGTTTACGTTTTTGCTCTTCATGTCTTTTACCATGAAGCTCGGTTCTTCACCTGCGTATAGATATTTTGTAAAATGCTCTGCACTTCCTTGTACAGCTCCTCCAAAACGAGGGCCAATTGTTAGAAGTCCACTTACAAGTGATGATATAAGATCTTTACCTGCACGTGATGCAACAATACTGTTATGTGCACCAGATACTGCTGGGCCATGGTCAGCTGTGAGTAGAACTACTCTTTCGATAAACTCTCTAGCCCATGGTGGAAGGTTTTTCTTAAACCACAGAAGTCCAATTACTCCACCAAGACCCCATTTTTCTTCAAAGATTTTGCTTATTTTAACTCCACAGTATCTTAGTTCTTCGCCACGATCATCAGAAATTGTGCTTATGAATTGTGCAGGCTTTCTTATTATTCCTTGTTTTAAAGCAACGGCATAATCAAGTGGTATTGTTGGTGGTTCTACATCAGGTATAGGTTTGTGTTTACCGGATTTTACTAGTTTAGTATATGCTTTTTTGATTTGTTCATCGAAATCATCAAAACTAGTTGGAACATAAGCACCCGCGTCTTTGAGTGCTTTGTTTTTGGCATCAGCTGTTTCCCGGTCAGCACCTGCCCGTGCACCAGCATGTCCAAACTGAACTTCGGCAGGGAACACTTTCGAACAAGTTCCTATACACCAGGCAACTATTGGTTTTTTGATTTTTCCTTTCTTCATAGCATCTACTACTACGTATTCATCTCCCCCACCGACTTCGCCAAGTAGAACTATCATTTTAATATCTGGGTTTGCTTCATAACGCATAATATGATCTATAAACGTTGAACCTGGGTATCGATCTCCACCTATTGCAACTCCCTCATAAACTCCATCAGTGTTCATAGCAATAATGTTGTTTAATTCATTTGAAAGACCACCTGATTTTGAAACATATGCAACACTACCAGCACGGTGAAGCTTTGATGCAACAATGTTATCAAGCATTCCAGCAGTATTACCTATTCTAAATCCACCAGCAGCTATTCCACCGACAGTCGCAGGGCCAATAATCCATTTATTTTTTTCTTTTGCAATTTTGATAAGTTCTTTTGTCCTACGTTCTGGAACGCCTTCTGCAATTATTGCAACCGAACGAATAGATTTTGTTTCAAGAGCTTCTTTGGATGTTTCATATGCTGATCGGAAACTTGCAAAGTTAACCATGAAATCAGCTTCAGGATGCATTTTAGTTGCTTCGGATAGTGTTCGAACCATTGGTATAAGAGTTTCTTTAGTTCCCCAGAAACATTTATGCATTCCATCACGGGTTGGATTTACAATTATTGCAACTGATGGTTCTTCACGTCTACAGATGTAGTCAAAATCAAGCATCCGCTGTATTGCTCTTTGCTGATAACCAAAAACAATTGCTTTGGTGTTTTTATCCATTATAATATAATCCTTGTTTTGTTTCTTAGATTGAGATTTAGTTTTTGTCACAGTAATCGCCTCCATTATTTTCCCCCTAATGCCATATCAACAATACGCGTCATATGTGTTTCTGGACCATATACATCAATTGGAACTCCTAGTTCTTTTCCAAGATCTTTCATAATCCGAAGACCTTCTTGGTAGTTTGGTCCACCGCGTCGAACGTAAATTTTTACATTAGTATCCTTGAGTTTTTTCTTGTAATCACGCAATGCCATTGTAATACCTGTAAATGTTTTTGCAACATCTGTAAAGTTTGCAATTCCACCACCAACTAGTAGAAACTTAGGACGGCCTTTCGGATCTTTTTCTCGCGTCATAAGATCCAGAATGGTTTTTGCATACTCATATGTAAGATCTGTTGTTGGGTTTCCACTGTATTCTCCATAGTTTGCGAGCTCATCTCGGTAGCCCAGATCAACAATCGTATCCGTGTAAATCACACTACCTCCACCGCCTGCGACCATAGTCCAAACACGACCTTTTGGGTTGAGAACTGTAAGTTTTAACGAAGCGCCGCTTTTTTCATCCATCATCTTAATGAATTTTTCTTCTTTTGATAACTTTCTTCCAAATGGCGCAGGGAACGGCAAGTCGCCCCATTTATCACTGCTTTCAAAATGCCCTGTGTCATCAATTCTCGCTACAAGATCTAATGGTACTATGTCTTTATCTGATACAACAAATGGGTTAATTTCAAGATATGCATAATTAAGATCTCTGTAGAATTTAAACAATCCCTTGATAAAATCAGCGAACATCTTCTTTTTATCTTTTGGAGTATCCTTAGGAAGTTTGCTTTCAACATTAACCTTGCCAATATCTTCTTCAACACCAATCTGGATTTCTGCTACTGTGTCCCATACTGACTCAATGTCAACGCCGCCATGATTTGAGAAATAAATAGCATCTCCATCGCGATTGCTTTTGATAGCCACATAAAATTCCCCCTTATGTAGCACATATGGTTCAATTAGAAAATGAGTGAGTTTGCCAGTTACTTTACCAACTTTTGTATCTTTATTCATCCGCTCTTTTATCCATTTCTTTACCTCAGCAAACGATACATTAGCTTTTATGAGCCCGTGCTTCCCTCGTTTACCAAAAAGTTGATCAGGTTTTACAACTAGCTTCTCAGTATTCAACCAATTATGTTTCTTTGGTAAATCATCTAATTTTGTCTTAGGATCAACTAAGACGACTTTGCCTGGGAAACTGAAATCCTTGCTAATATATTCAGACCAATATTTTGCAAGCATTTTTTTCCCATCATATTCTCTTATTCCTCTTTGCGCCATGTTCTATTTTCCCCCTAACTCATCATTAAGATTTATTTTTCATATATGCAAGTGTACCACCTGCAAGGATAATCTCTCGCTGTCTATCTGAGAGATTATAATCAACCTCAAACTCAGTTCCTTTTGTCTTGTTCTTCACCTTCAAACCTTCGCCTTTTCCAATGATATTTTTGACATCTGGTATTTCAATATCATCCCCTTGGTCTATTTTGTTGTAATCACCTTCGTTTTTGAATGTCAATGGAATTATGCCAAAATTAATGAGATTCGCCGTGTGAATTCTCTCAAATGATTTAGCAATCACTGCTCTTGTCCCCATGAACATTGGACAAAGTGCTGCGTGTTCTCTAGATGAGCCTTGACCGTAACTTAGTCCAGCAACAAAAATGTTTGATTTTCCGCTGTCGCGTATCTTCTTTGCGCGTTCGTAGAATTTAGAATCAACAACCTCGAATAGAAATTCTGAGTATTTTGGTACATTTGATCTGTATTTCATTTTGCTACCTGCAGGAATAATGTGATCAGTGGTGATTTGATCCTCTACTTTGATTGTCACCTCCCCAGTTATTGTATTTGGCAGTGGTAAACTAGCGGGCGGATCACCAATATTCGGTCCACGATAAATCTCTATACGTTCAGGGTGTTCAGGTGGATAGATGAACATGCTGTCATCGATATAGAAACTCTCAGGCATCTGCACATCTGGATAAGATATTCCTATTTTTTCAAGATCGCGTGGGTCAGTCATCTTACCAGTTATTACTGCGGCTGCAGCAGTTTCAGGACTAACAAGATAAGCCTGTGCACTTTTTGTCCCAGATCGTCCTAAAAAGTTTCTATTACTTGTCCGTAATGATACTGCATCAGTTTTAGGCGACTGGCTATTTCCAATACAAAAACCACATGCTGACTCAGCAATACGTGCACCAGCAGATATAAGATCTGTCAGTCCTCCATCCCGGGCAATATTCTCTAGAACTTGTTTTGATCCTGGAGCAATAACAAAGCTAACATTCGGATGGGCTTTTTTACCCTTCAGAATTTTTGCAACAGTCATCAAATCCTTATAAGAAGAATTCGTACAACTGCCCAGACATACCTGATCTACTTCCATTCCATCCAGTTCTTTAACAGTTTTGATATTTCCTGGACTATGCGGATAAGCTGTTAGAGGAACGATTTCACTTAAATCAAGATCGATTACTTTTTCATATTCTGCATCTGGGTCAGCCTTGAGTTCAACCCAGTCTTTCTCACGTTTTTGAGCTTTTAAAAAAGTTCTAGTTGTCTCATCACTTGGAAAAACAGAAGTTGTGACGCCACATTCTGCACCCATATTAGTAATTGTAGCTCGCTCAGGAACGGATAGTGTCTCTACTCCTTCGCCACCATATTCAAAAACACAACCAACGTTACCCTTGGTTGTAAAAATCTCAAGCATTTTAAGTACAACATCTTTTGCAGCGCACCATGGTTTGAGCTTTCCTTTTAGATTAACTTTTATGACTTTTGGACATGTTAAATAAAACGGACCACCTGCCATCGCAACAGCAACATCAAGACCACCTGCACCAATTGCGACCATACCAATTCCACCACCAGTTGGTGTATGAGAATCACTTCCAAGCAAAGTCCAATCAGGTCTGCCAAAACGCTCCAGATTTACCTGATGACAGATACCATTACCCGCACGCGAATAGACAATACCATATTTCGTGGCTACACTCTGCAAATATTTATGGTCATCCGCGTTTTCAAATCCTATTTGAACAGTGTTATGATCAACATAACTTACCGACAATTTGGTTTTAACACGTGGAGCACCCATTGCTTCAAATTGAAGATAAGCCATAGTGCCTGTGGCATCCTGAGTTAAAGTTTGATCAATTTGTATTGCGATTTCTTTACCAGGTTCCCATTTACCTTCTACAATATGTCCTTCTAAAACCTTTTGAACTATACCTTTTCCCATTTGAATAAAACCTCCCCGTTAATCGATAGATATAGGGTAATCACGGTAATATAGGCTTAATACTTAAATTATTTGTAAAAGCAATGCCTTTTGCCTCTATATGGAGTCCATGTAAAATTGTACAAAAATTCTTATACTAACAGCATATTCAGGCAACCCCAAATATATGATTTTATGGGGAGGAAAAAGCCTATGATGATGATAGTAAGATTGTTTCCAAAAACAGATCTAAATAAAGTATGGAATTATGTAGAAAATGTAATTGCAAAAGAATCCTCAGAAATGGTTATGCCGCTTTATGCGACTCAAGCAGAGGGAATGATGAACGTCGGCGTTATATTTGATGTAAAAGATCCTGATAACATTGCACATTTTCTAACAGAAACTCTTTCAAAATTTGATGAATGTCATCATACGAAGACAATTTCACTCATGAAACCAATGTTTTTCCCAATTCCAAAGAAGAAACCTGAGAATATTCAACGGTTTATTATAAGGATCTTTACCCACCCACGTAATTACAAGACCATCTACAACTACTTACTTAATTATAGATATCCTTTCAATTTGTTCCCAATCTATGTATCATATTCTCTAGGCGATGAAGATATCGTCGTGAACGTTGCAGCTGACTCTGCTCAAACTGTGAACAATTTCTTAAGAGAAAAAATTAGAACAATGGATGGGGTTGATTCTTCGTCGTTTTATCCAGTTGTCAAAGCAAAAAGATTCGCGTCACTTGCAGATTTAATAAAACGTCAGAAAGAGCATCTATCTGAAAAAGCCAAGGAAATCCCTGATACTGAAATGGATAAAGAATTCGACTTCGTTGAAGATTTTGAGCAGTACGCAATGTTGACTGGTGCTTTTCCTCAGGATATTTAGATGATTAGCCATCTAAAAGACCAAGCTCGATGAAAAATAAATAGGTGAAAAAAGTATGGCTGGAGAAGATATTTCAGTATTACTGGATGAAACACGTGTTTTCAAACCTAAAGATGAGTTAGTTAGTCAGACTAATGTTAAGGAGTGGATGGGCAAACAGGGGATAAAAACTGTTGATGAGCTTTACAAGAAAGCTGAGAACTGGAAATGGTTCTGGGGAGAAGTCTCTAAAGATCTTGTTGAGTGGTACGAGCCTTATAAAAAAGTTGTTGAATGGGATGTTCCTTGGGTTAAATGGTTTGTAGGTGCCAAGTATAATATTGTTCATGATGCACTTGATAGACATGTTAAGAGTTGGCGGAAGAATAAGGTTGCTTTTATTTTTGAGGGTGAGCCTGGTGATGTTAAAAAACTGACTTTTAATGATCTTTATATTGAGGTTAACAAACTTGCTAATTCTTTGAAGAAACTTGGTGTCAAAAAAGGTGATCGTGTTGGTATTTATCTGCCGATGATTTCTGAACTTCCAATTGCTATGCTTGCTTGTGCTAAGATTGGCGCGGTACATTCTGTTGTGTTCTCTGGTTTTAGTTCTTTAGCTTTTCGTGATAGGGTTAATGATTGTGAGGCGAAAGTTGTTATTACTTGTGATGGTTTCTGGCGACGTGGTAGAAAGGTTTATCTTAAGGAGCAAGCGGATGTTGCTCTTGAAGACGCACCTAGTGTTAAACATTGTATTGTTGTTAAACGTACCGGTGATGGTGTACCATGGAATGCTGGTCGTGATGTCTGGTGGCATGACCTTGTTTTTGATGCTTCTAAGGAATGTGAAACTGAGAAACTAGATGCCAATGATCCATTGTTTTTCCTATATACTTCGGGTACTACTGGTAAGCCTAAGGGTATTATTCATGCTCATGGTGGTTACGCTGTTGGAACATCTTATACTCTGAAATGGGTTTTTGATTTGAAGGATACTGATATTTGGTGGTGTGTTGCTGATATTGGTTGGATTACTGGTCATTCCTATATTGTGTACGCTCCGTTGATTCTTGGTGCGACATCTGTACTTTATGAGGGTGCTCCAAATTTTCCACAACCTGATAGGTGGTGGGAGATTATTGAGAAATATAATGTTACATTATTGTATACTTCGCCAACTAGTATTCGATTTTTTATGAAATATGGTGAGGACTGGGTTAAGAAACATGATCTTAGTACACTACGTCTTCTTGGGTCTGTTGGTGAACCAATTAACCCTGAGGCATGGATATGGTATTACAAACATATTGGTGATGAGAACTGCCCTATTATGGATACCTGGTGGCAAACTGAGACTGGTCATTTCGTTATATCGCCTCTTCCGCTTACACCTTTGAAACCTGGTAGTGCAACTCGTCCACTCCCCGGTCTATTTGCTGATGTTTTAAATGACAAAGGGGAACCCGTGCAGAATGCTGGTGGTAACCTAGTCTTGACTCATCCATGGCCAGGTATGCTAAGAGGCATCTATAAAAACCCAGAGCGGTACCAAAAAACTTATTGGGACAAATTTGAAGGACAATATCTCGCTGGTGATGTGACACGTAAAGATAGTGAAGGCTACTTTTGGATACAGGGTCGAGCAGATGACGTTCTTAATGTATCTGGTCACCGTATCGGCAACTCAGAAGTAGAATCCGCGTTAGTTAGCCATCCACTTGTTGCAGAGGCAGCAGTTATTGGTAAACCACACTCATTAAAAGGCGAATCAATAACGTCTTATGTAGTTTTGAAAAAGAACACTACGCCTAATGATGATCTTCGTAAACAGCTACGTGAACATGTTGGCAATGAAATGGGTAAAATCGCTCGCCCAGATGAAATCTGGTTTGTCAATGATGTACCAAAGACGCGTAGTGGAAAAATCATGAGACGTGTCATACGTTCAAAAGCCCTTGGCAAAGATGTCGGTGATATATCAACTCTTGCCAACCCTGAAGCTGTAGAAGAAATCGGTAAAGCAAAATAAAACAAATAAATCTCTTTTTTTCTCCTTTTTTCTTGATAACTGTTAAATAATGCCTAATTGTTTTACTCGCGAGATTAAGGGAGGAAAAATCAATTTTAAATTCAAGAAAGAGGTATACAAGATGAATCTCAAAAACATTGAAGATGGCATAGTTGAACTCATCAGAAAAGCAGAAACTGAGTTACCAGATGATGTAGTAAAGTCACTAGAACATGCTTATGAAATCGAAGATGGTGTTGCAAAAACTCAGATTGATGCTATTTTGAAAAATATCGATCTTGCCAAAAAATCAGGTAGACCTATGTGTCAAGATACTGGTATTCAAACTTTTTTTATAGAAGTAGGTATAGATTTCTCCTTCATTAATCGACTTAAGGATTTAATGAATAATGCTGTGAAAAAGGCTACTCTAGAGGTTCCTCTTCGTCCCAATACGGTTGACCCGTTCACTGGTGAGAATCATAAGGACAACACAGGTGATCACCTGCCATATATTACTTGGGATTTCGTTGATGGAAATGATGTTCATATTACTGCGTTGCCTAAGGGTGGTGGTAGCGAAAACATGAGTAAACTTGGTATGTTGAAACCCGGTGTTGGCATTGAGGGTGTTAAGGATTTTGTAGTTGAAGAGATGATAAAGTCTGCTGGTAACCCATGCCCACCTACTGTTGTTGGTGTGGGTATTGGTGGTGGTGCTGATCTTTCTTTGAAACTTGGTAAACGAGCTCTTCTAAGACCTGTTGATGATCGTCACAAGGATAAAAATATTGCTGCTGTTGAGGAGGAATTGATTAAACGTATTAATGCTAGTGGTATTGGTCCTATGGGTCTTGGTGGGAAGACTACGGTTTTAGATGTTCATGTTGAAAAGGCTCATCGTCACCCGGCTAGTCTCCCGGTGGGTATCGCGGTTCAGTGTTGGGCTGATCGCCGGGCGAAAATGGTTATTCATAGCGATGGTAGCTGGGAGGTGAAATGAGTGGAGTATCACATAAACATCCCGGCTGATAAAGATGAAATTAAAAAATTGGAGGTTGGTGACATATTGTATGTCACTGGTAAGATGTTTACTGCTCGTGATGAAGCTCATCATATGATGCTTGAAAAAGAGGAGATTCCATTTGATCCATCTGAGATGGCATTATATCATTGTGGTCCTTTAATGAAAGAGGAAAATGGTAAATGGCAAGTTGTATCTGCAGGTCCAACGACTAGTAGCAGGATGGAGATTTTTGAGGATAAATTCCTTGAGAAATTTAGTACAAATATTATCATCGGTAAAGGTGGTATGGGGGGGAGAACTAAGAAAGCATTACAAAAATATATATGTGTGTATACATCTTATACTGGTGGTGCTGGCGCCCTCGCCGCTGACAAAGTAGAAAAAGTAGAAGGAGTGTATTGGCTAGATAAGCTTGGCATGCCTGAAGCAGTTTGGGTATTCAAAGTTAAAGAATTCGGACCACTTGTCGTAGCGATGGATTCACATGGGAAATCCATATATGAGCATCTTAAGAAAGGGTGATATGTGTTGGATATTAACCTATCAATAAACCCTGAAGAGGTTACAACGGTTATAGAGGATTTCATAAAGATTTATGTGAAAAATTCAGGTTGTAAAAGTGTTGTTATAGGTCTTTCTGGTGGAGTTGACTCAGCGGTTACCGCATTTCTATGTAAAAAGGCTCTCGGTAAGGAGAGTACTAGATGTGTTTTTCTACCAGATGAAACCACTCCAAAGTTGGATTTTGAACATCATGGACTCATTGTGAAAAAATTTGGTTTATTCTGTGAACGAAAGAATATCGCTCCTATTGTGCAACAGATAACTAAGCAATGTGTTGTTAAGCCAGATAAGTACGCACTTGCGAATATTAAAGCCCGGGCTAGGATGATACTTCTTTTTGAATATGCGAATATGACACGTAGTCTTGTTTGTGGTACCTCCAATAAATCTGAGTTGTTGATTGGTTATTTCACAAAATATGGTGACGGTGGTGTTGATATTCAGCCCCTTGGTGATCTTTACAAGACTCAGGTTTTGGAACTTGCTAAGTATTTGAAAATCCCTAAGGAGATTGTTTCGAAGCCTCCTACTGCAGGCTTGTGGAAAGATCAAACTGATGAGAAAGAACTACGACTTAGTTATAGTGTTCTTGATAAGATTTTAGTGGGTTTAGAACAAAAGATGGAAATAAGTGATATAGCTGAGATTGTTGGTTTAGATAAGTCTGATGTTGATCGTGTTAAAAAGATGCGTGTAACAAGCCAACATAAACGTAGGTCTCCTTTGATTCCAAAAATTGGTCTGAGGACTCTGGGTCTTGATTGGCGTTCCCCTGTTCAAGAAGGATAAAATATATTAAAAAAGGGCTTTGCACATAAAGTATTTACTCTTTAATTTTGCACATAAACTCCTGTTCCATCAATTTTGATAGATCTAAAGTAATTCCGAGCTCAAACATCTCATGAATAAGGACAACAATGTTATGACAAAGAGCCTTACATAAAACTTCATTTTCTTGAGCGATAGAGTTTTTAGCTCTAACATGAGAACCAAATTTTCGTTTCATCATACTAAAAACAGTTTCAACGTTTGAGCGTTTATGATAATGCTCCATAAAATCTTCTTTATGGTTCTTAAAATATCTAAGCATTATTCTCCAAATTAACATTTTATCTTCTGATATTCTTGCATTCTTTTTAAAAACAATAAAAGGGATGGCACCATGTTTAGTAACTATATCTAAATTCTTCTCAGTTGAATATCCTTTATCTGCACTAACCTCTCTCATATCAAAATTTATTGCAGTTTTTTTAACTAAATTTTCGAACATCAAAGTATCGTGAACATAACCATCAGTAACTTCAATATGGGTTATAACATTGGTTTTAACACCGCACATTACATGAGCTTTTTTGAATTTCTTCCTATCAAAGTGGCTTCTGTTGCATTTATTCCAAGCAAAGGTCATAACAGTACTAAATCCAGATGCATCTGATGCGAAATCTTGCTCGATTTCTTTTAGAGGTAAGGCAGATATTTGAATCAATTTGGTTAATATTAATTTTAATTCAGGTTTTCTGAGATATTTTAAAACGGTGTTGAAATGTGGAGCATGATCTAAATATCCAAGTTGTTGTGCTAATTTAATATCTGATTGGCTTCGCCTACTGCTAAAATCAAGATAATGTTTTAAGCAACATGAAAAAATCATTTCTCCAATATTTGCAGGTGGGCGACCATTTCCTTTGTATTTTGGTTGTGGTACTTGGGAGGTTATTTCATATAATAATTCTAAAAATAGAATTTTCTCTTGGGTTTGTGCACTGTTGTATGAAACCCAGTCTTGAGGGTATGAAATTTTTATTATTGGGTCTTCTGGAGAAATATTTTCCATACTACCTTTTCCATTTAACTCTAAGTAGGTATCTAAGGTAGTTTGCTGCAGGTGGCTTTTAATAAACTTATTGATGTAATTGGATTATCCCTCCATCAAGAGGGGGTGCAGCAAATATTTGTTTTATATTTCTTTTGTTTATTTACTACCTTTTAATCTACCTTTATAAGGGTAAATGCATCTTAGTATATAAACTTTTAGGTAGGATAGAAGATAGTATAAAAAGTAGTAAGAAATATATACAACAAATAACATGCACATTATGATAAATATGGGTTTTACAACAACTATTGCAAAAGCCTCAACAATAGTAAACTCCTATAGAACAACCGTTCCTGCAGGGATTATGAGTCATTTTAATCTTAAAGAAGGAGACAAGCTTGATTGGACTTTAAAAGCAGAAAACGGTGAACTTGTAATCAATGTTAAACCAATTACAAAAAAATAAGATTAAAACCAATTAAGTTTCTTTTTAGATTTTTCTCCAAACAAATCATCGATTAAATAACCCTTCTTATATTCCTTTATCATCGATTTATCACAGATATATTTCTTTATTGAATAATCACCTTTTTCAAGAAAATGTTCAGCTTGAGAATTAAATTCATTATCAAGTAAAAAAGAGTTATTTACGATATTTTGTTGCATGTTCATGAGTCTATTTTTCTCTTCTTGTTTTAACTTTGAATTAATGATTTTATAATAATAATATGATTCAGGATCAAAATATCTTGCTTTATGTTTTTTCATCTCTTCCATTTTCTTTTTTCTCTTTTCTTTTATCTTTTGTATTTCTTCTTCAGGAAGATTTTTATCTATTTTTTCTCCAAACCCCTGAGGTTCTCTATTAACTCCAATAATATTAGCGCCAATAACAGATGTTAAAACATCTGATGAGGGACTTTCATTACTTTTAGTATTGGAAGTTATTTCACGTCTCATATTAGTTGAATAAGTAATAATATCATCAACTTTTTCCAATTCATCAAAAACAGAAAAAAATCTTCTTATTCTGGCTATCTTTGTTCTACTGCCTACAGAACTACCTTCAAAATCTATCCAAATATTAAAAAAATCATTTTTTTCATATTTCCTTGCAAGATTTTCTATGTCGTTCATACCAAATCTCAAAGATAGAGGGACAAATATTTTTTTATGATTTTTACGATTTAATATTGAATAAGCTTCTTCAATATATCTAAGATATTCTTCGATTGAAATAATTTGTTTTCCTTCCTTTTCCAGTTTAATGTTTGGAACTAAAAGTATGGTATCTGAAAATTGATAATAGTAATAAAAATAGCCTGCAATTTTTTCTAAATTTTTAAAATAATCATACGGATTAAAATCAAAAGTATGAGTTATAGTATATGGATATTCGGTTATCCACTCTCTTAATCCCATTCGTTTTTTTATTGTTGAATCATCAGATTCTTCTAAGACTTTTTTTATTGAATCTGGTTTTAAAAATTTTGAAGATTCGAAAATAACATTTTCAAAGTTTTTTTTCTGTCCTTCAAATATTTTTTTGTTTATTTTTCCGCTACCCGCATCTAATACTTTTATTGGTCTTTCAACATCTATATGGCCAAATTTAAATCTCTTAATATTATACTCTGAGTCTTTATCTCTTATCGACTCTTTTACAGGTATATTTTTTCCCAAATCAACTACACCTTACCTCATATATTAATCCACAGATTACTTCAGGATCTATTCTGAACTTAGAATTTTGTATCAATTCTAAAATAATTAATGTTTCCTCTTTTGAAAAAATTTTATGTTTATAATAACAATTTTTTGTAAATCCCACAGTCCATTCTATAGATTCATATATTTGAGGAAAATTGTTTTTAATAAATTTCCTTGGAGCTATATCATCTAAAATGGCAATAAATTTTTCATCTTCTGAAAATAAAATAAATGCAATTACAATAACCTCATGTTCTCCTTTTATAATCTCTTCTCTCGAAAATAATGGTCGAAGAATTTCACCATATTGGTAATATTCAAATATTTTTATTTTAGATCCGAAGTCTTTTTCCAATGATTTGTAATTGTTGGATTTTTTAATTTCATTGTTGATGATCTGACCTATAAAAATATTAAATTTATTGTTTTTAATTATTTTCTTTAAATATTCAGGTTTTTCAATGTCATCAAGATAACAAATAAAGAATGTACTATCAGGTATCAGTGAATATGTGTACATTATGCTCCTACCAGTTCTTTTGCTCTTCTCTCAGATATTAGTCCTTTTTCAAGTAATTTCTTTGAAAATTTTTTTCGACTAATTTTTGAAAGGAGATGCTCAGATATATCAGATTTTTCCGTATAATCATTATAAGTTGCATATACTAAAAATAACAATTCATTCTTGCTTAATTTATCGTAAAGTTCACGAGTCATCTTAATTAATTTTAATAACTCCTTGAATTTCGTGTTATCTGAATTTTCTTCAATTATTTTATTGAATATTTTTTTTCCTTCAGAAGTTAAAAAAAGTCTTTGATATTTATCAAACTCAAATGCATTTGTATAGAACAATGGTTCTTTAGAAACATCATCTAATTCAGCAGAGTAGGGGCCTTTGTAATGTTTTTCATAGTCAATAAAATCTGCAATTTTCGGATTGGCTTTAGACAATAAAAATAATTCTTTTTGTAAATGGATTTTTGATGGAATTGGTCTATCTACTACCCCAAGTAGTAAGATTAGATATTTTTCAATTATTTCGATGTCTTCAGCATAACTCATAATTCTTTCTCCTTGTTTTTTATGGAATTTAATATGTTTTTTAACCCAATGTAATTATATTTTTCTGTTAGGTTGACCGTAATCTCAAGTATGTCTTTTAATTCTTCTATAGAATATTCATTATTTGTTTTTGCTATACTAAATGATTTTGTTTTATCAAATTTATTCTTTTTTTCTCCTTGTTGCTTAATTGTAACTTCGCCCCAACGTTTATCTAAAACTTTCATTTATTACACCATTGGTTATACCATTGGTATAATTTATAATAATTTAAAGTTTTGTATCCAAAAAAGAAATGTATAAATGAAGCATTTTGCTTTTAGAATACAGAAAAAATGGATACTGAACTTTTCAATGAAAGGACAATTAAACGTTTATGTTCTAATGTTAAAATAAGTCAAAAACAAAAGAAGAATGCTAACGAATGGATTCAATTATTAGAATCAGGTGCTCTTGAAAAAGAGAGATCTAATTATTTCAAATTTGCAATTTATGTATTAAGAGACATTCTTGGATATTCTATAAGAGAAGATCTTGATTACGAAAAAGCAAATATAGAGTTTACTTTTAAAGATTCAATTGGTAAAACAATTCTATGTATAGAAGTAAAAGGCGAATCAAAAGATCTTTTTAGCAAACAAACAGGATATAGAGCAGAACAAAGCACTCCTTTTAAACAAACCTGGGACAACATGGGTCGAATTGATACTATCAAATATGGAATATGTACAAATTATCGAGATTTTGTACTTATTGATAAATCAAAAGGATATAGCAAATATCATTTTTTTGATTTTTTAAGTATTAAAGATGATGCAGAAAAATTAAAGGAATTTATAGCAATTTTTTCTAAAGAAAGTATAATTGATAAAGAATTTATTGAAACCCTATATGATAAGTCAGTTATTGAAGAAAGAGAGTTCACTAAGGAATTTTATAAGTTGTTTCATGAAACACGACTGATGCTTATCAGGGAATTTCAGGATAATGGTGCAAATAAAGAAGAATCAATTCACTATGCACAGATTTTTCTAAATAGATTAATGTTTGTATTTTTTGCAGAAGATACAGATAAACTCAAACAAAGACTCTTTGAAGATAAAGTTTTAAACCTAATGAATGTAGATAGTATTTTCTCAGAGAATACAAATCTTGTTTGTAATCTTATTAAAAGTATTTTCCAAAACCTAAATGAAGGTTCAAAAAGACATAATATTTTTGGTTTTAATGGAGGGCTTTTCAAAGAAACGATACCGACTTCAATTTATTTTAAAGATTTTAGAAAAAAATCTTATTTTAATGAAATTTATCAAAATTCAAAAATTAAAAAAGAAATTGAACTCGATGAAAAATCTAAAGCAATTTTAAAAATTCATAATGGCAATGTTAACCCAATTGTTTTGAATTTATTGTATATGGCTTCATTTGATTTTAATACAGAAGTAAGTGTTAATATTCTTGGCCATATCTTTGAACAGTCTATCTCAGATTTAGAAGAACTACAGGAACAAAGACCCTCAAGAAGAAGAAAAGAAGGAGTTTTTTATACACCAGATTTTGTAACCGATTATATTTGTAGAAATACAATAATACCTTACTTATCTAAAAAGGGAGTAAATAATGTTGATAAATTAATTAAAGAATATTCGAATAATATCGAAGAACTTGAAGAAAAATTCAATAATTTAAAAATACTTGATCCTGCTTGCGGCTCAGGATCTTTCCTAATAAAAGCTGTTGAGATATTACTTGAAATTCATAAAGAAGTTCAAATTTTTAAGGAATCAATAGGAGAATATTCTCAGAAACAAGTATCTCCTTTAGCAAAAAGAAAATCTAAAAAAATAAGAAAAGAACAATTAACTTTTACAAAATTTATAGAAGAAGACGAAGCAAGAGAAATCATTGAGAATAACATATATGGAGTCGATATTAATGAAGAATCTGTTGAAATAACAAAATTAAGTTTATTTTTTAAAATAGCAAAAAAGAACAAAAAGTTAATCGATCTTTCAAGTAATATAAAATGTGGTAATTCATTAATACATGAGAAAGAAGTTGGAGGAGACAAGTCTTTTAGCTGGGAATCAGAATTTCCATTTAAATTTGATATAATTATTGGAAACCCTCCTTATGTCCGTAGTAGAGAATTTTCAGAAGAAGAAACAGCTTTCATAAATAATCAATTTGATTTAGTAAAATCTGGATTTGATTTATCAACACTATTTATTGAAAAAGGATTATCATTACTACATGATAAAGGTATTTTAGGTTTTATCTCATCAAATAAATTCTTTTCAGCAAGCTATGGAAAACTTATTAGAAAATATTTAATTGATACAAAATTAATCAATAATATTATTAATTTTGGTTCGGGTGTTTTTGAGGATACTCCAGTTGAAACATCGATAATAATTATAGATAAAAAATCAAATAATAATACAATAAAATATGGGAATTATTTAAAAATAAAAAAGATTTCAAGATTATTAGTAGATAAAAAAATCGAAATCAATGATTATAATTTGTTACCTGCCAATATTTTCTTTTTTCCAAAGGATAAGAAAGAAGAGATTGCTTTAGATAAATTAAAAAAAATAGATACAAAAATTGATAACTTTTTTAAATTTACAGCTGGGGCAGGTATAACAGGAATTAGGAACAAATTAAAAGATGAAAAGATCTCAGGCCGCATCCCTGTTTTTACAGGTAAGTCTATATGGTGTTATTATGATAAACCTCCAGAATATTGGATTGACCCCTTAGAAATAAAAGTTTTTGATACTGATAAAATTGTATTAGTAAGAGAATTGTCAACAAAAAATAGAGCGAATATTATACTTAATTATAAAAAAATTGGCTTATTAAATTCTGTCACAATTGTAGAATCAAAGTCGGATAATATTAATGTTAAGTCATTTGCTGCATTTTTTAATTCAAAAATATTCGACAAAATTTACAGTCTTCTCTATGAGTCGACAAGAACTCATTCAAATTTAAGATTTAAAGAGATATACCTAAATCCTATTCCATTACCAAATATTAGTAATAGTGATACATTAGCAAATAAAGTAACTGAAATCACTAAGTTAAATAAAGAATTTCATGAAAAGATAAATAGATTTATTGCAAGAGTCTTCTCTAATTTAAATTTAGAAAAAATAACAAAAAGATTAGAGAATTTTTATGAGTTAAACTTTGACGAATTTTTAAAAGAGTTATCTAAACAAAAAATAACATTAACATTGAAAGAACAAGATGAATGGGAAGATTATTTTGATGAATATAAAAAAGAGTTAATTTTTCTAAAAGACCGAATATTGGATATTGATAAAGAGATCAATATGGCCACATACAAATTATATGACTTAACAAACGAAGAAATAAGAATTTTTGAGGACATAATAGATAATGTGTGAGAAAAATGCCACTTGATAATCTATTAAACGAAGATAAAAATAGAGTTAACAGTTGGTTAAAAGCTGCAAGAGATGAAAAAAAATATTTTAATAAAATGATTTTTTATTGGATTGCTTTTAATGTATACTATGGAAAAAGGTATATAAATCCTAAAACTGGAAAAAAAGATGTTAATGCTGGAGAACCTGCAAAAGTGAAATCTGTTTTAAGTCATTTAAAAAGAGAGGAATTTGGAGAAAAAAAGGCAGAATTATTTTTAAAAAATAATAAAAAACAAATTGATAAAATAATAAATAATATGAGTTTAGAATATTATGGAAATAAGATAAAGAGATACCAGAAGTACATCAGAGAAGAAAAATATAAATCTGCGTTTATTGAACTTATTCTTTTAATAGAAAAAGTCCGTAATAGGCTTTTTCATGGTTCTAAAACATATATGATGGATCATAGCGGAAATAAGGAAGTTTTAGTAAATTGTTGTTTTATTTTAGATAAAACAATGGTTGTATTAGGATTTAAATGATTGATTTACTTTAGTCGTTTAATGACTGGAAAACGTACTGTGACAAAAGTAGTTCCTTTACGTTTTTCAACAGTACCTTCTTTGATGTTTTCTATTACTTTTTTCCCGACTTCATCCATATTAAAAAGTGTTTCTTCCAGTGCATGCTGTAATTTATTAATTTGTTTTTTTTGAATTAACCATTCATTTAGAAACTCTATTTCATTATTATTTAAATCATGTTCCGTTCCTGGCAAAGGTGTTAATGATGGTATTCGATATTTACCTATTAACTTTCTACTGTTTTTTTTATTATAGTAAAAATGCAAATGTAAATCTCCAGGATGATCTCCTAATCTTATATGAGCAGAATATGATGGCATGTTCTAAACCTCACTAACTATATTTGAGTTAATATTAATAACTATTACGTGAAATCAAAGTGCTATATTTATATATATTTTTGTAATTGTTTTTGTATGTCTTAAATAAACAACTTTATGTGCAAAATTGTATTATGCACATAAACCCTATAGTTTGTGTGCAAAGCCTTAAAAAAGATTTCTAAAAAGATATATTAAATGATATATGTCATTTTTCTTAGCTAAAACCACAAAATAATGTTTCACCTGGTTCCAACCAGATGTCATCACCTAAAATTGTGATATTTCTATATGCACAGTCATACTTACAATCATTAGTATTAACATACAGTGTTGAACACAAGCTACAATTTAGAAGACCATCATACATGTTTTCTTCACTATCAAAAACCATTTCTCTATGTGTGTGACCAGTAAGAACCATATCTACATCATGATATTTACATAATTCAATGAATTCTTCCCTATTACGGGCTAAAACATCTAACATTTTACCAAAACTATCGCGTTCACTGATGGCAGGATGATGCATTAAAACAATTTTATGATTGGATTCACAACTATTTAAAGAGTCATTGAGCCATATAATATCATCATCATAGAGCCCACTTCCTTTAACATGTAGACCATCCGAGCGAACCCATCCAAGCGGATTTAGGAGATAATCATGCCCTGAATCCAAGAAAAATAAGCTCAGGTTCTCATACTCGATGATATATCGATCTTCATCTTCAACATGATTTGGATTAATGAACCGATGATAATTATTGAGTTTTGTCCCCCAGCGATAATCATGGTTACCTGGTGTGGTATAAACAGGTATAGTGTAATCTGAATCTAGATACAGCTGCTCATCTTTTTCATAAAAACAATCACTAAATGTTATACAGTTAAGAGCACCAGTTAATCCAAAACCACCCCATTCTACAAGATCACCAGTTACAACAACGAAAGCGGGTTCCCTATCAAAAGATCTAACCTTGTCTAATACAGATTCCAATCTATTTTTGAAAACCTCATTTCTATCAAATATTTTATGCATAACATGTGTGTCAGTAATATGAACAAAATAAAAATCATCAGAACAAATAGTTACTTTGGTTGACAGATTTTTTTGTTTTGAATCTGCAACAGTAATCCCACTAACGATAACAATAGAACCTAGTAATAATGTAAATAACTGCAGATATGTACTTTTCATCAAATATTTATATCAGGACATATATTATTTATGCCTTGTTATACAAATGTGAACTTTTCACCTGTAATCCTCTCAAAAGCCTCGATATACTTGTTCTTAGTCTCCTCGATAACATTCTCCGGCAAATGAGGTGGATCACTATTTTTATCCCAACCAGTACCACTCAAATAATCACGTACATACTGTTTATCAAAACTAGGTTGAGATCTTCCCGGCTCATAAAGATCCGCAGGCCAAAAACGTGAAGAATCAGGTGTAAGAATTTCATCAACAAGAATTATCTCATCATCTAGTTTACCAAACTCGAATTTAGTATCAGCGATAATAATACCTTTTTTACGCGCATACTCCGCGCCTTTGTTGTAAATACTTAGAGATAATTCTTTAATCTTCTCTGCATCCTCTTCACCAATTAATTTCTTCATTTCCTCAAAAGAAATATTTATATCATGACCAGATTCTGCTTTTGTAGATGGAGTAAAAAGCGGCTCATCAAATTTATCAGATTCCCGCATACCCTCTAGTAATTTTATCCCACAGACAGTTCCATCTTTCTGATAAGATTTCCAAGCTGATCCAGAAATATAACCACGAACAATACATTCAACTGGGAATACTCTTGCTTTTTTCACTATCATACTACGACCAGATAGAACCTCTTCATGTTCTCCTAGATCGCCTGGAAACTTAGAGACATCTGATGAAATCATATGACTTGGTACAGAATCTCTGAAGAAATCAAACCAGAATTTAGATATCTGAGTAAGACAGACACCCTTATACGGTATAGGCTCATGAAGGACATAGTCAAAAGCAGAAATGCGATCAGTTACAATGAGCAAGAGGCTGTCATCAACCTCGTAAACATCCCTAACTTTTCCTTTTTTAAAAGATTTCAATGGTAGATTTGTCTCTCTCACAATTGCCATCTAGTTTTACCTCCCTGAATAAAGTTTTTTTACAGAATCTTAGCTCCTTTTTTAATTTTTTTGTCAGAAACAATTTTTCCTTTTTTACCCATTAATATTTTGTCATCATATGCTGCTTCCTGTTTCTCGTTTATCGCCATATTTACTTTTTTGAAATCCTCAAATTCAAGGATTTTTTTAGGTTCACGTGGAATGCCTTCTATGAATACTTCTGAACCTGGGCCGGCGTCACCAGGTTTTAGAAGAGAACAAATTTCTTTTCCATCTTCTGCAGCGAGCAGCATACCATTAGATTTTACACCACGAATATTTGCAGGTTTAAGATTAGCAACAATTACAATGTTTTTACCCTTAAGTTCGTCTTTTGAATAGTAGGGTTTCATACCTGCTACTATAACCCTTTTACCAAGAGCCCCAAGGTCTAGATGCATCATATAGAGCGTGTCAGCATTAGGATGATCTTTTACATCTATTATTTTTGCGACACGTAGATCAAGTTTTGAAAATGGGTCTTCCTCTGTTATGAAATCTGTTAATGCAAGTTTTTTGAATAATGGTTTTGGTTTTTCCAGTTTAAATCCTACATTTAGTTCTTTCTGGGTGCCATCCCAGCTTGTAATATGTATAGAGGTGTTATTACCTAGACCTTTCCAAATTGCATCTGAAGAAAATGGTAAATAGGGTGCTGTTAAAACTGCGAGAGCATTTACAATTTTCAAGCAGATATGTAATACAGTTCCACATGCTTCTTTATCAGATTTTATAAGAGCCCACGGTTGTTTTTGATCAAAATAATAATTACCAAATTGTGCAAGATTCATTGATGCTCGTAATCCTTTTTTGAAATTGCATTTACCTAAGGACGTGTCAACTTCTTTGGAACTTTCTTTTATTTTCTTGATCGCTTTTTTGTCTAAATCATCTAACTTTCCTTGTTTTGGAATTTCACCAAAATTTTTCTGAGTGAATGTAATGACTCTGTGGATAAAATTACCATATGTTCCTACAAGTTCATCATTATTCTTGGCAACAAAATCATCCCAGGTCCAATTAGTATCCTTGTTCTCAGGCATATTAATAGATAGGTAATATCGCACAGCATCAGCATCAAATTTTTCAAGAATATCTGGAACCCAAACAGCCACGCCCCTGCTTTTAGAAAACTGCTCGCCTTTGAGCCGCAGATATTCATTTGCAGGTATGTCATATGGCAACTCTAGGGATTTATCATAACCCATGAGCATAGAGGGCCAGATTAAACTGTGAAATGGAATGTTGTCCTTTGCAAGAAAATAGTAGTGCTTTGCCTGCTTGTTTTTCCACCATTCTTCCCATTTATCAGGATTTCCTAAATTTTGTGACCATTCTTTACTAGCAGATAGGTATCCTGTTACTGCATCAAACCATACATAGATTCGTTTATCTTCAAAACCTTCAACCGGGACTTTTATACCCCATTCCATGTCTCTTGTTATTGCTTTATCTTTCAGTCCGTTCTTCAACCAGTTCTGGGTAAATTTCATCACGCTTGATTTCCAATGTCTTTTATCACTTATCCAATCAAGCAATTTTGTTTCAAATTTACTTAACGCAAGAAATAGATGTTCACTTGTTCGTATTTCAGGAGTGCTACCACAAATTTTACATTTCACATTCTGTAGTTCCTGCGAATCGAGTATTTTACCGCATTCATCGCATTGATCTCCTCTTGCTTTTTCATTACTACAATATGGACAGGTTCCTTCAATGTAACGATCAGGTAAAAAACGGTTGCATTCTTTACAGTAAAAAGACTCAACACTTTTTTTGTAGATATATCCTTTAGTGTAAAGAGTTGAAAAAAGATCCTGTACTACTTTTGCATGGTTATCCGTTGATGTCCTAGTAAATAAATCAAAAGAAATACCAAATTGTTTCATGTTCTCTGTGTGCTCTTTGTTGTATCTATCTACTATAACTTGCGGAGTTGTGTTTTCTTTCTCTGCAGTGATTGTAATAGGCGTGCCATGCTCGTCGCTACCGGAAACCATCAAAACGTCATTGCCTTTCATCCTGTTGTATCGTGCGAAGATGTCTGCTGGTAGATAACATCCTGCGATATGTCCAAGATGAAGTGACCCGTTTGCATAGGGCCATGCTACACCGATGTATATTTTTTCTTTCATCTTAGGCACTTCTTATGCTGAATATAGGCACAACATTTAAATATGGTGCATGACTCATATATAATTGTAAGAATTTAGAAAATAAATGATGAAAAATAGCACATTCGTGTGTTAATCTACTAGGATTAATTTATGCTTAACCGCTTAACATTTAAAAATCGTATCAAATTAAAAGCAAAAGATGAGGTTTAACACCTATTATTTGCTAAAGAGTGGATAAAGGTGCTATTTTTCAAAAAGATATCAAAAAATGAGGTGATGATTAATGGTAATCGATCCCGCAACTACGAAATATTTGATTAAAGCACATATTAAGGCTGATGGTGTCATTGAGAAATCTGATGTAGTAGGTGCTATTTTTGGCCAAACCGAGGGTCTTCTCGGCGATGAATTAGACCTACGTGAACTACAGAGATCTGCAAGAGTTGGAAGAATAGAAGTAGAACTTGAGTCAAAGAATGGTAAAAGTGAAGGAATAATCACTCTACCAACATCTTTAGACAAAGTTGAAACAGTTATACTCGCAGCTGCTTTTGAAAGTATAGATCGCGTTGGACCATGTAAAGCTACTATTACCGCTGATGAAGTTGAAGATGTACGAGTTGTTCGAAGAAAAAAAGTTATAGAACGTGCAAAGGAACTGCTTAACAAGGTGATGGAAGAAGGAAAAATGGGGGGAGAAAGCATTGCAGATAATGTTAGGCAGGCTGTTCAAGTTGAAGAAATAACGAACTTTGGTCAAGATCATTGCCCTGCAGGTCCCAACATTGAAAAAAGTGATGCAATAATCATTGTTGAAGGAAGACGAGACGTACTAAATCTTTTAAAATATGGTATTAAAAACGTTATAGCTGTTGGTGGTACAAACATTCCAAAGACAGTTACAAACCTTACCAAAGAAAGAATATCCACTGTTTTTGTTGATGGAGATCGCGGTGGAGAATTAATCCTTAGAGAACTATTACAGACGGCCGATGTTGACTTCGTAGCACGTGCACCAGCTACCCGTGAGGTTGAGGAAATACCACAGAAACTTATCATGAAGGCTTTGAAAAATAAAATCCCCGCTGAGCAATACGCTGAAATGTACGATATAAAAATAGATAAAAAAGTAAAAGCAAAAACTCTAGGAGAACCAGAGCCTCCTTCTATATCTACGAAATCAAAAACTACAGAAAAACCAAGGACTGAAGAAAAACAAAAAAATGAAGAAAAACCTAAAGAAGAAGAAAGTATCATAACTGAAAAACAGAAAAATTACGGTAAAATATTAGAGAACATCTCCGGTTCTTTAAAAGCAGTGCTCTTCGATAAAAACGAAAAAGAATTAAAGAAAATACCTGTGAGAGAGTTAACAGATGCGTTGAAGAAAAGTGGTAATATTTCCACAGTGGTATTCGATGGTATTATAACACAGCGTCTTTTAGATATTGCTAATAACAAAAATGTTAAGGAGATTGTTGGCATAAAAATGGGTAACGTTGTTAAAAAACCTACCTCAGTTAAAGTGTTAACTAAAAAGGATCTCGAGTGATCCTTCTCATCATTTTTTTAATTTTTTATTTTTTATAATTTGCTAGATAGTTCTCATATTTAAATGGTTCGCAGAAAATCATAAAAAGCCCATTTATTATTTCAATCCATTGTTTTAATGGTGGGAATATTATAATGCAGAAAGATGAGCTAATACAACTCCATACGTTCTTGCTTCAGTTGAAAACACATTTAGAAGACATAGTTGAAAACAATGGTGGTTTAGAGTTTAAACCATATGTTAAACTTAACGTTACACCTTATCAGGTTTACAAATCTAAAAGGGAGCATAAACTAGCAGTTTTCACTCTTAGCCGTGGAATAGCTGATCTTCTATCTAATAATAGTTTCCCAGGCCTGGAAAAGATATCTGGTAGGCTTAATCAGATGTCTGAGCGTTTTATGACTGAGAAAGAAAAAGAGCTCGTTCGTGTCTAAATTTTTTTTCTCATCAAATATGCGTCTTCTCCGTTTTGGTAAAATTTTGGTATAATTTTTATAATATCAAATCCGTGTTTTTTGTAGAATTCTATGGCTTTTTGATTGTCTGTTTTAACTTCTAGTTCTATTTGTTTTATTTTTTTAAGAGTTGTTTCTTTTAGGAATTGTTTTAGTAGGTTTGCACCTATGTTTTGTTGTCTGTATTGTTTTGTTACAGATAGCATTAGTATTTTTGCGTTTTCATTATCTGTTATTGTACCTGCTATGAAAGCTATTGGTTTATGGTGTTTTTCAGCTATCCAGAATCCCTCTGGGAATGATTCATAGAAATAGTTGAAGAAAGTGGGGTTGTATCGTTCAGTTAATGTCTCGTGTGCTATTTTTATGATTGAGAACATGTCATCTGGTTGGAATTTTCTTATTGTGAGCACAGACTTGTAACAGTTTTGTAGGGTATAATATTTTTTAGCGTTATGTTTAATAAGTCTAGTTTGATTCATAGTTTCTTGCAGAGGCCTTGGTATTATGAGCATTGATGATGTTGTTGTTACGCGAACTATTTTTAATCGTTTTTCTGAGGAGTTCAAGAATCATTTTGAGGTTGATGTAGCAGTTGCTGGTGCGGGTCCTGCTGGTTTAACAGCAGCTAAATATCTTGCTGAGGCTGGTAAAAAAGTAGCTGTTTTTGAAAGGAAACTTTCAATTGGTGGCGGTATGTGGGGTGGCGGTATGACTTTCCCCGTGATTGTTATGCAAAAAGCATCCACTCCGATTTTAGAAGACGCAGGTGTTAAACTCAAGGATGAGGGAGATGGTTATTTTAGCGCTGATTCAATTGAGTCAATAACTAAGCTTTGTTCATGGGCAATTGATGCAGGTGTACATGTTTTTAACACTATTAGTGTTGAGGATGTCCTCCTGGATAAAAAAAGAAGAGTTAATGGTTTTGTGATTAATTGGAGTGCTGTGGAAATAGCTGGTTTGCACGTTGATCCGCTTAGCATCCGTGCAAAGTACTGTATAGATGCAACAGGTCATGCAGCAGAGGTTTGTCATATTGTGAAAAACAAAGTAGGACCACTTAATACACCTAGTGGTGACCTTGAAAAAGAGAAATCAATGATTGCTGAGATTGGTGAAAAAACCGTTGTTGAAAACACCAAAGAAGTCTACCCTGGTCTGTTTATCGTAGGTATGGGTGCTAATGCGGTTTATGGTGCCCCACGTATGGGTCCAATTTTTGGAGGTATGCTTCTCTCCGGTAAAAAAGCAGCAGATCTTATTTTGAAGAAACTCTAAATAGTAGTAGTCTAGAGGTATATTTCAAACAGAGTAATTAATGCAACGACGAGTGGTACACAAACAATTGTTGTCCATGTTACTGATAATGCTGTCACCTTTTTGTCTATTCCATATGGGACAAGGAACATATTTGTACTTGTTATTGGTAGAATTGAGTTTATGACAATAACAGCGAACCATGGTTTTGGTATTAAATCAAGAGCTAAGAATATGATAAAAAATATAGTTGTTAGAATTGGTGTGATTATTACTGTTAAAAAGAAAATATTTCTAACCCATGACCAATGATCCTTTGTTTTTTCAAAGTTAAGGCTAAACATTTTTTTCAGTTCGTTTATTTTTAAATCATGTGGGCGGATACCTGCACCGACATAGTAAAGTGCAGCAGGTATTGTTATTTGAGTAAAAAACGTGAAAAACATACCAAAATCTGCTCCAAGACTGTCTACGTTTACATTCTTTGTTTCGTGTAAAATAATCCCTGTAAAAGCAAAAATAATAAGATACCATGGAAATATTTTCAGATACCATGGTAAAGCTTGAATTTCCGAGTCTTTTTCTTTATCTTTTAAATCTTTTTTATGTAAGTATGCAAGGATATATGGGACAATTGCAAATAGAAAGATTGCACCAATACTCATATAAATTGCAGCCATAACCCGCCATTCAGGAATAGCTAGCATAGCTCCACCAACAAATGCTGAGCTTCTACCCTGGTTTGTTAAAACAGTTTTGATGAAATGTCTTCTTTCGGTTCTTTTTATGTTCATCTTATTTGC
The DNA here is from genome assembly GCA_964527715.1 of uncultured Thermoplasmatales archaeon. Lineage (GTDB taxonomy): Archaea > Thermoplasmatota > E2 > DHVEG-1 > DHVEG-1 > CAZGOD01. The sequence continues at coordinate 37,291 of CAZGOD010000006.1, read as the reverse complement.
TTTAGATGTTGCGAAAAAGTAGGAAAGAGCATATATCGATGATAAGGTTATGAAGCAAATAATAGTAAATGTAATCTCGTTTTGACGAAAATCAACACTCAAAAATATCCGAAAAAGTAAAAGTGGGACGAAAACGTATAATAAAACAAGTCCGATCTTTTTCATTCCTCTATTTACTTTTTGTTCTCCAATAGCATGTGATAGCAATAAGGTAACAAGAAAACCAATAAGTATCCATGGAAGTGTCCAAAGACCCGTAATATATGGTAAAGTTGCTTCTAGGATTTCAATCATTGATATTTACCTTTTAAAAATCTTATCTCTCAATTACTCTCTTGGCTTTTCCTGTACTCCGTGGTATTGTTTTAGGAGATATAGCTTTAACAGGTACATGTAGATTTAATACACTGTAGATCTCGTCCTCAGCTTGTCTCTCAAGATCATCGAGATGTCCGTCTTTATATCGGCTTTCAGTTGGTTCAACCTCTACTGATAAGGATGTAATATTGCCTTTTTTGGTTTTAATGATCTGGTAGTTATCACTTACTCCGTCGACTTGCATTAGTGCTGCTTCTATTTGTGATGGGAAAACAATGACTCCTTTTACTTTCATCATGTCATCGCTTCGTCCTTTGATACGTGATTGGAATGGAAGTGTCCTTCCGCATTCACATTTATCTTCGTAATATACTGCTAGATCTCTTGTTCTGAATCTAATTGCTGGAAAAGCTTCTTTAGTTAATGTGGTAAAAACAAGTTCTCCTTCTTCTCCAGGTGGTAATGTTTCACCAGTGCTTGGATCGATAACTTCAGTTAGGAAATGATCTGCGTTAATATGTAATTTTTTTTCTTTGCACTCGGTAACTACGCCAGGTCCAATGATTTCTGTTAGACCATAATGTTCATGAGCAATGATATCCCATCGTTTCTCGATATTATTCCTCATTTCTTCACTCCAAGCTTCAGCTCCGAAGCAGCCGATTTTGAGTTTAAAATCCTTAATTGGATCAAATCCCATTTCCTCTGCTACTTCAGCCATATACATTGAATAAGAAGGGGTACATGCTAAAGCAGTGGAGTTAAAATCCTTCATTGCATTAATCTGTCTCTTGCTGTTACCAGAGCTTATGCTTACTACCATTGCGCCTATTTTCTGAGCACCTTTTTCAAATCCATGAGCGCCAGTGAACAGTCCATATCCATATGAGTTCTGGAGGACATCTTTTTTCCGTAGCCCATTAGCCCATAATGATCGAGCCATAACGTCACCCCATAGTTCTAAGTCGTTTCTGGTATAGGAGCCAACCACGGGTTTACCAGTAGTACCTGAAGAAGCGTGGACCTCTACAATTTCATCAATTTCAGTACAAACAAGACCAAACGGGTAATACTCCCTTAGCTCTTGTTTTGTTAAAAAAGGAAGTTTTTGTATATCTCTAAGGGTTTTAATGCCATCGGTTTTTACATTTACATCTTTAAGTTTTTTGTTATAGAATTTGTTATTGTTATAAACATATTGAATCAGTTTCTTTAATCTCACTAATTGTAATTCTTTTAGCTCGTTCAGAGGTTTTGTTTCAATTTTTGGGTCCCAGAGTTCTTTTGACATGGATAACCTCCCTTCTTTCGGCTTGAATATGCTTTTGTAATATAATGATTTTGCAAAAAATAAAGAAAGATATAAATTACATTGTCAGTTTTCCATCTAGTTATTACATATCCTGTTTATTTGGGGAGGAAAAATATGAGTTTAATATTAGGTATGGATATATGGGTATTTCTTGCATGGATTGGAACAATACTTGTAGCGATATTTTGTGTACTTTATGGGATTTATTATGAATATTTTAAATCTAATGAAAAAGAGTCATCGAAAGTAAAAAAGAAACAAAAACAAAAAAAGGTGGTTAAGTAAGTATGGATGTCATCTTTTTCATTGTATTCATGGCTCTTTTTGTAGGGATGTTTTCAATAATTGGTTTTTTTGGATATATGAAGACGAAAACAGCAGAGGATTACTTTGTTGCTGGTAGAAAAATGGGCTCAATAGTTATAGCGTTCTCTTATGGTGCAACATTCATTAGTGCAGTTGCTCTGATAGGTTTTTCTGGTATTGCGTCGCTTTATGGTCATGCAATTCTTTGGCTTGCGCTTCTTAATATTCTTGTGGGTATTCTAATAGCGTTTATTGTTTATGGTTTTAGAACTCGAAAAATGGGGCTTTCGCTTAAAGCAGTTACATTACCAGAGCTGCTAGGTAACAGGTTTAATTCAACTAGGTTACAGGCAGTTTCAGGATTGATAATTGCAGTTTTCATGGTTGCATATACTTCTGCAGTGTTTCTTGCAGTATCTTCACTGTTTGTGGTAACATTTGGGGTTCCTTATGAGGTTTGTGTAGTTATTTTCACAATTGTCGTTGGTGTTTATCTGATAGTCGGTGGTTTGTATGCGGTTATGTGGACCCATGCAATTCAAGGAGTTTTAATGGTTGTAGGTATGCTTATTCTAACTGTTGGTATTTATGGGATGCTTGGGGGCGTTGGCCCTGCTCACGAAGCGGCAGCAGATATGACTCCTGAAGATTTAGGTGTCCCATTACATAGGGGTATGGCTCCTAATCCTTGGAATTTTACAACAGGTAATCAGACGGTAGTTATTACATTGTATCCTTTAGAACAATTATTTATTGATGATGGTTTTGTAATAAAATCTATATCTCCGCCGCCTGGAGAAATTGGTGTGCCATTAAATGTTGATATTGTCATTGTTTTTAATCATAAAGTAGCACCTAGCACTTTTATTTATTCTTGTGATCCTGATCCTGGCGGATGGTCGGAAGAATGGAATGAGGGTTACACACAAGTAACTCTTTCACGTGATGATTTTGAGCAAGAAGCAATTTATACATTTGAAGTAACAGCTGCAACAAGTGGGATAGGATCACCTGCAGGAGAACTAGCACCTAGTGGTTTAACTTCAATGCCTCCATTATTATCACCATCGTTTTTGATGATATTAACACTTATTTTTGGGGTAGGTATTGGTGTATTAGCTCAGCCTCAACTGATAGTAAGATACCTCTCTGCTAAAAATGAAAAAGCACTCCGCCGCGCAATACCCTATGGGGGTGTTTTTATTCTTCTAATGACATTTACTGCTTTTAGCATAGGTCCACTATGTAACGTACTAATGGCAAATAATGGGTTGTTCTATCCTGGATCACCGGATAAGGTAGTACCACTAGTGGTAGATGAGTTATTCCCACAATGGTTCGTATTTCTCTTCTTATTCGCGGTCTTAGCTGCTGCCATGTCAACGGCAAGTGCCTTATTTCATACTGCAGGAGCATCTATTGGGAGAGACGTATATGAAAAAGGGCTTAAGAGAGGGGGTTCTGAAAAGAAATCACTTTTGATTACAAGAGTAGCTACATTAGGAATAGTCTGTGCTACATTGATAATTTCTTTAAATCCACCTGAAGTTGTAGCTATTATGACTGCATTTTTCTTTGGATTGATGGCAGTTACATTTCTTGCACCATATACGCTCATGCTTTATTGGAAGAAAACAAGTAGAGCCGGAGCATGGGTAGGGATGTTGGGTGGATTCATATTTACTATGCTTTGGTATGCTCTTGTTTACTTTAAGACAGCACCACAGATAATAGGATCTTCTATAACAAGTAACTATATGATTAACATGTTAGATCCAATTTTCATAGGATTACCATTATCGTTCTTTTTAACTTTTGTCGTTAGTAAAATAGTAAAACAGGATAAAGCCGAAACACAAACCATGCAAAAAGCATTTGAAAACATTTAATACAATAATTCCTTTTACTATTTCTTCTAATTGGGGGATACATTTAATGGACATAAGTCTTTCTTTAATGAGCTTGAAAAACGTGATATTAGTATCTCTAAGGAACTGGAGAAATTATGAATCCGGAAAGAGATTTTCTCGGTGGTAAAAAGGTTGCTCTTGAGAAACTTTCGAAAGCTAGTAGTGAAAACAAGGTTGACAGTGATATCTTACAGGTTCTCAATATTATAAATAAGTCTGAAGATTATTATACATCTAGTAGTTGTGCTGGACGAATCGTCTTACTCGAGATACCAAGTATTGGTGATAAAAAAGAGGCTAGATTCCTTGGTAAATGGCATGAGAGTATTAAGCCCAGTGATATTTTATCAACATTGGGAAAATCAAAATCTGGTCAGCTGTGGTTACTAGCTCAATCACCGATAATTCATATCTCCGCTAGGGCAGAGTATTTTGCTGATAAAATGTTAAAAACCGCGGTATCTTGTGGTTTTAAAAATTCTGGTTTGAAATCCCTAGGCAATAAAACTGTGGTTGAGGTTTGTAGCACAGAGCGTCTTGACTCCCCTGTAGGGAGAAATGGTGAGTTGTTTTGTAAAGATGAATATCTTCAAATGTTGGTTGATATTTCTAATGATGTCCTAAGTAAATCACGTGTGAAACTGATTAGATTTGAAGATAAATTAAAGGAAATGCTTAAGTAGTCACAAAACAACAACAAAGATTGATTAAAAGATGCGAGAACGAATGACAATGATGTTAACTTTCCTTCTTTCTTTACCTATCGCGCTAGTTTCATTTTTGATACTTTTTTTTAATGTTAATATGATCTCTAAAAAGCTCATTTATGATTTTGTTTTTGTTATTGCGTTGCTGAATTTTGTTGTAGCTATTATTTCTATTCGTAAACTCATGATTGATGTTAAACATGATAAAAAAATTATAAATCGTAAGGAAAAAAATGTCAGAGATTTTTATCAATATACTCAGCTTTTAGATCCACCGGAGATGGATAATTAGTTACAATATTGATGAGCTAACCAGGCGCTTTCTGGTATTTTCTTGTATATTTTATATGCTTCTCTTTTGGTTTTCTCGTAAGCTGCTTCTTTTATTATGTCATTGTTGAAAGACCAGTAGTATTTTCGTATGATTTTTCCGTTTTCTTTGAATTCTTCTCTTCTTAATTTGAGTAATTTTTCTCTTTGTAGCTCGTAGAAAAGTGCTCGCGCATGTTTATCCATGGACATGTCTTCTACTTCTTCCTCGCCATTAAAAATCCCCTCCACTGTTTTGGTGAGTGTTATAGCGTCTTCTTTTTCCATGTTAAACCTGTTTTTCAGTGCTTTTGCTAGTAATCGTTTCATGATTTATTCCCCACTACACTCTTTTTTCTGTTGTTCTCCTTATAAATGACTTGTTGTACAAGTGTTGTCGAAAGCCTGTTTTTTCGCTCCGAATTCTTTAAATTCCTTTTGATTATTCAGTGCTTCAACTAAAGGAGTCGATTTGGTTTATGACAAAACGTGTTTACAATTTCTATGCTGGTCCAGCGACGCTTCCTCCCTCAGTTCTTAAAAGAGCTAAGGACGAGCTTTTAGATTTCGCTGGTACAGGTATGAGCCTTATGGAGATCTCTCATAGATCAAAGGAATATGATGCGATGCATAAAGAAGCATCTTCTCTTGTTAAGGAACTCATGGGTCTACCTGAGGAGTATAGGGTTTTGTGGCTTCAGGGTGGTGCATCGTCTCAGTTTTATATGGTCCCAGTGAACCTTCAGGTTAAGGGTAAACCTATGGAATATGTGAACACTGGTACTTGGTCGAAGAAAGCTGTCAAAGAGGCTGGTTTTTATGGCGAGGTTAAAGTTGTTGCTAGCTCTGAGGATGAAAAGTTTTCGTATATACCAAAAGATATCGTACTTAGTGATGATGCGGCTTTTGCTCATATAACAGGTAATAATACGATTTATGGTACTGAATTTCATGAATGGCCAAAGGCTACGAGTAGTGTTCCATTAGTGTGTGATATGTCTTCTAATATGATGGATAAAGTAGTTGATCCTAAACAGTTTGGGGTTATTTATGCGGGTGCTCAGAAGAATATTGGGCCTGCTGGTGTTACTCTTGTTATTGTGAGGGGGGATCTTTTAGATCGTGTTCCTGAGAATACACCTACTATGCAGAAATGGAAAACTCATGCAGATAAAGATTCTCTTTTCAATACTGGTCCTTGTTGGGCGATATATATGTGTAAGCTTTCTCTTGAGTATTTGAAGAATCTTGGTGGTATTCCTGAGATTGAGAAACGTAATAGGAAAAAGGCTAAGATTTTGTATGATGTAATTGATAAATCTGGTGGTTTCTATCGCGGTCATGCTAGATCTGATTCTCGTTCTCTTATGAATGTTACGTTTAATTTGCCCACACCTGAGCTTGAGGAGAAATGTGTGAAAGAGGCTCTTGAGAGGGGTCTTGTTGGTTTGAAGGGTCATAGGTCTGTTGGTGGTATGAGGGCTTCTATTTATAATGCGATGTCTTTGGAGGGTGTGGAGATGCTCGTCGGGTTTTTGAAAGAGTTTCAGGAGAATAATCAATAGTTTTCTTTTTCTTTTTTTGTGATTTTTTTTCATTTTGGCATTCTAGCGGATTAGTTTTATATAACATCAATGCTAAAGAATGACATGTTATAATATATCATTGTAAGGTGGTTGGTAAAAATGAATGGAAAAGTAATGATTGTAGATGATGAACCAGACATATTAAACTCATTAAAAACCCTTCTAGAAAAACACAACTATGAAGTAATAACAGTAGAAAGCGGATTCGAATGTATCGGCGAAATAGAAGATGGGTTCAAAGGCGTAATATTAATGGATCTAATGATGCCAGAAATGGATGGTTGGGATACGATTCACGAGATAGTGGAAAGAGGATTAATGAGAAACGTAGCCATAAACATAATAACCGGTAAGGGTACAAAAAATCATGAAAGAATGGGAGCACTTGGATCCTATATCTATGATTATTTGTGTAAACCACTTGACATAAATGAGTTGATTGCGAGTATTGAAAAATGCTTTAAGTTTTTCAGCGCTAGCGCTAGCTAATTTTATTTTTTATTGTAATTTTTCACTTTTGACATTTTGACATTTTGACATTTTGACAAGTTATCTTTAAGTATAATGTCACGCGTCCTGGTTTTTAACATCCCATCCTAAATAGGGCGGGTCTGGACGAATGTCCAAGATAAAAAAACATCTAGGCTCATTCACCAATTCCCTGCTTTTAATTGGTCCAGACCCTTTTTTATCTCTATCCTGCTTTTTTGATTTCTTCCTAAACAAACAATAAATATATATTTTTGTAAGTCTATTTGAATATATTTAATACTTTCAATAACCCTGCATACACATATATAAACCAAAAACAACAATTATATTACTAGATAGATGTAAGATACGGGGGACGTGCCAGCACCCCATCATATGCTGGCATTTCTGCCAACATAAAATCAAAAATCATCCAGTTTTTTGGTATTCCTCTGACCGATTATGTTTTTAGCGGTTTTCCAAGAATGTCTAGTATAAGGTGGTAAGTCTCCAAACTGATTTACCCATGCGTTCAAAAATTTTTGCGTAATTAGATCTGCAGGGTACCCGCTACCAAGTGGTAAATCTAACTTTTTGATCAACACTTGTTCAATTTTTCGAACTTCTTCATCTCGTCTAGTTTTTGCAAGAATTGAAGCAGCTCCCACTATAGGATAAATATCATCAGCTTTATGCTCCGAAATAATATCTGGTTTAAAAGATAATTGAGACAAGATATCATTACCAAAGCGTTTATCGTTCACATCAGCGGAATCAACATAGCATATATGTGGTTCTAGTTTACTAATAACTTTAACAAAAGCGTTTACCTCAATTTCATTTAATGTCATAACTTCCCGCATATTATCAATATCTTCAGCGGGGATAACAACTATTTCATATTTTACCGCGATGTCTTTAATTTTCCTTGCCAGGATCTCTCTTCTATTTGGAGATAGTTTTTTTGAATCACGGACCCTGTTTGCAATTAACTCTGAATCATCTTTTACTGTGACACCGGCTACCACAAGGGGTCCGATAACTGGTCCGCGGCCTGCTTCATCAACACCACTAATCATAATATTTGATGTAACATATGCTAGATTAAAAGATGTTGCTATATATAATAAGAGGACATGCAGTTTTTTTATTCACGTTATTTAAAACTTGTAAAAATATACTATTTGCTATTCCACCGCAAAAGGGATATAAACTAGAAATGTCGACTACTGTTATTAATAAAATGTTGGAGGGGCAGAGCTATTAATGAATAAGAATGAAGCAACAAAAAAATTACAAAAACTTGTAGAAAAAAGGAAATCATCCGTTATAACTACTGAGCAAGGTTTTGTCAATAAAAAACCTAGATCTTACGGTTCTTCTTCCAGCGATGATTACTATAGTGGTAGTTCAGAAGATAATTAATTAAACTTTTATTTAAGTAATTCCAGGATCTATATACTCTTTATCTTCTTTATATGCTTCTTTTGATTGCTTAGCAATTTTACATTTTTCACAGATGCCTTCATCTTCCTCTTCAGAAGTTAATTCTTCACCACAGATTTCACAATACTCAGTCATATTTCTTTCATCCCTGTTTTATTAATGGCTGGTATGGTTTTTTTGTTTTATAAAACCAACAGTTGATTATCATTAAAAAGTATCTAACAAAACTTTCATATTGGAAGATAGTATTCAACTCCAATTATGCCGCCGTAGCTTAGCTGGTGGAGCGGCTGATTCGTAATCAGCAGGTCGGGGGTTCAAATCCCTCCGGCGGCTTAATTATTATTACAAACTGAACAGAGTCCTAATCTAACACTCCAGTAGTTGACCCCTTTTTCGCCGAATCGTCTTTTACATTTTTCACATATCACTGTTAATCTCCCCAGTTTATTAGTATAAATTTTTGTTAACTTTAGTTATAAATGCTTTATTGTACAAGTATTGTCAAAAAAGATGTTGTAGACTTTTTTTATCTGTTTAGAACCTGTTCAACTCTGTTTTTCAGGTCTTTAACGTTAAAAGGTTTCACAATGTAATCCTCAGCAGCTAGCCCGCCCATGCCTACGCTCATGGTATCACCTTTAGCAGTTAGAAAGATTATAGGTATATTATTCCAACTCGGGTTTTCTTTTATTTTTGCTGCTACATCCCATCCGCTCATCTCAGGCATCATAATATCTAGTAGAACGAGGTCTGGGGTTTGTTCGTTCAGTTTTTGTAGGCATTCTTTCCCATCAACTGCTTTGATTACTTCGTAACCATTGAGTTCTAACATTTGTCCAACAGTAAAAAGTATATCAGGTTCGTCATCCACGACCATTATTTTTCTACGCATATTCTTCCTTTGTTTCCTGTTTTTCGTTTTCTGCTTCAGCCAGGATTTTATCTACTCTGTCTAGGAGGGTATCTTTGTCAAAGGGTTTCATTATGTAATCTGCGAGTCCTTCCTCTAGTAGTACTTGTTTTCTTTTTTCTGAGATCTCAAGGACACTCATGAAGGCTACTTTGATGCTAGGCGATCTCTTGTTAATTCTGTTGAAAACATCCCAACCGCTCATACCTGGCATCATAATATCTAACAACACGAGATCTATTTCTTCTTCCTCGAGTTTCCTCAGGCATTCTTCACCACTTCGTGCTGTGACAACATTATAACCACCAAGCTCTAGAACGGTTCTTGTAAGATCAACTATATCTGGCTCGTTATCAACAACCATTATTTTCTTCATATTATCATCTCACCATTTCCCAGTTAGAACTCTAATTATTTAATAATCATATATCAATAACCAGTTCTTAAAGGTTAATGCATCCTTGTTTTTATGGACTGGGTGGGATTTGAACCCACGGCCTCCACCTTGCGAAGGTGGCGATCTTCCACTGATCTACCAGCCCTTGGACTAGTTAGGTGTAAAGAAAAGAATATATTTGACAATTTCTACCACAACAAATGAGTTTATTGCGTTCTATTCTTAGCTGCTTTAAGAGCTTCAACAACAGGTAGTTTTTCACCCATCATGAATTTCTCAAGTGAGCCACCACCAGTGCTAATATGTGATATCTTAGTATCAAGACCTAGTTTTTCAACTGCTGCAACAGTATGACCCCCGCCTACGATGGAGAAAACATCTGAGTTTGCGACATAGGTGAATATCTCCCGGGTTCCTTTCATGAACTCTGGTTTTTCAAATACACCACAGGGCCCTGATAAGAAAACTGTTTTAGCATCTGCTATTATGTTTTTGAAGTTCTCAATGGATTTTTCACCAATGTCATATAGGTTGTAGTTAATTGGTAGCTCTGAGACATCTATCTCGTCTCTGTTTGTGTTTTGTTGAAAAGCAAAATCCATTGGTAAGTATATGTTGTCTTTGTATTTGCTGAGGAGTTTTTTGATCTCTTCGTAGTTCTCAGGTGTACCCTCTTTGGATAACATTTCTTCGTTACCTGATCCTAGATTGATTCCTTCTGCTTTGAGGAACGCGTTAGCTGGTAGACCTGTTAGTATTATTTTATCCGCGGTTCTGTTATCTAGTAATCGTTCTATTGTGACTATTACATCTGAGAATTTAGCGCCTCCGAAAAGGAAAACTGAGGGTTTCTCAGGGCTTGCAACTATTTTTGCAAGAGTTGTTAGTTCTTCCTCCATAAGACGACCAGCACAGGATGGTAGGACTGCTGTGAAACCAATGAGTGAGCACTGTGCTCTATGTGCTGCTGCGAATGCATCATTTACAAATAGGTCAGCGAGGGGGTATAGGTTTTGAACTAGTTCTGATTGGGCGTGCTCCTCCACGGTTTTTTTCTCTGTCTCTCCATTGTATTTCCGAACATTGTCAAGTAGTATTACTTCTCCTTTTTGCATGTTTTGTATCATGTTTTTTGCTTTTTCACCGTATATGTCATCGACAAATTTTATAGGTTTTCCTAGGAGTTGTTGTAATGCTCTGGCGTGTTTTCCAAGGTTGGTGAAATCCCAGCTTCCTTGCCGTCCTTGGTGTGCTATTATCACTGTTTTTGCGTTTTTTTCTATTAGTTCTTTTATTGTTGGTATCGCTCTTTTTATCCGGGTTGTATCTATTATTTCAAGAGTGTTTTTATCAAGTGGTAGGTTGAAATCTACTCTTAATAAAACGGTTTTGTTTTCAGGATCAAAATCATCAAGCGTATTATATTCCTTCATAAATTAAATCCTCCCTAGAAATCGATATTAAAAATTGTTATTTAAAGATATAGTTTTTAGACTGTTTTTATTATTTCTAGTTCACTGATGGGTTTAGAGTTGTTCACGTAGATGTAGTTTATGAGGTCTACGAGTCTGCATGAGTACCCCCATTCGTTATCGTACCATGAGAGTATTTTGGCTAGGTTTCCTTTTTCCCCGTTGACTTTTGTACTCAGCCCATCTATTATCGCAGAGTGTGGGTTACCGATGATGTCAACTGATACTAGTGGTTCCTCTGTATATTGCATGATTCCTTTGAATTTAGCCTCTGAGGCTTTTCTTAGGGCTGTGTTGATTTCTTCTTTTGTTACTTCTTTTTTTAGAATACAGGTGAAATCTGTTAGGGATCCATCGGGTGTTGGAACTCGTACTGCCATTCCATCTATCCTGTCTTTGAGCTCTGGTATTACTAGTGTTACTGCTTTTGCTGCACCAGTTGTGGTAGGGATGATAGAGACCCCTGCGGCTCTGGCTCTCCTTAGGTCTTTATGGGGGAAATCAAGGATACGTTGATCACCCGTGTATGCGTGTATTGTAGTCATGAATCCTTGTTCTATCCCAAAAGTGTCGTTTAATACTTTTACTGGTGGCGCCAGGCTATTGGTTGTACATGATGCATTTGATATTATGTCATGTTTGTTTGCATCGTAGAGGTGTTCGTTGACACCTAGTACAACTGTTATGTCCGGGTCTTTAGCAGGTGCAGATATGATTACTTTTTTTGCTCCTGCTTCAATGTGTCTTGATGCATCTTCCCTTTTACGGAAAAGCCCTGTAGATTCAACGACGACATCTATGTTTAACTTATTCCACGGTAGTTTCAAAGGGTTTACCTGTGAGAAGAATTTAATGGTTTTACCATTGACTTTTATCTCATCGTCTTTTGCCTCTATATTTCCGTCAAATTTGCCATAGATTGAATCGTATTTGAGAAGATGTGTAAGTGTCTTGGTGTTACCAAGATCATTTATTGCGACAATTTCGAATTTATTACCATATAAAGAATGTCCTAATGCTGCACGTAAGGTATTTCGCCCTATTCTACCAAAACCGTTGATAGCTGTTCTTATCATCCCTTCCACGTTTTAACAAATGATAGTTTTTCTATATAAGATTTCCTACAAGATAGGTATGAAAAGCATCCGTGATTTCCATGGATACAATATCTCCTAGCCGGGTTTTTTCTTTTATTACCACGGGTTTATAGTTCTCAGATCTACCTACCAGTGTGTTTTCTTTTCCTTTCTCCGTGACCAAGATAGTATATTTCTTTCCAACATGTCTTATGTTATTATCCTTTGAAATACTGCTGCATAGCTCTGTTAATTTTTTTGACCTGTTTTTTACAATATTTGTTGGTATACGTCCACTCATTGTTTTTGCTTTTGTATAGGGGCGCGCTGAGTACCTCGTGATGTTTGTAATATCTGGTTTTACTTTTTCAAGTAAGTCGATGGTATGTTGAAATTGCTGTTCTGTTTCAGTTGGGAAACCAGTGATGATATCTGTTGAAATTGTTATATTAGGATATTTCTCTCTGAATCTTCTAATTATTTCTAAAAAATCCTCCACTGTGTATTTTCTATCCATCTTCTCTAGTATACTATTGTCTCCTGATTGAACTGGTAAATGTAAAAACTTGTAAATTTTTGGATCATCATATCCATTAAGGATTGAGTTGAGATTTTTCAGAGCGGTATATGGATTCATCATTCCAACTCTAATCCGATATACGCCTTTTATTTTGGAAACATTTATTAAGAGCTTGCCAAGGTTCTGCCCCTTGCCCAACCCGTATGAGGCGGTATCCTGTGCAGTGAGTTGTATTTCTTTACATCCTTGTCTTATCGCTGAGCAAACATCCTCTGTTATTTCGTCTATCGGGTAGCTTTTAAGCTTCCCTCTCGCGAGCGATGTAATGCAATATGCACAGGAGAAATCGCATCCTTCTGAGATTAATATGGGAGCGGTTATGTCTTCGTAATGTTTCGTGAATAATGTTTTATTCTTCTCTGAAAAAGAGTTTTTTTCTCCATCCAGTATCCTAATGATGTTATGTGCATATTGTGGGGGTATTAGCTGTGTATCTGGTAAGATGGATCTGATTAGATCTGCTTGAATGGATGCCATACAACCTGCGACAATTATTTTTTTACCTGTCTTTTTGAAAGTTTTAAGACGTGATAGCATACGTTGCTCTGTTGTTCCTATAACTGTGCATGTGAGCAGGATTAAAACATCCGCGTCACTAATCTCACTAGTTATTTCATGGTTGCTTTCTTTTATTAGACCTCTCATTAGGCTAGCATCGCTTTTGTTCGCCGTACAACCATATACTTCCAAGTAAATCTTCATAAGTTAAAACCGTTAAGACAACTTTCTCTATTTAACTGCTTCTTTTATCCTTTTTAAAACAAAATCTTTATCCAAGTTTGAAAGGAAATATCCCGCGCGTGGTCCTTTTTCCTGTCCAAGTAGTATCTGATAAATAGTTTTGAAAGCTGTTTTTATCTGAAGTTTTTGTTCTTCTGATACCTTGTATATCGCGTTATGTATGCTCTCTGCATCCCACTCTGTGGAGGATAATGTTTCATTGAGTTGTATGAGAAATTTTTTCTGCTCCCCCATTGGTTTAAGCTTTGGAATCTGTTTTTTAACTTCAAATTTTATCATATCGGGAGCATGTTTTTCAAGCCAGTATTTTGCATGTTCAGCTCGTTGTTTAAGATGCTCTTCGTCTTCTTTACTTAGTTTCTCAGGGACTTGATTTGTTCTAATTAGGATTTTTTTCATATTGTTCCATTTTTCACCTATTTGAACAATTGTGACTAGATGCCGGTATGGTAGTTGAAATGGTATTTTTTTTGGGATGTTATATGGCTGTGAAAGTTCGTAGGTTTTCTCCAGGTCTTTCATCCCTTTGGCTTCTTTTTCTTTTCCAAAGTATACTCTCTCTATTTTATCATATTCATCTACAAGATTCAACAGGCCTAGTCCTGAGTCGAAGGCCATGTGTTTATTTGGCTGGTTATTCATCAATAGGAACCTTAGTACCTCTGGGGGCGTTATCCTTAGCATTTCCTCGGAGCTAAGTGCTGTTCCTTTGGAACTATGCATAGCACCTTTGCCTTTGAGTAGGATGAACTCATAAACTGTGTATTTAGGCGCTGGGTAATCATATATTTCCTGACATATTTTTTCACCAGTGTCTCTTGCTCCTCCAACTGTTCCAAGGTCTTTCCCAAATGGTTCAAATGTTACACCTAGTATTTTCCATCTAGCAGGCCAGTCAACACGCCATGGTAGTTTTCCCGCTCCTCCTTTTCTGATGTCTACTTCTCCTTTGTATCCACATTCACATTTGTACTCTATTGTTGGGTAATCATATAGGGTTGGTTTCGCAGTTGTTATCTTATTGCATTTTTCACAACGTATGTTAAATGGAAGCCAATTTTTTGGGAGTTGTCTCTTAGATATTTTTTCTATGATGTCTCTTATCCAATCTGTGTTTTCTAATGCTATTTTAATTGCTTCGTTATAATCACCGTTTTTATACATCTCATTAGCGCGGTACACATGTGGTTTAACTCCGATTTCTTCCAGCGAGTTTAAGAATGGTATTAAGTAGTGATCTGCGTAGCTTTTATGTTCTCCACAGGGGCAGGGTATCTCAGATATGGGCATTCCAACATATTTCTCATATGATTTAGGTAGATACGGGTAAACTTTCCGTAGGTGGTCATAGTCATCTGCAACATAAATGAGCTCTGCTTTTCCACCTTTGTTAACTAGGCATCTATATACTGCATCAGTGGTAAGTATCTCCCGCATGTTACCAATATGTATAGGTCCTGAGGGAGTGATACCTGTGGCTAAAACATGTTTTCTATCTTCTTTGATTAACTCATCTGCTAAAACATCTGCCCAGTGCATAATAGAACTCTCCAAATATGAGACCTTAGAAGGTTATTATATTAACCTTGCTCTTATAAGTGCCCTTAGTGGTACATCACTTATCTTGTTTCTGGGTGTTTTATTTAAAACAGATAAACATAACACTGGGTTACCTTTCTCTCCTTTTATCGCTTTGATAGCGCCTCTGAATGTGTTACCGGTTCCAACTACGTCATCGACTATGACAACTTTTTTACCTTTTACACTAGCATAATTTGAAGAAAACGCTCCAGATTTCTCATAATGTGGTCTAAAAATCGCTAGCTCCAAGCCAAGGCTATCAGCAACAAAAGTAGCATATGGTATACCATTTATTGCGATACCCGTTACGGTATCAACTTCTTCACAGTCCTCTAGTATAATGTCACATAAAGCATCTGAAATAAAACTCATTCTTGAAGGATAAACGCCAATGGAGCGCCAACCCGCTTTGATATCGCCACCACTTGGTTTTTTCTCTTTACCTTTACTAAGAAGCCATGCAGCTGTTTCTTTAGAAACATTTAACTCATCGGCGATCTCATGCTCAGTAAGTCCGCCATCTTTATACTTCAACGCTTTTTTAATGAGCCCCTCTATTTCCTTCATACAATTACACCCTTGAAACTACGTATATAAACTCAATATTTAGATGTTTTCCTACAATAAAAGAGTTGATAGTAAAACCTAAATATCAAAAAAGTATGCTATTCTTATAGAATCTCATGTTTGAGGACTAAAACTATGGCTAAACAAAAAAAAGGTGAAGGATTTCATTCCGCAGCGGGACTTATTCGTTATTTTGATGCAGAAGAAAAAACATCACTCCGTGTACCACCCTGGTTTGTGATAGTAATGTGTATAGCTACTATCCTAATAGTATCAGCAGTTCATATACTAGTAAGAACCTAGACTCCGATAGTTAGAAAAAAATTAGTTTTTCTTTAATTTTTTTATCGTTAACTTTTTAGCTGTTTCTAATGCCTCATCAACCTTGTCTTTGTTAGGTCCACCACATTGAGTCATCTTTGGTCGTCCACCACCACTGCCGCCAAGGATTTTACCAATCTCTGGAGCAATTTCTGTTAAATCAATGGCAACATTTCCTGAGGCAGTAGATGTTAGTTTTTTACCATCATATATATGTGCGACATAGTTGTCCTCTTTAGTTATTGCTCCTGATGTTGCTGTTGATTCATATGTTGTTACTTCTGCTATTACTTTCACATTTGTTCCAGATATCTGTTCAGATTTATTTTTTAATTCCTCAATTTCACCAGTGGATACCTTCTTTTTATCTTTTTGGGAGTTCTTCCATTCCTGGAATAGATGTGAACAAGCCTCAATAAGGTCTTTAACTGTTTCTTTCTCTAATTTTTTGGTTTCTTTTAAAAACCGTTTTATTGTTTTATCAAGTTGACCAACTGGTACTGAGAATATTTTTGAAACCTCTCTTAGTTGTTCAGAAATATTATCCTGGTTTTTAATTTCATAACGAGAGCCAAGGATGTCGATGATCTGGTTGTAGAGCTCGTTTTCCTCTTTTTGATATGCATCTGCCATTTTACCAGCTGCAAAAATAACTCGGTTTACACCATCCTGTATTCTCTCAATTTTGATTATCCTAATTTTTTCTACTTCTTTTGTGTTATTAAGATGTGTCCCACCGCATGCTTCGACATCTATACCTGGTATGTTTAAGACTCTGATGCAGTTCCCGGGCGGTACTCCCCCTTGGTAGAGTCTGAAACCAAAGTTTTTCTCAGCGGTGTTTCTATCTAGGGTTTTTTTCTCAACGTTGACTCCTTGTTTGATGAACTTGTTTGCTTGTTGTTCTATTTGTTTTTGTTCTTCTTCGGTTACTGATTTATAATGTGAAAAATCAAAACGTGCCTCGTCTATTCCAAGTTGTGAGCCTGCTTGCCAGATGTGTTCCCCTAGTAGTTGTCTAAGAGCTCCGTTTACTAGATGTGTACCTGTGTGATGTTTCATTAGTGTGTATCGGTGGTCCCAGTCTATGAGTCCATGTACTTTGTCACCTATGTTTAAATCTCCGTCTATCAGATGAATTATTGAGTCTCCTTCTTTACTGACTTGTTTAACTTCGATGTTGTTTAATGTTCCAATGTCACCGGGTTGCCCTCCTCCTTCAGGGTAGAAAGCGGTTTTATCTAGGATGATTTTAGTTCCATGTTTTGTTTTGTTTTTCCAAAGGACTTTTGCATTGAATTCTCTGGTGTAATGGTCCGTGTAATAGAGTTTTTCTGTGCATGGTAGTTTAGATTTTGTTTTTTCTCCGTGTTCCTCTTTTTCTTCATGTGAATGTAGCTCAGCGATCATGGAATCAAAGGTTTCAGGGATGTCAACTTTTACCCCTTCTGTTTCGGCTATGTTTTTTACGATATCTGGTGGCATACCATGTGTGTCATATAACTTTGTGAGCTCATTTGTATCAATTGTTTTCTTTTCTTTTATTATTCTTTTAACTAGGTTTTTTCCTTTGGAGAGTGTATCATAGTATCTTTTTGTTTCTATGTCAAGTATTTCTTCAACTTGTTTTTTCCTAGTTTTCAATGATGGAAAATCTTTTTCGAGATACTCTAGCTGCATGCTGACAAGTTTTTTCAGAGGAGTTTTTAACTCTAATTTTTCCATGAAACGAAGCGCTCTTCTAATTATCAACCGGGCTAAATAACCAGCTTTAACATTTGATGGAACAATCCCATCACCAAGCATGAAAGCTAGGCATTTTGAGTGATCTGCAAGTGAGTAGATGCTAGTCATATCAGATTTGTTTTTCGCGTTTCCCTTTAACCAGTTTACTACGTCTGGGAAAACAGTATCATAAACTGTTTCTGTGCCCTGTGTTATCCATGCGATACGCTCCAGTCCATAACCTGTGTCAACAATGTTCAACGGGTTAGGTGAATAATTTTTCCCCTCAATTTCAAAACTACCTTTCTCATCTTCTCTCATGTTCATAAAAACAAGAGTCGCTATCTCAAGTCCACCGGCAAGAACCTCTAAACATGGACCAGCGTTTCCACCACCAAACCATAACTGTTCCTTGTAGTTTATTGCTTCGCGTGGTATACCAACATGGTTTACAAAATAATCATTACAAAACCTTATGGTGTCTTCTTTGAAATATATTTCATCGACTTTTTTGTTGAACGCATGATGCCCCATCATTTCAAACATTGTTAGATGACGACCACTTATACCAACACTCTCAAGATCATTTAGCCGTATACATGGCTGAGATATAACAAGAGGGTTTGCTGGTGGTGGTACTTCACCTGAGGTTACATGTGGTTGGAAATCAGCGATAGATGCAATGGTGAGATATATATCACTTCTCCACCTAGCTACCACAGGGCAACGTTCACCTGTTTCAGGGTAACAGAGCCTTGAATGTTTGTTTTTTTCAAAAAAACTGAGGAAACTTTCACGTACTTCCGTTAGGGACATTGGTTTTTTACCATAAGGTTCACCTATGAAACTAAATGGTACACATGGTTGATCACCACAGATATCTTCGTCTTTATTTAAAGTCCAAAAATAGTCTCCACATTTTGAGCATTTTTTACGTGTGTAACCATTTTTATGGAAGAATTTGAGATTACATTCTTTTTCTAGGAAAGAAGACATTTTTTTCTCACTACTTTGGAACCGGAATATAACGGTAGTATAAAAATATTAATTGATTTATGTTCCGGTCCATTATCACCAGTTTTTTAAGCGTATTTGATTAATGGTAGTTGCCCAAGGTGTCTATCATACATATAGGGTATCTGAATTCCAATGAAGAAGGGTAGATGCTCTGTATATGGGAACCATCTCCAGACGGAGAAATGAAATGTTGGTAAACGAGCATAGCGAAAAGCTTCTTCAGCTGTTACCCAGCCATCATTGTTAATATCTGCTACACCATCGAAGCCTTGCATTAAGAAAAAGGAGAAAATACCAGTACCCAGAGTTACATCTCCGCTTACTGGACATAAAATACGTTTACCACCTGCAGCTAAAAGTATTCGACCTGGTTGAACTAGTGCTCTCATTCTACCAGAGTAACATGTATCCATTATCAAAGCCATATGTTTAGATTCTAATTCATCAAGCCATGAATCAAGTTCTTTATCTGTTATTTTATCCTCTGAAAATAAGTTGTTAGATATATCATATGGAAATGTGTATGTATTACCATATTTCCTTTTAGTTATTGGTACTTTCCAGCTATGTCCTGAGAAATAATATATTACTATATCGTTTTCATCTTCTTTTTCATCTAGCCATATTGTTATCGCGTTTTTAATGTCCTGTTTTGTTGCGTTTTCATTTAATAATAATTTGATGTTTCCCTCCGTCCAATTATGTTGTATTAGTTGATTGTAAAATGCTATTGCACCGTCCTCTATTGCTTCTTCTTCATATTCCTGGTTGAATGATTCATTGAATTTTTCAACACCAATTATCAAAGCATAATATTCCACTGGGTTTTCAGATTGATTTTTCAAATTATTTTCTGTTTGTTTCGATGAAACTACTGTGATAGTACTGCCTAACATTATTAATACTAGTGTTATAGCTAAAATCGTTACTCTCTTGTTATTCATTATAACTACATCCTTTAATTGAATATTCATAATACTTTTCTTACCCCTAGTATATATATTTTATAGCTCAATCATCGAATGATTCAATATTATTAAGCTAAAGTTTATAAATAATATATCTATCAGAGGCTTAAATATGGTTCTAGCAGTTTCTGGTCTAACTCAGATTGGTTTATACATTCTCTATATACTTATCCCCCTTCTTGTTTTATATGTTGGTTATCTTATTTTGACAAAAGCATTTAGATACATGGGTTTTTCTTCTCTAGAGGCCATAATAATTGTTTTTGTATCGTTTATTTTTGGTTTCGATATTGTGTTATATGGTTTTAACATCTCGAATATCTATTTGTTTTCTTATGATAGCTGGAGAGTTGGTATCAATATGGGCGGTGCTATACTCCCTGTTTTGTTAAGTGTTTATCTTATTTATGAGAAGAAACTTTCTCTGAAGAAAGTTGTTATCGGTGTGGCTGTTGTCACAGTAATTGCTTTTTTAGTTACCATTCCTGATCCTAGTAAAGGTATAATTTCTCATTTCCCTTTTTGGTTGCTCCCTGCTTTTGCTGCTAGTATTGCTTCTGTTACTTTGTTATGGAAGGAGTTTCGAAAGGCTGCCCCTTTGGCGTATATATCAGGTACTCTAGGTGTGTTAATAGGTGCTGATTTTTTACATCTTTGGGAGTTACTTAGTTCTCCTGTTAGTAAACCTACAAATGCGGTTATTGGGGGAGCAGTTGTGTTTGATATGATATATATAACAGGTATTCTAGCGGTTATTGTTGATGGTATAATAATGTTTAAACAGCGTTCTAGAGAGAGAATTGACTGATTTTTACTGTTTTATTTCCAAAATGCTTAATAAATACCTATTATTTTAGGGTCTAGTTGTAGGCTGATGCCTTAGGGGTTTTCAATGATAGAGTCTGTAGAGGGTTTAACAAAGAAAAAAGATGATCTTCAAAAAAGAGCTAATGATTTAAAAGATAAAAGAAATCAGTTGCATAAAAAATCAAAAGAACTAGCTGAGGAACGAGATAAACTTAACTCTAAAGTTAGAGAGATGAGAAATCAAATTAGTCAACATAAAAAGAAACGAGATGAGCTTAACGGGCGAGTGAAGCATGCGAAAGAGCAGAGAAATAGGCTTAACAAAAGCCTGATTGAATTTAAGAGAAAAATCGATGAATTACAACGAGCTCGTTCTACAGCATCTGGTACAAATATCAATGAGCTTAGGAAACAACTTAGAAGTCTTGAAAATGAGCAGATGACTCAGCCTATGTCACCGCAGAAAGAGAAAAAAGTAATTGAAATTATCTCTGGTGTTCATACTAAAATTAAGGAACAAGAGGAAGCATTAAACAAGGACCCACGGCTTAAAAAAGCTACTGAGGAGGAAAAAATTATTAAACAGAAAGCTGAGAAACAACATGATACTGTGGAAAAACTAGCTACTCGTGCTCAAGAGGAACATGAAGGTATGATCTCTCTAATTAAACAGCTTGATAATATGGTAAAAAAGGTTAATGAGATCCAAGAGAGCATTGTTATGACAAAGATTGAAGCTGATAAGGTTCATAAGGATTTCATTGAATGTGTTGATACGATTCATAATTTTGAACGTGAGATTTCCACAGTTCGTACTACGACACACAAGAAGAAAAAAGCTGAGGAGGCCACTGCTGCTCATAAGGAGGCAAATGAGATATTTGAGCGGTTTAAAAGTGGTGAGAAACTTAGTACTGAGGATTTAATGGCTTTGCAGAAAGCAGGTTTAATATAGACTATTGTTCAGGAGGGAAGATTTGGCTATGCAATGTGAACTTTGCGGTCGAAAATGTTATTGTCACCCTGCTACTGTTGATAGTGTAAGTATGATGCTATGCCCTGATTGTTTGAAACAACATGGTAAAAGCGTTAAAGAACCAGCTAGTAGCCCACAGGGTGTTCCTATTCTAAGCAGGATTAAAAGACCTAAGACTAAGGATGTCTATGAGGGTATGAATAAGGAGCTTGTATCTGGTTGGAATAATATAATTAAAAATGCTAGGCAGAAAAAGAGCCTTAGCCGCGAGGAACTTGGTTTCCGTATTGGTGAGCGAACTGTTACTATTGCTAAAATTGAGAATGGTGATCTACGCCCTAGTGATAAAGTTGTTGGGAAATTAGAGAAAGAATTGGGCATTACATTAATCGAAGATGTAAAAAATGTTTCAAATGTTTCTCTCGGTTCTCATCAGGATCGTGGTCTTACTCTTGGTGATTTTATTAAAAAAGAAGAAAAATAAACATGTCTAAAAGAGAGATTAGTGATGTTGTATCAGCGTTACAAAAAGGTTTTCTTGTAGTGTACCCAACTGATACTCTGTATGCACTGGGTGCTGATATTTATAAAAAAGATGCTGTGAGACGTGTTTTTGAGATAAAACGTCGCCCATTTGATAATCCTCTGCCTGTAGCGGTTTCTAGTTTTGATAATATGAAAGAAATTGCTTATACAACTGAGTCTGCAAAGTGTTTAACTGATTCTTTTCTACCTGGCCCATTGACTCTGATCTTAAAGAAGAGAAGCTGTGTATCTGATGTTGTCACAGGTGGTCTTGATAAGATTGCTGTGAGAATCCCAGGTAATGGTATCGCTCTCGAGTTATTGTCAAGTTTTGGTCCGTTAACTGTTACGAGTGCAAATATTCATGGGGAAAAAACACTAGGTATTATAAATGATATTAGAATGCAGTTTAAAGACAAGGATGTAAGTGTTTATCTTGATTGTGGTAGACTTGAGGGTAAACCTTCTACTATTGTTGATTTAACAAGTGAAAAACCAAGGATTATTCGTGAGGGAATGATACCCACGGACAAGATACTGGGTGTGATTTAGGCTATGGATGATGAGGTATATGAGAAGTATTTGCTCGCGGGTAAAATAGCCGCTGAAGCAAGGGATTATGGTAAAGATTTGATAAGACCTGGTGTGAGTTTTTTGAAAGTCGCAGAGTCTGTTGAATCAAAAATCCTGGGAAAAAATGCAGGTATTGCTTTCCCTGTTAATCTTTCTATAAATGATATTGCTGCTCATTTTACACCTCGTCATGATGATAAAATAGTTTTTAAGAAAGGTGATGTGGTAAAACTTGATGTTGGTGCTCATGTTGATGGGTATATAGCAGATACTGCGTTAACTTTGGAGGTGGGAACAAATAATCATGGTGATATGATCTGTGCATCGAGTGATGCTTTGGATGTTGCAATTGATAACATGAAAGCAGGTGTCAATCTTTCAAAAATAGGGGGTAAGATTGAGGAGACCATTAAATCATATGGGTGTAAACCTGTAGCTAATCTTTCTGGTCATAAGTTGGGGCATTACGCTCTTCACTCGGGGCTGGAGGTCCCCAATGTTAAATCCTCTGCTAAAACAGTAGCTGCTGAGGGTGATGTCTTAGCAGTTGAACCTTTTGCAACAGATGGCCGAGGCCATATTACTTCAGGTGATACTAGTAATATATTTATATATAACAAAGTGTTCAATGAGAGACTTATTAGAGATAACCGGTCTAAGGTTTTAATAAATAAGATTCAATCAAATTTTAAGACGTTGCCATTTGCTCAGCGTTGGTGTAAAAAAATTATTAACAAGGGTTTTGATCAAATATTGAGACGTCTTACTCTTCGTAGAGTGATAAAATCTTATCCTCAACTGATTGAGGTTAAAGGTAGTATTGTTACTCAGAAAGAACATACTTTGATCGTTCATGAGGATGAATGTGAGGTGACCACTCTTTGAAAACAACGAAAAATGACGAGAAGCATACTATGAAAATACTTAAAATGGAAGAGCTGAGTTGGAAACAAATAGATAAACTAGATAGAGATAAAACAATATTTTTTCTACCAATTAGTCCACTTGAGGAACATGGCCCGCATCTACCAGTTGGAACAGATCTATTAACCTCTCAGGATGCTGCTACTGAAGCAATACGTGTTTTAAATGGGAAAAAACCTGAGTTAACCTGTGTTCTCATGCCGTCTATACCTGTTGGTAGTTGTAAATTTGTTAGTGATTTTCCTGGTAGTATATCAGTGAGTAGCAAGGTTGTGAAAGAGATTGTTTATAGTACAGCTGAATCTCTTGCAAATCATGGTTTCAAATACATGGTTATTTGTTCTTTTCATATGGCCCTTGCTCATCTTAAAGGCATATATTCTGCTATTAAAAAGATTGAATCTCGGTATGATATGAGACTAGCTGAGCCATGGGGTCCCTATTTTTATAATAATGAGGTTGAAAAACGTGAGCCTAAACTAGGTTTTGATACAAAAAAGGAGGTTCATGGTGGTTTCCGTGAGACTTCTCTTATGAAATATCAGTATCCGTATCTTGTTGATGAATCACATAAAAAGCTGCAGAGTATTTATCGTGATGTTAGATCTGTTCGTACTCTGGGTAAAACGTTTAGACAACTTGGTTTGAATGATGGGTATATTGGTAGTCCTGCTCGTGCTGATGCTGATTATGGTCGATGGTTTTTTGGTGAAACTGTGGATACTTGTGTTAACTCAGCGATTGCGTTGTATGAGGGAAAACCGTTGCCGAGTTTACCTGCTAATATTAAACTTTTGATGAAGGCTTTATTTTAATCTTTCAAACAGTGCATTAATCATTAATGGTAGTAGCACTGTTGCATCCCCGTCTATTGTAATGTTATCTGCTTTTTCTTTTATTTTCCCCCAGGATATTGCTTCCCTGGTTTGAGCGCCACTGAGGCTACCATCGTATTCTACTGCTGTTGTGATATATACTGCGTGGTCAAGACCGTCTTTGAACTGGTTCCACCATATTGTGTGATGTTTTGATATGCCTCCGCCTATGATTAGTGCCCCAGTTTTTTTTGCTTGGAATAATATATCTGAGAGATGTTGTTCATCTTTTAGTAGGTCAAATGTGAAGTCCTTGTGGTCCTGATAGAATGTCCATATTTGAGAGCCAAAAGCTCCATCTGTTATTCCTGGTACAAATATTGGTATCTTATTTTTGTATGACCAGTAGATTATTGATTCATCATGGTTTTTTTCTTTCTCTAGGTGTTTCCCAAATTCCCAGATTAGATCTCGGGTTGACCATTTATGATTAGTTTTGTAGATTTTGTGTAGCATGGGTTGCATTTTTTGTTCTAGGATTTTCCCGTAGCATTCGTTGGGTATGAAGATGTTGCCTAGGCGGTTGATTCCTTTTTTATGTAGTTCTTTGTCATCTGTCATGAAATGTCCATGGTAGTAGTGTTTCCATATTCTTGCTAGGTCATGGTCTAGTGTCCCACATGTTGTTATAACAACGTCAAAAAGTTTTCTTTTTAAGAGTTCTTTTATGATTCCTCTTGTACCTGTTGCGCATATACAGGCTGGGAATGAGAGGAAGTTGATGCATTCTTTTTGTTTTATCATTTTTTCAAGGATGTCTACGCCTAGTGCTGTGTTTTTTGCTGTGAAACCACCGGATTCATGCATTTTTTTGATGAGTTGGTTGGTGTTTGTTCCTTTTTTTAGCTGTATGTCTCTGACTATTTTTTTTTCCATAAAATGTTTTCCCCATTTTTTTTAGTATATTATTATTGATCCGTATCCTACGCATGAGTCGCTTGGTTGTACGTCGTATGATGTGCTGTATTTAAGGAGTTCTGCTGTTTTTGCTCCTTGTAGTTTAGTTGCTGTGATCATGGCTGCTACTGGTCCGTATCCGCACATTGTGATGTTTTTTTGTTGGACTGTATCTATTAGTCCTTTGGGGTCTAGTCTAAGTATTTCTTCGATGGCGAGTTGGTCTTGTTTTTCTGCGTATCGGTCGACTCTCATACCTGGTGGTGGCATGCTCGTGTAGTTGAAACCAGCGTGGGAGAAGTCGCTGCTTGCTACTATTATGGTTTTTTTATTTGTTTTTTTGATTGCTTCTGCTATGATTTCTCCTACTTTTATTGAGGTGTAGTAGTCTTGTATTCCCATGCATATTGGTACGAAGTCGAATGCTTTGTTGTTAGCTGAGTATTGTAGGAAGGGTATTTGTACTTCGATGCTGTGTTCGTATCTATGTGCTTTTTCGTCTTTGTTTATCATGCCGGTGCATAGTAGTTCTGCTAGTTCGTTGTTTATTGGTGTTTCGCCTAGTGGTGTTTGCCAGACTCCTTCTGTCATTATAGATACTCCTGATCCGATACCGGTGTGGTTTGGTCCTAGTATGATGAATGTGTCAGCGAATCCGTTATCTGCTATTGTGTGGTATGAGTGGGCGGCTATTGCGCCTGAGTATATGTAGCCTGCATGTGGTACGACTACTCCTTTGATGTTTTTGTTTCCTTTTTTGATTTCAGGTAGGGTTTTTGGTCCGCGGTTGTCTAGGAAGCTTTCTTTTAGTGTTTGTATTAGGTTTGTATCTGATGCATCGTAGAATTGTCCTGCTACTGCTGGTCTCCTTATTTTTACCATTATTATCCCCCTGTTTTGAGTTGATAATGGTGAAGGGTTTGATTAATTTTTGGTCACAAAAAATATAAATACATTTGATGAATTCGGGATTGCAGATTGGGCTAGTGTTACCTATGGAAACGGTATGTCACATTGAGATTATTAAAGATGGACGGGATTTTGTTGCTCGTGCGCATATGGCAAATGGTTCCATCAAAGAATATCGGCATCAGGTTTTCGAAGATGTTCTTACAGAAATGGTTATAGATTTACAGGAAGAATTAGCAGAGTAAAATAACTATTTTTTTTCTTCATCTGTTTGTACTGTTACTTTTGGTTCATCTAGTTTTTTTCTTTCATAATGTGATATTATTGATACGCCAACTGTTGTAACTATTGCTGTTCCTAGTATTATTACGAATGCGACGTCTTGGAAGAAACTATCCATGTCTAAGTTAGGCATTAATTTGTTGGCGAAGATTCCTCCGAAATTAATTGCTAATATTGCTGCTGCTAGTCCACGTGGCATCATAATAGTCATTGTTTGTTTGTCGTCTTTTTCGAATTTGCCTCTGTATGTTGCTATTTCTACTGATAGATATCTTAGTAAGAGTAGTGCTAGTAGTACTATTATTCCTACTATGATGAATTCGGTTTTTTGGAAGCTTACCATTATGCCCAGGTATACGAAGAAGAAGGTTCTAATTACAAATGATGTGAGTGAGTGGAATTGTTTTGTTTCCTCGTCCATTTCAAAGCCTTCTCCTTGGTAGTTTACCATTTTTAGTACTTTTTTACCGTTGCCTAGTACTAGTCCAAATACTAGACAGGCTATTGCTCCTGCTCCGGTTCCACCTTGTTCTTCACCTATTAATCTAGTTGTTAGAGAATATACTAGGAATACTACTGCTAGTGTTAAAACGTAGGAGAATTGTTGTTTTCTAACTTTATGCATTATAGGTAGCCATACAAATCCTAGTAATGCCCCTATTACTATTCCAACTGAGAATGTGGTGATCAGGTTTCTTATTCCGAGGGTTAAATCCAGTGCTCCTGCGTAGATTAACATGTGGGCTATGGCAAGGACTACAATGATGCATAAAGGGTCAGTGATTATGCTTTCTATTGACAATGCCATTTTAGTTTTTTCTTGTAAGTTTTTAAGTCTGGATGCTAAGGGTATGACTATCGGGCTGCTTGTACCACCTACTATTGCTCCTAGTATTATACCTGTTATTACGCTGTTCTCAGGGGGTATTGGAAGGATCCCTGTTAAAGAAAGTAGTATCACAATTGCCATTGTACCAATTAGGCTTAAACAAAAAGCAGATACTGTGAGTAATAGACCCCTTGGTGCGCCTCTGAACATTTGATGTAGATCAGTGTTTATACCGCCATCAAATAGTATTATTACTATTGCTACTGCTGCGAATAATTCTGAGATTCTAGTTAATGTAACTTCGCTTATGTCTGCTCTAATATTGAAAACAAATCCTACTATTAAACCAAAGAGTAAAAGCCAGATTATGCTAGGAATTTGTGTCCTGTTGAAAATGTAGTTACCTATGAAACCTAGGGTCATTATTACTCCTAGGGTTATCAATACAGATATGACATCAATCATATAAAAAGTGAAGAAACTATACTCTTAGTTTAACCTTTCGTTTTTATTAGGATTATACTCCAAGTATTACGCTAGCTATGATTACTATGAAGAAAATTAGTATCATGCCATAAAGTAGGTATAGGGTTTTTTTACGTTTCTTTAAGAGGTTTTGGTATTTTTCTTTACAGTCCTCTGAGCAGAGTGCTTCTTTAACAGGTATTGCTTTTCCACACATCTGACAATGTGTATGCTGCTGTATTTTTTCAGCCATATTAATCAAACTCCGATACGTTTCTCTTTATAATATTTTTCCTATTATGATATTATTTTGACTTTTCCATCTTCTACTTCTATTGTGACAAGAGAGTCGATGTTTACTTTGAACTCTTCCATGATGGTTTTTATAGTGTCTCCTTTGTTTACAGCTATGAAAACTCCTTTTATATTGACGCCCATTTTTTTTAGTTGTGACACTACTGCTTTAAGAGTTCCACCTGTGCTGAGAACATCATCGACGATTACAATCTGGTCTCCCTTGTTTAAACCATTTATGAATAATTCTGATTTTGAATACCCTGTTACTTGTTCTACGTTGATTTCGCCAGGTAGACCATATGATCTTTTCCGGATGATATTAAATGGAAGGTTCATTTTCTGTGATAAAGCGGTTGCAAGTGGTATCCCCATTGCTTCTATGGTGACGATTTTATCGATTTCACCGCATTTTGTTATCCTATTATACATTTCATCGACTATTTCTGATAAAAGATCTGGGTTTATTTTTGGTACGCCATCTGTTATAGGATGTATAACATACCAGTAATCCTTTTTTTTAACAACTGGTGCTTCGAGTAGGGATTGTTTTAACAACTCCAGATTCATATCTCTCCAACTTCCTTACATGTTTTTTCTAGATTGGGAATAAATTCATCTATTATCTTTTTTGTTACATGTGGCATTACTACAATGCGTAGACAGGATATCCGGTCCATTTTATTTACTTTCCAACCTTTTTTAGTTAGTTTTTTTATGATCTCTGATGGTTTTTTAACTCTGATTCCTACTACGTTCATGGTGGGTTTAACTAGCATTTGCAGCCCTATTTCATCTACTCGTTTCATTAGATGATGTGTTGTATCCATGCACTGCTGAACTATTTTTTTGTAACCATTGTTTCCTAGATTTTCTGATACTGCCCAGGCTGCAGCGATTGGTCCACCAGATCGGGTTCCAAGGATTCCTGTTTGTTTCCCATTGCTTACACAATGTGCTTCTACGCTGATTTTATCAAGCCATTTCATGTCTCGTATCGCTAGGGTTCCAAGTGGTATCGCGGAGCATCCCATTTTGTGTGCATCTATTGATATTGTGCTAACTCCTTTTAGTTTGAAATCAAAATCTGGTATATCGTAGCCTAGTTGTTTCAAAAAGGGAATAACATATCCTCCGAAGGCTGCGTCTACATGTAAAAAAATGTTGTTATCCCGGCAGATATCACTTATCTCGGGGATGGGGTCTATGGTTCCTAGTTCTGTGGAGCCAGCGATTCCTACAACTGCTGCTGTCTTGTTTGTGATTTTTTTCTCTAGTTTGTTTATATCCATGTAGTATTTTTGGTTAAGAGGAATTGATACAGTTTTTATATCCATTAATGATGCGATTTTTTGAAATGAAAAATGAGAGTTCTCAGGGACTATTATTTCTTTTTTACCTGTTAATTTTTTTGTGAGCCATATAGCTGTTATGTTGCTTTCTGTTCCACCGCTTCCTATTATTCCCTTTGCTGTTTTTGGTGCGTTTAATAGTTCCAATATGAATTTGATGTATTTGGTTTCGATTTCTTTGGTGCCTGGGAAGAGTTCTGGGTCTCCAAGGTTGGTTTCTAGGAATCTCATGTAGGCTTCTTTTGCAATTGGATGGGGTTGTGTACACATGGAGCCTAGTATATGTCCACTTGTGTAGGTGAAATCCTTGTTTCTGTATTTTTCTAGTTCTCTTAGTATTTCTGTTTTGTTTTTTGTTTTCATTTTTGTATCAGACATGTTACAATGGTTGAAAAAAGGTTACGGTAAACGCATTATTGCTGTCTATGGTTTTGTATTAAAAAATAAAAGGTTGTTGGTAGTTGTTTTTTATGCGTATCCGCCGACTTTTAGGCTAGGGTCTCCAAATAGTAGCCATTGTTGTACCATTTTTGTATCCATTTCGTCTTGGCTACAGAGGAATGTATGTAGGTAGTCTTTCATTGCTCCGCTGTGTAAATCACCTAGTACGTCTACTTGTTCTTGGTTGTATAGTTGTAAGAATCTTAGTTCCATCCATCCATCTAGTACTTCTAGGTAGTCGTTTACACCATTGTTGTCTGCGTCGCCCATGGCATGTGTTCCTAGTCCCGTGTTAGCGATAGTTGCTATTGATCCTCCGCCTTTTTTACTGGCTAGTTTCCATGCCCAGCAGTTAGTCTGTGATAGTTTTATTTTTCCTTTTTCGATGCTGTTGCCTATTGATATGTCGAATTTTCCGTTGAAGCATCCTCCAACGGTTGTTATTGGGAGTTTGTTTTTGTTTCTTAGGAAGTTCATGAATACTGTACTATATAGAGTGGGAATTATTTGCAATCTGGTGAGACTTGGTGCCCATGAACTGGAATCAGGATAGTGTATTCCCCATGCAGTAGCTCCTCCATGTCCGGAGAAATACATGAAACCTGCTCCTTTGTTTATGGCATTGTTTATGTCTCTTACTAGTAGTACATTTTCATCGGTGGCATAGAGTTTTACTGGTGTGAAACCTGACATTATTTCTGCTGCTTCATCCATTATTAATACTCCTTCGCTTACTTTATCGGGGTCTAACCAGTGATCACCTGATATCAGTATTATTTTTTTGAACCAGTTGTCATTAGCTTTGCTTTTTTCGTAGTTAATGATTTTATCTACAACTATTCTAAGTTCACGTTTGTTTCTACATGGGAGGCGACCGAGGTATACATCAGGGTAGAGATCCATTTCGTCTATTATTGTTAATCCGTCTCCTTCTGCGAAAATATCATTGTTGTTAGAATCCCAGCTGGAGAAGTTACCTTCAGAGTCATATATATCTGCGAAGTAGAGGTCGCTGATGAACTCTGGTTCTGCCATTTCTTGTTTACCTTCTTTGACTAGTACATGGCTGTATCTGGTTGGTAGGTTCCATTTTGTTGTTTGACCTTTGATACCGCCTACTAGTATTACGTATTTTATTCCTAGTGTTTCTATTGCGTCTTTGATGTAGTATTTTATTTGTTCTTGTGTGTCTCTACCATTGATGTCTTGTATTTCATCTAGTGTTACAAGTTTTGTTTTGAGGCCCATTTTTTCTTTATGATTTACTAGCTTTTGTAAAGGTCTTTTGAAATCTGAGATTGTGATGATTAAAAGGTCATATTCGTCGTTATATTGTAATATTGGTTCTTTAGGTATTTCATAGTTTATTGTAACTTTGGCTTCCTTGATGAAGTCTATTTCATAATCTGCTGGTCTATATGTTACAGGGTTTACTCTAATGGTTAGGAATGTTTTATGTTCACCGTTGGATAGTCCTCCGCCGGTGTGATATGATACAAAACTAGGGGGGAACATTGTGCTCTCATTGTAAATATCTCCGTCTTCAGTTGTAAGGGTTGAGCATGAACCTGGTGAGATTTTTTTCTCTAGTGTTATTGTTTCAGGTTTTGAGTAGTCGTAGTCGACGTTTAGTATTTTTGTTCCAAATGGGAACTCATATGTGATTGTTTTTACTGGTATTGTGGGTCTTCCATCGTGTATATCATAGAAATCTGCTTCATTTACGTATACGTGGGTGTGTTCTCCACGTTCACCAACTGTTGGTTCGGAGAAGATGTATTCTTGGGATATTATCTCTCCTTTTTCGTATACTCTCTCCATTTTTACTAGTTTTTTGTCTCCTTGTTTCTCTTCTTCTGTTATAACGATGGCTATAGAGGCAACTGTTATTATCAAAATTATACCTATTACAAGTATATTTTTCATATGTCATCACATTTTTTTTTAATAAGTCCCTTAAATATATTTGTAACTATTTATATAAACTTTGTCATGTTTTTTAGTTATATTTTAAATTAAAAGCTTTATACACGCGAATAAAAGTTTTTTTTGAAACCTAATAAGTTTTTACAGAAGAGCAAAATACGATTTCCAATATTGGTATAATTGACTAAGGAGTCAATTATTTTCTTAAGAACCCCAGGATGATGATAATTGCTAGTATGATTATCATTGGTAGTAGTATAAAGCCAAAAAATATTGATTCAAAATCAACTAGGAATGCAGCGATTAATGCTAGTATGAAAATGCAGATGATCCATATTCTGAAGACTTTTTGCATATAATGTTCAATAGGGTATTTGATTTTTTATTAAATGTTTTATGTTTTTTATATTTTGGATTTTATTCGTTCTCGTTTTTCTAGGTATTTTTGATGGTATTCCTCTGCGGAGTAGAATTCCTGTGCTGGTGTTATTTCTGTTACTATTTTTTTAGTTATTTTTTGTTGTTGATTTTGTTTTGATTCCTCTGCAAGTTTTTTTTGTGTTTCGTTATGGTAGAATATGGTTGATTTATATTGTGTTCCGGTGTCGGGTCCTTGTCTGTTTAGTTGTGTTGGGTCATGTATACTCCAGAAGGTACTTAGTAGTTGTTCATAGTTAATTTGCTCAGGGTCGTATTCTATTTGTATTACTTCTGCGTGTCCTGTTTTTTCTGTGCATACTTGCTCATATGTTGGGTTTCTGGTTTTTCCTCCCATGTATCCAACTGTTGTTTTTGTTACTCCTTTTATTTTTTGAAAAGTAGCTTCTACTCCCCAGAAGCATCCTGCTCCAAATGTTGCTGTCTCCATGTATTATGGGAATTATAAAATTGTTATTAATAGGTATTGGGAGTGTTATGTTCTTCTATTGTATAGTTCTCTTAATGGTATGTAGAATACTAGGAAAGCAATGAACAACCATACCAGTAGTGCTGGTAGTACTGGTGGGTTTTGGAACATTACAATGTTTAATCCGGATATTATGATAAATGCTACAATTACTCCTGTTAATGCTTCTCCTGCGATGAGTCCTGCTGTGAATAATAGACCTGTTCGTATTATACGATCTTTTGGTTTTATTTCTGTTTGTTTAATAGCTAGTTCCCAATCGCTTAGTTGTTCTCCTTCACTAGTTCCATAGTGTTTTTTGATTTTTTTATCGATGATGTATCTGATTATTCCTCCGCAGAATATAGGTGTTGCAAGTGTGAATGGTAGATATATACCAATAGCGACTGGTAGAACGGGTAAATCAATAAGAATTAGAACAAACGCTAGTACCATCCCAGCAAGTACAAATGGCCATGCCATTTCTCCACCAAGAACACCTTTTACAACACCTGCCATAAGAAATGCTTGAGGTGCAGGTAGATCTAGACTTCCGATTGTATATGCTTTATGAAGCGCGGATACCACAAGTGCAAGAACCGGCGCTGCAGCAAGGATTCCGACTAATTCAGCAATTTGTTGCTTACTAGGAGTTGCACCTATCATTTGCCCAGCTGTCATGGACTGCAATACATCTCCTGAAATTGCTGCACAACAAGCGATGACCGCTGCTATAAGTATAGCAACGCCAAAGGCACCTGCCCCGCTAAAGCCAAAGCCTAGTAGTATTAAACAGGTCAAAAGTAATACTGAGACAGTAACTCCTGAGGTTGGATTATTTGATGAACCAACCAGTCCTGCCATGTATCCAGCGATCGCGCTTGCGATAAATGCAAAAAGAATTGCAAATACAGCCATAAATCCTGAAACTACATAATTATCTGAAATCCATACATAAACCAAAAATACAGGTATTGTTAATGCTCCAATAGTTAAGAACACATATTTAAAATTCAAATCTTGATCTGTTCGTTTTTTAGTCTTTGTTTGACCACTTTTTATTCCAGTGATTGCTTCTCGGATTCCATCAGCAAGGTTGTTTCTAAGTTTGAAAATAGTGTATAAACCACCAACGAGCATCGCACCGACACCGATATATCTTATGTAGTTTCCCCAGATTTCAAAGAAACCCCAGATTTGCTTACCGATTTCCCAGTTACCATTACCAAGTGCCATTGCATTAGCTATTTGTGCTTCTATCTGAGCGGCTGTTAGACCTGGATCAGCACCAGGTATAGGTAGACCAGTAGCTAAAACAATTAATGGTGCTATTATAACCCATCCAATTAAGCCCCCTACAAATACAAATGATGCTATTCGTGGTCCTATAATCCAGCCGACTCCGAGTAGTGCTGGGGATGTTGCAATGCCGCCGTATAATACTGCTTCATTATTTCCTCCACCTATGTTGTATTTTCCAAGAGGTAGAATGCCTTGTAGTTTTCCTCCAATTGCTCTGAGTCCTACTTGCCCGAATTTTAGTATTGCTCCGAGTAGGCCACCTATTAGTAGCCAGATGGCGGTCACACCATGATGGTCTTTTTTCTTTGCAGTTCCGTCTCCGACTGTTGTTGTTAGTACTGCAGCGACTGCGAGTCCCTCAGGGAATGGTAGATCTGTTTTGATTATGAGGGCGCGTCTGAGTGTTACCATCCAGAGTACACCTAGTATTCCGCCAAGTGCTGCGATAATTGTTGTTTCAAGGTAGTGGATATCTGACCATGCTTCAAGGAGTAGCATTGCTGGGATTGTGAATATAACTCCTGCTGCGAGGGCGGTACCTGCTGCTGCTCCCATCATTCCAATGTTTATTTCAAGTATTGTTGCTTTGAAGGGTCTGAGTAAGGCAAATGCCATGACTGCACCTGGTATTGCAGCGGATACTGTCATACCAGCGTATAATCCGAAATAGGCGTTTGCAGCTCCTAATATAATTGCGAGCATTGCTCCTATTAAAATTGCTTTTAGTGTTAACTCAGGTATTGTTCTTTCTGCGGGTATAAATGATTGAAAGTTCTCACGATATGTCATAGTATTAGCCCACTTTATTATTATTTTTCAAATATATAAAATAATCGTATTAAATTGATACATTGAAATGACAAATTAATCTACTACTATTTAACAACAAATTTAAATATATTGCATTTTAATATTATGTGTGGAATAATTAGAATGAAGAGTATATTGATTAAAACAGGGTTAATAATCACCAGCATACTTATTACTAGTTTAATTTGCTATAATGTTTCATCTGTAGAATATTTGTCTGATCCTGATGTTGTCTATGTTGGTGGATCGGGTCCAGGTAATTATTCAAGTATTCAAGAAGCTATTAATGATGTAGCCATCGGTGGAACAGTTTTTGTTTATAATGGAACTTACTATGAGAATATAACAGTTAATAAAAAAATTAGTATTATTGGTGAAGACAAGAATTCTACTGTGATAGATGCCTGTGGAGAAGATTTCGCTGTGAAAATAACTTCTGATGATGTTATTTTTGAAAATTTCTTTGTTAAAAATGCAACAGATCTTTATTTCCCAGACCCCTGGGAACTTGGAGCTTTATCTGTTATAAAAGCGAACAATGTGAGTATCTCGAATAATCTTTTTTCAAAAAATTTCATTGGGATATGTCTTTTAGGTAGTCACAAGTGTGTGTTAAGAGAAAATGAAATGCATGGATGTAGCATAGTGTTATGGGGTGGACCTGGGGAAGGTGGACTTTTAACCTATATTCATGACATAGATCAAAGCAATCAAGTTAACAATAAAACTGTTTATTATTATCTAGATAAAAACAACATCGATCACGATGAAGAGGCGGGGGAGATTTTTTTTATTAATTGTAGTGATAGTCGGGTTTCAAATGTGTCTATAGATAATGTTTCTGCGGGTATTCAGATATGTTTCTCTAGTAATATAACAATAGAAAATTCTACATTTATGGATGTTCAATCCACTGCGTTACATTTTGATCATTCAAATCAAAATATTATTCGAAATAATTTATTACTGCGGAATGATCACCTTGATTTTGTATTCCTTGATTATTCAAGCTATAATAGATTTAGTCATAACATAATTCATGGTGGTGGAGCGGGGATAACTCTTATGAGGAAGTCAAATCATAATCTTTTTTATAGAAACTCGCTGGGTGGTAAAAGAATTAGCAGCATGCTTATAGATAGTTCAAATTGGAATGTAATCATGCAGAACAACATTAATGGGTCATCGCTGAAAAGAACATTTAATAGAAGTGTAGGTGGAGATGTCCTTTTAAGCAGGTATTCTTTTTTTAACAAATTTGATGGTAACTATTGGAATGAATGGATAGGAAATAAGTATAATGTTTTAAAATCCTGTCCGAAGGTGATATTTGGTGTGGGGTCAGCTATAGTAGATCCACACTTTTTCCCTCCTTTCATTGATTTAGATTGGCATCCAGTGGATGAACCTTATATAATCTAATGGAAGCAACATCTGGCATTATTTTTATTAATGAGTGGTTGATACATAGCCGGTTTAGAAAAGTGATTAAAATGAGTGAGGGTCATAAAAGACGTAGTCATGAACATCGTAAGGATCTAGTTGGTGAGTATAGATGGGGTGATACTGGACAGCTTGTATTTTTAATTGTTTTTGTTATTGGAATGGCCTCTGATTTGTTCTTATTTAAAGTATCTGATTCTTGGCAGGATGCTTTTCCTTGGTATTTTCGTATTGTGGTGTTTTTTCCCTTATTATTTGTTGCAGGGTATTTTGCTCAGCGGGCTCATAAAAAAGTGTTTGAAGAAGAGCGAAAGGAGCTCATGGTTATCAAAACCGATGTCTTTGCTAGAATTCGGCATCCCATGTATTTTGGTTCCATTCTGATCTTCTTGGGTTTTGTTATCCTTAGCCTTTCCGTGATTGCACTGGTGATTTTTGTTGTCGTTGTTATCTTTTATTATTATCTCTGTCGCTATGAAGAACAGCTGTTACTTGCAAAGCTTGGGGATGAATATACGAATTATATGAAGAACGTACCGATGTTGATTCCAAGGGTTAGAAAGTAATGATGAGACGTATGATTTGATAGTGGAAGCAAGACCTAGCTGGCTCTATGAACCTGGTGGACTAGAACTGTTTTACAGGAGAAACACTGTATGGAATGCAATATATAATACTTACTTAGATATTATAAAAATACGATCTATAGAAAAAATCTAATAGTATTTTTTAGAAGTTTTATTCCTCCGTCTATAATTCCTATTGTTATTATTCCAACGTCTGTGTTGAGAAGGTTTTTTCCTATGCTCAGTTTTTCTTAAAAAACTTACTTTTTCAAAATTTGGTATTTCCGCTCTTTCAATATTTAGCTCATCATTACTTTGTACTCTTCTAAAATTGTCATGATCTGGTGCAGTAAGTAGAGTTATTGCTGCTCCGTTTTCTCCTGCACGAGCTGTTCTACCAATACGGTGGATATACTCAATAGACGTCTTTGGGACATCATAATTGTAGATATGACTAACATTTTTAATATCAAGACCTCTAGCTGC
>CAZGOD010000005.1:0-95245 GCA_964527715.1 uncultured Thermoplasmatales archaeon | reverse complement strand
CTAAACCAGCTATAAGAAGAAACACTAATATTACTATTATTAGGATTTTTTTCATTAAGCCTCCCCCAAATTTAACAATATTTTATATATTAAGTTTCATATTTATAATTTCCTATTTCCAACAAAATTTTATTTTATAGTCCAACACGTATAAATATTAAATATTGTAAATATTATATACTTCTAGCAACAAATATATACAATCAGATTATACCAGGAAACATGGCTCATAAAAAGAAAGAAACTCAGAAGAAAGGAAATCTGCCTTACACTATTGAAGATGCAATGAAAATAGCTGATGACCTTCTGAAATATGGGAAAGAAAAGAAATACAACCTTGGAGCTTTTGTCCATGGTATGATCATCGCACTTGAATTCACACAACAATCCTATAGAATACCTCAACAACAAATTGCTACTATCAAAAGAAGCTGCAGGAAATATTTCAAACAGGTCGATAACATACAAAAACCCTAAAAAATAAGTTTTTTTCCTTAAAAACATTGATCTACATATACTCCTAGTTATGCATGCACAAGTTATATAAAACTCTAACACATTTTTGACATTTGAAAGCAGGAATATATAACAGGTAGGATTGGTGAGAGTAGATGGGATGTGAATTCAAAACTAATGTAAAACTTGATTATATACAAGATTTTGAAATGATGTTTGAGAGGATGAAAGTAGATCGTCCTCGTGAAGCTGCTATTTATTATGCAACCCTTGTAGTTGACTGCCCAAAAGAATTCTCAGAGTTTTTAAAAGTCGCTGAAGAACTAGCCAATATTACAAGACGGCCACTTGAAACAGGTCGTGCATCTCTCCTGAGACATGGTCTTATAGCAAAAGTACTATTTTCTAACGAGGCTGATGAGGATTTCGGACGGGAAAGCTATCTACCAGTTCATCCAAGAGCTATATGGGAAGATGTTAAAAAAGAGTTAAAAACAGTAATCGAAGTTGATACATATACTATTATAGAAAAACGTTTGAATGAATATAGCAAATTTTATACATCAAACTTTGAAAAATATGGTATAAAACTTAAAAGAAATGGCAACGTAACACTTCAGTATAGCGGGAAATGGATACTTTATAACGCTCTTAACAACATCATTGAGAAAAACAATGACCTTAAATTCCAAGTTGGGGGAGAAAGACTCTTTGATCAGCCATTTATAAAATATTTCAAAAAATTCCTAGAATTAGACGCAAAAATTCAGCTCATTGTCGACTCAAAAGTAAACATGGATGCTCTAAATGAATTAATAAAAGCATATGATGGAAACATTGAAATAAGATTCTTCACAGAAGACGTCGCTGGAACACTACGTAACTACGTATATGGTAAAGAAATAGCCATTAACGGTATTAAAATCCTGCCTGAAACACATGACGAACCCTCCTATATAGGAACTGCTTATGTCAACCTTGATGACATAGAGGTCCTTGATGGTAAATTCAAAAGCATGTGGGACCTTGCTAAACCATTAAAACAAACTAAGAAAGAAGAAAAAACATAAACAAAAAGTTTTAGTTTTTTTTTTATTTGAACCGGATTGTTTCAAGATTCATCGGAGCAGCGGTGCTAACATTATATCTTTTATGAACAGCAGAGGAGATATCAAGGCATTTAGATTCTTCACCATGTAAGAATATTATTCTTTCTGGCCGTGGTGACATATTATTAATATAATTCAACAGCTGTCTCCTATCACTATGACCACTGAAACCATCACAGGTTTCAACTTTCATATTCATCTTAATATTAACAATACTACCACCAACATTGAGTGGTATCTCAGCCCATCCTTTCTGAATCCTTTTACCAATAGTACCCTCAGCCTGGTAACCAACAAAAGCAATAGTATTCTTTTTATCCTGTGCCCATTCCTTGAAGTATTCCATCACTGGTCCACCATTCATCATACCACTAGTAGCTAGTACAATACATGGATCAGTATCAGCGATGATTTTCTGACGATTATCCTGAGTGTCAACACGTTCAAAAATATCAGATAACAAGGGATTTTGACCCTGTTGAAATATCTGTGTTCTAAGTTTATTATTAAGATACTCCGGGTAAGCAGTATGTATAGCTGTAGCCTCCCATATCATACCATCCAGATACACGGGGACTTTAGGTATCTTCTTAGTCCTCATTAAATCTTCGAGGACAATCATTACTTCTTGACTACGACCAACTGCAAAAACTGGGACAAGTAATTTCCCTTTTTTCTTCAGGCAACTCTGAACAATATCTGAAAGACGATCAGTAGCCTCCTTACGAGTAGGCTGAAAATCTTCACGAGCGCCATAAGTAGATTCCATAAAAATTGCTTCTAATCGTGGAAATCGGTTAATAGCTGGGTTAAACAACCATGTACGCTCATATTTGATATCACCACTGAAAGCAATATTATACAGCCCCTCACCTACATGAAAATGAGCAATAGCGCTACCAAGGATATGACCCGCGTTATGGAAAGTAAGACGAGCATCAGGAGTAATATCTGTTGTATCACCATAATCCATCGTAATACAATGTTTAATCACATTACGAATATTCTCCGCAGAATATGGTACTTTTTTAGCATCAGCTGCAGCAACCTTCAAATAATCCATCTGAAGAAGCGTCATCATATCACGAGTAGGAGGAGTACAATAAACCGGACCATCAAAACCATACTTATACAACAAAGGAACCAGACCAGAATGATCCAAATGAGCATGAGTCACCACAACAGCATCAATAGTCTCCAACGGTAAAACCTCAGGAAGATGCAAATAAGGAGTACTAGCCGCAGAGGAAACATCCACACCACAATCAATAAGTATCTTACTATCCTGAGTATTCAACAAACTACAAGAACGACCAACCTGACGGAAACCACCCAACGCAGTTACACGAATATAATGTTCACCATCAGAAACGCCACGATGCAACTTCCGACCAACCTTACGAAGAATCTCCTTACG
This sequence comes from uncultured Thermoplasmatales archaeon, assembly GCA_964527715.1. Taxonomy (GTDB): domain Archaea; phylum Thermoplasmatota; class E2; order DHVEG-1; family DHVEG-1; genus CAZGOD01. The sequence continues at coordinate 92,263 of CAZGOD010000005.1, read as the reverse complement.
CTCCTCACTCATAGAACGAAGATAACCACGAATTTCCTTAACCGTCTTAGATTGAATAGGAGGAGTACGAATAATCTTAGGACTCCAATTAATAGTCTTACGAATCTCATTCAAAAGAATACCCTGTTTACCAATAGCCACACCCGGCTTCATAGTCTCAATAGTAACCTCACCAACCTCCGGTAAAAAATAGATATTAGTAATCTCAGCATCCTTAGGAATAATATTTTTAATTTTCTCCTCAGCCCGCTCAGTATCAGTAATAACTGAGGGATCAGGACGAACAGCAATACGCTTCTGAAGCATCTTAGCCAGCTGACGAACAAGATTTTCATTCTTCGCAAACTTATCAGGATGCTTCGTATAAATAACAACAAGAGCCCCTTCGAACTCTACATCAGAAACATCAATACTAGGTGGAATCACACCTCTTACTTTACCCTTGATCTCCCGTAAAACATCATCTACAGTCATAAGACTTTACCTTTCACAATTTTTTTAATTATAATAACGTAACATCAGAAGTAAATCAAACATTTGATTTTCAAACAATATTGTCTTTTTATTTCGCAGTTTTTTCCATACGTTTCTTAATGTCGTCTTGAGTTAACTCTCTAAAGCCATCTTTTGTAATAATTGCGACATTTATGAAACCGCCAGAAGCAGAATCACGGTTTTTAGCCGCAGTTATAGCTCTAATAGCAATATTAACTCCTTCCTCAGTGCTAAGATTATCACGATATGAATCCTCTAGAACTCCAAATACAAAAGGTGAACCTGATCCACCAGCAGTATACTTATCAGGAATAGCCCCACCAGCAGCATCAAGTGAATAAACATGGCCACCAGTTTCATCAAAACCACCAAGTATTAGTTGAACATAATACGGATAAAACTTCCTCTGATTAAGAATATTAGACATCAAAGTCGCAGCGCTCTTCACAGGCATCTTCGTATCACGTTTCAAACGGTAAAGATTCGCCTCAGCATTCAGATAACGAGCAAGAACCTGAAGATCACCTACCAGCCCCGCTGTCGCAAGAGCAAGATGTTCATCTATCTGATAAAGTTTCTTCGTAGCCTTATGAGCAATAAGAGTACCCATAGTAGCACGAGTTTCAGTAGCAATTACAACTCCTTCGTTACATACCATTCCGAGAGTAGTTGTTCCTGTCTTAATTACATCTTTTGATTCCATAATTACTCCTCAAAATCAGGTAAAACAACGAAATAGAATCACACAACCTTTATAAATATTTTACTCTGAAAACAATGTAGCAACTCTATCCACTTGATCCTTATGCGCCAATACCGTTACCTTATCACCTGAAAACAAAGTAATATCCTCAGTAGGAATGATGAACTTATGATCCCTCTCAATAGCAACAATCAAACTTTTCTTAGGTAAACCAATTTTTTTAATACTTTTACCCGAGAGCTTAGAATTAGGAGAAATAGGGAGACGAAAGATCTCAGCGTATCTACCAACATTCATATATTCCTCGACATTAGGATGCTTAATTGATTTATACAAATGCTCCGCCATTACAACATTAGGGCTTTTCACCATTTTAACTTCTTTCTCCATGTACATAGGTTTACTTTCTTCCTGATTCACTACAGATACAAGCTGTTTAACGCCTTTATTTTTTGCAAGAGAAACAACCATCAGATTTGTTGCATCATCATTTGTAGTAGTAATAAGTACATCTGCTTTTTTAACTTCAGATTCATCAAGTGTTTCTTCCTGGGTGGCATCAGCGTTTATAGCTACTGCATCATATTTTCTAGCTATCGCTTCGCAGGCTTCCTGATTCTTGTCTATGACGATAACGTTATGGTTACCATCTTTAAGAGCAATCTCAGTTAGCCTTTTTCCTATGCCTCCAGCCCCAACGATTACTATGTACATTTTATTATAGCCTCAAATTTTAATTGAATTTGATATTTGCTGGTAAATTTATGCCTGTTATTAAAACTTTTGTGCGATTTAACTATCGGTAGTTATAATATTACTGTAATTTAGTTACAAGGTTAATTAATTAACATATAGCATTTAAATTAGTTAGTTTTACAAAAATAATTTATATTCTCTATTGAGAATAATTAAATTTTATGAATTTCAAATATAACATTTATTTTGTTAATCTTGTAAACATATAAGCTTAAATTATTATTGATATTGCTTAACTTAACAAATCATGCTAAAAAATATCACGCAATATTACCATGACATTAAATATCAATGTATACTATCGTATTGATAGATAAAATCTAGCACAGCAATTTTTTACGAAATTTTAATAGAAAAAACAAAATTTCCTCGGATTTCTTCTAGTAAAAACAAATTACAATTACTAATCAACAGATGATTAACATTGCTTTTATAACTTATTAACAGTAGAAAAAAACGCTGCTTCTCCTTTAAATCATATTATCTATATTATCAACTTCGGTCTACCGACATTGATAAAATGCTGTAGCTTAAAGCTAAAAATTTAACTAAAATCGTAAAACTTTGGCCTTCCACCCTTTTTGTCAATTAATTTTTGAACTTTATTAAAAGTCATTATGTCAATGATATCTGAATGCTTACCTTTTGTTGTTTTTCCTTCAAATCGGTGGTAGCCACAATATACTGGATTTTTTAATATTCCAGAAATAGTCTTTTTTGCCCATAACCCCCCCTTTTTCGTTTGAATTTTGCTAGAATTAAGCATTTTAACTATTTCATCAAAACTTTCCCCTTCTAAATACCATTTATAGATATCTTTTACAACGCTTGCTTCTTTTAAATTAGTTCTTAGATTATGTTCTTTATAATCGTATCCATATGGAATAATTAAATCCAGAATGGCCAGTTATTTCGACTCGCTTTTTCATTCCTTGCTTGATTGTGTCAATGTGGGAGACAGGATCTTTTTCAATCCTTTTTTTAATTTCTTTATATTTTATTCCAATCTCTCGGCTAAAAGATTTTATTGCTTCCTCTTCGTCAACTGCCTTGTAATATTGAATCATTTCTTTAATTGAAGCAAACTTTAAAAAGAATTTTTCCAGTAAAAATGGATCTTTAGGTGCAATATTGTGACAGTTATGACAAAGAACTAGACAATTTTTATTAGATGAATTGCCACCCATAGAAAGTGGTATTTTATGGTGGAATTCTATATCGCGTTTTGATCAGCATCTTTCACATTTACAATTAGCTCTTTCTAAAGAAATTTTTTTTACTTTCTGTGAAAAATCATTTTTTCTCATGCTTTATTTATAATTACTCTTTAATTATAAAAACTTTTGAGCTATGGGCTGTTTTAATGTTTTTTTTCTTGATGATGTTTTGCACATCGTTAAAAATACTCTTATCTACTATTGAGTCATGGTCACTAGGATTTAGATAATCTTCCCAATGTAAATACCCACAATATAAAGGATTTTTTAATATTAAAGACACTGTTTGAGTCCCCCAAGTTTTATTTAATTTTGTTGGGATATTATTCGAATTTAACTCTTCAGCAATTTTTTTCATACCCATCCCATTAAGGTACATTTCAAAAATGTTTTTAACATTTTCAGCTTCATTAGGATTGATAGTAAGTTTCCCGTCATTGTAATCATATCCATAGGGGATATTAAATCCAAGAATTCCACTATTTGTTCTGGCTTTTTGTTCCATTCCAGCATAAACGCGTTCACCAATTTGCTCCGATTCAAGTTGAGCAATTCGTTGAATTATATCCATGACAAATCTCCCCATAGCAGTTGAAGTGTCAAGAGACTCTGTCATTGATACAAATTCTTTTTCATTTTTCTTTAATTCTTCCATCATTAACATAAAATTCTTGGAGTTTCGGTGGATTCTATCCATCTTAATTACGAGTAATGCATCCCATCGATCCATTTCCTCCATCATTCTACTATATTCTGGACGTTTTACATTTCTTCCAGAATAACCATCATCAATATATTCTTCAGCAATCACCCAATCCCTTGCTTTACAATAAGATTTTAATTTTTCCAATTGAGCACCTAAACTAAATCCTTCTTTAGCCTGATCCTCTGTTGATACTCTAGTATAAATTGCTGCCCTTAATGGTTCTGCATCCATCCATTATTCTAAATTTTGTTTTTGGTTATAAGAGTTCCGTATGCTAAACATTGTCTATCAATATATTTGATAATATGCTAGACACAATATAGCAATATTTTACATAACACATTGTAACATGTTAACATAAAAATAGTAATTTAAGTATTGAGCTTAATAAATAAACATAGTGAATTAACTATATTACTAAAATTAACATTATGATTAAAATACTAAAAATAGCCACTTACGACTCACTATGCATTGAATATGCAAGGCTATTAATTTCAGCCATACGATTAACTAAAAGATTGTACTCTTCATCATAAATGTTGACTACACCGACATTAGTGTCTACATCTTTTTTGATTTTATCAACAAAACTGAACCAATGATATCCAATTACATATGGTGATTTGAAACATTTTTTTGCATACCATTGAAAATAGTCAGCTCTATCACGTTGTGATAATAATAATTTAGCTGCACCCATTTGTTTTTTTTGTCCAGAGTCCACTGCTGCATAACCAAATTCACCAACTATTATTGGCTTATTATGACCGATTTCATAGTATTGTTTCATCCAATTGTCTAGTGGTACACATCCATAAAGAAAACATTGTATGTATTTCATTAATTCATAATTATTTGTTCTTGCATATCTATAATAATTAACACTTAAAACATCACAATATTTACCACATGATTCGATAATTTCTTTTGGTGTTCCCCAAGAATGAAATCTGACACCTAGAATCAAATGATTTGGATCGTTTTTTCTTATTAGTGTAGTAGTATAATTAAAATAAGTTTCTGCGACATACTCGTTAAAAGCATGGATATCTTCTTTTAATCTTCTATTTGAGGGAAAATGTTGAGCCAGCCACCCATGTTTACCTAAATCTGTAACAGTATATAGCTCATCAAAAGATTTTAAATTCATATTCCAAACAAGGTTGAATTTTTTAACATTATTTTGATATCTTTCTCTTAAGAATTCAACAGTGTAGAGTTTTCCATTTTCACTACCTTCATACTTTAATGTGATAAATTCTTCCAAAAGAGTATTTTTATCAAAAATATCAGGGCCCCAATTAACTTCATTATCAATCCAATAACCGATTAAATATGGATCATTTCGGAATTTACTTGTTTCATTTTCAACTTTGATTCTTACCATTTCGCGCCATTCGGGGTTCCATATATCTGGCAATTTTCTTGCAACGAGCAGGTCTTCTTCTCCAAATGTTTTAATCTGATAGGTATATGGGATATTTTTTAATAAGGTTAGGTCACACCAAGCTCCTAGAGTATTATAATTCCAATTTTTATATCTTGTTAATTGAGCATTAGCCCAATTTTCATAGTTTCCATATTTTTCTAAAATAGATTTAGTGTACTCGGGTCTTTGGTCAGCTAAGACACAATTTAGCCCCATTGAATAAAAAATGTTTCCTTCAGGAGTTACAAACCACCATACACCATTTTCATCCTGGGCAACATCAAAAAATCCTGTTCCTTCTGTAAGTTTTATATCTAAACAGCCAAGGTATTTAGATGATGCCGGGGTTTTTACTTGATCTTTTTTAATTGATGCTGATGAAAGGCCACTCGTTATGATAGAGAGCAATATGGTTAAGGTTAAAAATTTTTTTATAATATGGATTACTCGGGTTCTCATAGTATTATTATAATATCACATGGATAATATTTTAAAGTATTGTAAAATGATTAACAAAAACAAAAGTCTAATGTCAATATAATAACATTTTGTTATTCTTATCGGGGAAGGACAAATGGCTCTATAAAACGACAATAAAATACTCACTATAACATAACAGTTTTATATAAACAATTTATTACTACAGATAACGTTCACATAGTAGTATGGGATGAAGGATGCCTCATGAGAATGATTCCTGATATTGTAAAAGAGCTTAGGGAAGAAGAACGGCTTAATGAATTGAATAATAAAACAGTTACAAAACTTGAATCAGAAGAAAAACCTGATAACTCAGTTGACGATGAAACTCTAAATCTTTCTAGAGAAAAAATCGAGAGAGAAGAATCAGATATTGATTTTGAGGAGATAAAAGAGAGATATCAGACTATTTTTGAAAACTATGCTGTAGCAATAACTATCGCAGATGAAAAAGAACAAATTGTATCCTGGAACAAATACGCTGAAGAACTCTTCAACATGACAGATAAAGACCTATATCTAAAACATGTAAGCATACTATACCCCCCTAAGGAATGGAAGAAAATACGGAAAGAAGACGTCCGACAAAAAGGAATGAAATACAAACTTGAAACAAAAATGAATAAGAAAGAGGGTGATCCTTTTGATGTGGAAGTTTCGTTATCTGTTCTTAGGGGGAGTGAGGGTAAGATTGTTGGTTCTGTTGGTATTGTTACGGATATTACTCGTTTGAAAAAAACGGAGAGGACGTTGACTGAGTTTGAAAGCAGGTATAAGACTGTTTTTGAGAACTCTGCAGTGGGCATTATGCTTACTAATGAGAATGAGGAGATTGTTTCTTGGAATAAATACGCTGAGAAATTGCTTAATATGGGTGAGGATGATTTGTATTTGAAACCTGTGAGTTCTCTTTATTCATCGGTGGAATGGAAAAAGATTAGATCTGAGAGGGTCCGAGATAAGGGAATGCAGCATCATCTTGAAACCCGGGTTTTACGTAAGAAACTTGATCCTTTAGATGTTGACATTTCTTTGAGTGTTTTGAAAAATGTTGATGGATTGGTTGTTGGATCTATCGGTATTGTAAAAGATATTAGTGAGCGGAAACGTATTGAGAATAAGATGGAGGCTGAGCAGGAGTTACTGGAGTCACTTCTTGATAATGTCCCTGATTCGGTCTATTTTAAAGATAAAAATAGTAGGTTTATCAAGGTGAATAAGGCAAAAGCAGAGCATTCTAATATTACTCCTGATAAGATGCTAGGTAAAACTGATTTTGATTTTTTACCAGAAAACGAAGCAAAAGATATTCATCAGGATGACACAGATATTATGTTAACAGGTGAACCTATCATAAATAAGATTGAAAAACTGAGTGATAAAAAGGGCAATAGTCGTTGGGTTTCTGTTACTAAAATTCCAAGATATAATAAGAAAGGTGAAATAATTGGTACTATGGGGATTTCACGTGATATAACCGATTTTAAAAAAGCGGAGGAGAAATCTGATTTCTTATCTAAAACTGCTATGGAGCTTAACCAGTTTCCAATTGAAGAGGATGTCTATGGTTATATAGGGGAAAAAATTCATGAACTTGCAAGTAACGCTTTTATTTGTATTTCCTTGTTCAATGAAAAAACAAATAAATTTGAGATAAACAGGACATATGGTTTTGATAAAAAAATTGAGAATATAGGCGAAATTGAAAATGAAGAAGATCTTGTTGGTTTTAATTTAGAATTTAATGATGAGGAATGGAAGAAGAATATTTTAAATGGTGATTTAGTAAAAGTCTCTAAAGAAGAGTTTAAAAAACTTCATTCTCATCAGTCTAAAGAGGTTTGTCAGGCTATTAGAAATTTGATGAACACTGATGAGATTTGTACTATGGGGCTTGTTAAAGATGGGAAGGTATTTGGTAATGTTTCCATAGTTGCCTATAAAGATCATGTGATAGAGAGTCTTGATACAATTCAGACTTTTGTGAATCAAGCAGCTGTAGCTGTTCAGAGGAATAGTGCGATGAGGCAACTTACAGATTTAAATAAAAACCTTGAAAAAAAGGTGAGAGAACGGACTGTTGAAGTGGAAAAGCTGCTGAAGCAGAAAGATGAGTTTATTGGGCAGCTTGGTCATGATCTTAAAAATCCGATGGTTCCACTTACAACTCTTTTACCAATTGTTAAAGAAAGGCAGAATGATCCTAAGTCACAGGAGTTACTTGAGGCTGTTTTGAAGAATGTTGATTATATGAAAAACCTTGTCGTTGACACTTTGGAGCTTACTCAGTTGAATTCACCGAGTACTAAGCTTGATATTGAAAATGTTAACTTATCTGATGAGATAAATAGAGTTATTGTTAATAACAAAGTGATTCTTGAGAAGAAAAAGGTAAAAATTGATAACGCTGTTAAAAATGATCTCATAGTAAAAGCGGATAAACTGAGAATTCTTGAGTTGTTTGATAACTTGATTGATAACGCGGTTAAATATAGCTCTGAGGGGGACAAAATTAACATTGATGCAGAGCAAGATGAAGATACAGTGACTGTTACAGTTAGTGATGTTGGTATCGGTATATCAGAGGAACAAATGAATCATATCTTCGATGAGTTTTATAAGGGAGATGAGTCGCGGTCTAATTTTGAATCATGTGGGTTGGGTTTACCTATTTGTAAACGTATAGTTGAGAAACATGGTGGACGGATCTGGGTGGAAAGTCCTGGTAAAGATAAAGGTGCAAAGTTTCATTTCACATTAAAAAAAGCAAGTAAAAAATAATCATAGTTTGTTGGCTATTTTTACTAGTATTTTGCTTTTAGAGTCTTTCTTATCAACCAGTATTCTTCCTTCTTTTTTCCAATTTCTTGAGGGATATTGAATATTTTGTTCCACCACGGGGTTTAGACCAAGGGATTTAGCAGCTTTTGTAACGTTTTCTATGGTGGGTTTTTCAATAGCATATTTTTTAGAGACTTTTCTACCCTGTAGTCTTGATACTGTTTTGTCAAAATAAATAGGCCATATAACGTATTTGTCCTCTCCTCTGGACACCATGATATATCACAACAAATCTTTTTTTATTTTGAAAGAAGAACAGCGTTTATAGTTCCTGATTGTCCTGGTCTAGATGTAACCTGTGCTTTTCCTAGTTTTGTTTCAATAATGGCACCCTTGTTAATTATGTTTCTTCGCACATAGTGGATATTAGCTTTGTTTTCTATTACAGATAATATGTCTATTTTAGTTGTTTTATTGTTTTTAGGGTCAACTACATGAGCAATATTAGTGGTTTTAGCACGAGTTTTTTGGTTTTTACCTTTGGTTCGTACTTTTTTAAGTGTTGTAAGGCCAATAGTAGTAAGGTGTTGTTCTCGTCCTATTTCAAATTTTCTTTTACTACGTGAATAGCGGATTCTTCGGCCGGTTTCACTTCTTCTACTTTTACCTTGCCATAGTGCCATATTAATCTCGGAATAGGGAAGTTATATTTAAACAATATGTTGTATAAGGGAAAAGTTATCTAGAAAAACAATATTACAGTAATTGATTAATGAGTTTGGAGTTTTATAGAAAATGAAAAAAGATAAAAAGATTGTTTTTAGAGGTTTGAGACAATTTAATGGAGCGATGGGTTTTATTCATCTTATCCAAGGTATTTTAATGGTTGTTTTAAGTAATGATAGTTTTGTTACTGTGACTTACAATAAGCCAATTTATATACCTGGTAGTGGGATAGGCTCAGAGGCTATAGCTTTTTTTGATGTTAGAATCGGGCCCTTAGTAGCAATATTTTTATTTATATCTGCAACAGCACATTTCCTATTATCAACGGTTTTATATGAATGGTATGTTGAAAAACTTAAAAAACATATAAACCCTGCTAGATGGTATGAATATTCTTTTAGCGCATCATTAATGATTGTAATAATTGCGATGTTAACAGCAATTTATGATTTTGGAACATTACTTGCTTTGTTTACACTTACCGCAGTTATGAATCTTATGGGACTTATGATGGAGATACATAATCAAACAACAAAAGAAACAAATTGGACGTCATACACTATTGGATGTATTGCAGGTTTTGTTCCTTGGTTAGTTATATTTATACCACTTATAGCAGCTATAGATGTTATCCCTACTTTTGTAATAGGTATTTTTGTTTCAATAGCGATTTTCTTCAATTTATTCGCAGTTAACATGGTTTTACAGTACAAGAAAATCGGTAAATGGAGAGACTACTTGTATGGAGAGAGGGTGTATATTATACTCAGTCTGGTAGCTAAATCAGCACTTGCATGGCAAGTCTTTGCAGGAACACTAAGACCTACATGAACAGGTAGCAGAGTATGAGAATATGGGATATTCCTACCAATAAATTATGCCATAATCATTTATTAGGTGAACATAGAGAGCTACATGCATTATGGTCAATTTTAATAAACAAAAAGAATTTGTTAATTCCATTGAAGAACAAATTAAAAATTTAAGAGACAAAGGCTGCAAATGTAAGATATAACAATATTAATCGAAAAGTTGAAATAAGTTTTAAGGTTGTCCCGCTTTGTGAAAAACGCATCTTCTTCTAATAAATCAAATCATACTAAAGGAGTAGAAACATTATTAGGTGACCCTAAAAAAGCAGTTATCAAACTAGCAATACCAATGATAATTGCAATGTCAGTTCAAACAATTTATAATTTTGTTGACACATTATTTGTATCTGGAATTGGCAAAGAATTTTTTACAGATTCAACCGTGCCTGGAATTGGTGATCTTGGTGTTGCTGCAATTGGTCTGATATTTCCTTTTTTTATGATGGCGATAGCACTATCCACTGGTATCGGTGTTGGAGCTTCTTCAGCAATTTCTAGGAGGATAGGTGCTGATGATAAGAAGGGCGCGGATAACGTTGCTGAACATTCTATTATAACAACCATAATCATTGCAATAATTTTTAGTATACTCTTGTTCTTTTTATCTGAACCTTTACTAAATATTATTGGTGCTGGTAAATCTCTCTCATATGCTGTGACCTATGGTAAAATTATTTTTGCGGGTAGTATAGTAATATTTTTTATAAATGTTGGAACAGCGATTTTAAGAGGTGAAGGTGATGCTAAAAGAGCTATGTATGCTATAGTTCTTGGTACATTACTTAACATTATACTGGATCCATTGTTTATATACACTTTAAAACTAGGTGTAGCTGGTGCAGCTTATGCAACAATTCTCTCGATGACGATTACTACCTTGATAATTATTTACTGGTTATTTTCCAAAAAAGATACATATGTTGATTTTAAACTTAGACATTTCAAATTTAAAAAAGATATAATATTTGATATTTTTAAAGTTGGTTTTCCAGCATCAATACAACAACTTTCAATGTCTTTTACAATGCTGATAATCAATATTATTATCCTAAAAATTGTTCTAGCTGGCGATGCAGGAATTACAATTTATACCATAGGCTGGAGAGTTGTTATGACTGCAATTTTACCGCTACTAGGCCTTGCAACTGCAGTTATCACTGTTACAGGTGCGGCATATGGTGCAAAAAATTATGACAAACTCAATACTGCTTTTTTGTTTTCTGTAAAAGTTGGATTAATAGTTGAAATTATAGTTGCTACTGCGATTTTTATTGTTGCACCGTTGATAACACTTCTTTTCACAACTGGACAGGGATTACCTGAGTTACGTCCAGACATAGAGACGTTTATAAAAATTTCTTGCTTGTTTTACCCTGGTGCTGCTATAGGAATTGCATCATCGGCTATGTTCCAAGGAACGGGGAAAGGTATTTACTCTTTAATAGCCACATTACTAAGGACAATTACATTAACACCTATATTTGCAATAGCGTTATGCTGTCTATTCAACCTTGGACTTGTAGGAATATGGTGGGCTCTTGTAATAGCAAATATCACTGGATCTTTGGTATCTTTTGCATGGGGTAAAATATACATAAAAGGATTATACACTAAAAACAAAATCAGAGAATCAACTAATATCTAGATACATTTCTACATGCTCAATATTTGCCTCATAAAATGGTTCACCTCGGCTTTTAAAACCAAGTTTCTTGTAGAAACCAGTTGCGTAAGTCTGAGAATGTAAAATTATCTCATCAAAACCCATGTTTTTACAGTAATTTATCAAAAATTCTGTAAGTTTTTCACCAAATCCTTTACCCTGATACTCCTCGATAATTGCTATTCGTTCTAGCTTCACATATTTATTTTTACGAATTCTCGCGCAACCTATCGGCTTATCATTTAGATACATGATAAAATGTGTAGCCTCAGAATCTAATCCATCCAGTTCAATATCAACAGGTACATTCTGACCCTGTATAAAAACACGTTTACGTATCTCAATAACTTTTTTTAGTTCATCTTTGTTTTCTACTTTCTTTATTATTGGATTATTCACATAATCCTAAACTCAACAAAAGTTAAAAAGGATACTCTAATTTAGCAACGCCAAGGCGATAACTATGACTAACAAAATAAAATACGTTAGACAACCCATCGTCAGTGTACTAGGTCATGTAGACCATGGGAAAACAACACTATTAGATTACATTAGAGGTAGCACAGTGGCATCACGGGAATCAGGTGCTATAACACAGCATATTGGTGCAACTGAAGTGCCCATTGAGGTAGTATACAGTCTCTGCGGGGAACTGCTAAAAGGAAAAAAATTTTCACTACCTGGTCTCTTATTTATTGATACACCCGGTCATCATGCTTTTACAACTTTACGAGCTCGTGGTGGATCACTTGCTGATCTTGCTATATTAATTGTAGATATTAATGAAGGGTTTAAACCGCAGACCTATGAGTCTCTTAAGATTTTAAAACAATATAAAACACCATTCATAGTTGCTGCGAATAAGATAGATGCAATTTCCGGGTGGCAAACAAGTAAAAATGTTGCTAAAAAACGTATAGCAGAACAACGTGTACATGTGAAAAACGTTTTTGAGGAAAGACTCTACGAAATGATAGGAGTGATATCTGAGAATAATTTAAACTCTGATCTCTATTATAACGTAAAGGATTTCAGGAAAACTGTTGGTATAATACCAATTTCAGCAAAAAAAGGAGAAGGCATACCTGAGCTACTTATGATCCTTGTAGGACTTGCTCAGCGTTTTCTCGAAGATAAACTACACATAGAAACGGGACCTGGGAAAGGAAGTGTCCTAGAGGTCAAAGAAGAAGTTGGCCTTGGTACAACTATTGATGCTATTATTTATAACGGTGCCATAAAAAGCGAAGATAAAATAGTCATTGGAACAAAAGATGAACCAGTTGTAACTAAGATAAGAGCGCTGTTGAAACCTAAACCTCTTGATGAAATACGTGATCCACGTGAACGTTTTGATAGCGTTGATGAAGTGCATGCGGCATGCGGTATCAAAATCGCATCTCCAGATCTTGAGGATGTAATACCCGGTGCCCCGATAAGAGTAGTCAAAGATAATCTTGAAGATGTGATTAATGAGATTAAAAGTCAAACTAAGATAGATTTTGAACTAGATGAACAAGGGATAATAATAAAAGCTGATACAATAGGATCATTAGAAGCCCTAATCAAGGAATCAAGGGAAAAAGGAATAAAAATTAGGAAAGCAGAGATAGGTAACGTCGCAAAAAGAGATATAACAGAAACAAATGCTACCCTTGAACCGCTTAACAAACTAATTTTTGCTTTCAATGTGAAAATACTACCTGAGGCAAAAGAAGAGCTTTCTACTGCGGATATTACGATTTTCAATGAAGATGTGATCTATACAATAATAGAAAAGTATGATGAATGGTTGGAAAGGAAAAAAGCAGAACTTGAACGTAAGAGAAGGGGAGATTATATTCACCCTGGAATGATCAAGTTTTTACCAGAATATGTTTTCAGAGCGAGCCATCCAGCAGTTATTGGTGTGAGAATACTTGGTGGTCGTATAAAAAGTGGTATGCGGTTGATGAAAGAAGATGGTAAAGCTATCGGGTCTATAAAAGGTATACAATCTGAGAATAAACCAGTTGAAGAGGCTATGCAGGGACAAGAAGTAGCAATATCTATAGAAGGTGTTACAGTTGGAAGACAGATTAAAGGAGAGGACATACTATATACTGATATACCTGCTAGTGATGCAAAGAAACTAAGGGAAATGGATGTTTTAAACGCTGATGAAAAAGATGTTTTGAATAAAATCTTTGATATTAAAAGAAAAACTGACAAGTTTTGGGGGATGTAGTTTCTTCATGAAAACCCTAATAAATAGTTTGTTTTTTTGTTTTTATAAAACCCCACACAAACAAAAAAAAGGAGAAAGGGTTAGAGATCACTCATAGTGTTTTGATTCTGGTATTATCTATTCTTTATTTCTTTTTCTTTTTATTAGCCAAGTCTACCACAAGGCCGATGGCCCAGGGGCAAACAGTTTTCATACTCATTTATATCGCCTAAAAACAAATTATCCAGCAAAGTATTTAAGCTTTATAGATCAAGTATCAAATGTTAAAGAAAAAAGGATTATTTAAAGGCTCATTCCCTTATTAAATAACATATTTTGCAGAGCCCCAAGCGCTAATGCTTCAAATGGACCCATACTAGCTTTAAATAAAGCTCTAGGAGTATTCTGATTATAAAATACGATCGCGCCGATACTACTATTTCTCAAAGCAAACATTTGAGTTATTGAACCAAAATTACCACCGCTATGCCCTTCAAATACATCACCTGAGGTAGTATTAGATATAATCCAACCTAAACCATAATTAGAGTTGGGATATTGGACACTATGCATTAAATTAATTGTTTCATTTTGTAAAATACGTATGTTTTTGTATGTACCATTATTCATATGAGCAATAAGATATTTTGATAAATCATCAATTGTAGATCTTATACCACCAGCAGGATTTAAAGCTCCCATATCATAGTGAGGTAATTGTACATATGTTCCATACCATAAGTATGGTGCTGCCAATCTATCGTCATCTAAATCAGCAGGGTGGAAATTAGTGTTGTTCATATCTAGAGGAGTAAAAATATGTTGCTCACAGTATTCATCAAATGGTTGACCAGTTATAGATTCTATAAGGTATCCAAGAATTATAAATCCATCATTTGAGTAATTATAGTATTTTCCAGGTGTATAATTCCCCCAAAGAGCAGGGTCATATTTATCCCCATCTGGAGCAATATAATCCATCAACCATTCATGAATGTCCATTGGAGGATTTAAACAATATGTAAGTGCGTTCTTTATTAAAATTGCTGCTTTAATTATGTTGAGGTTCATATCAGCTGGACCATTGTACGTACAAAACCTACTTGATTGATGTGCTAATAGCATTCTAAAAGTAATATTAATCTCAGGATAGTTAGGGTTTTTAAGGTCAAAAGGCAACCACTCACTAACGTTATCATCTAAATCAATAATTCCTTGTTCATAGAGTTGTAAAACCGCTGTTGCTATGAATGTTTTTGTACAAGATCCAATCAAGTAAATCGTATCATTAGATGCTTTTCTAATACTCCCAATATCGTATTCTCCATAGCCTTTTGTCCATACAACACTATCATTTTTAATAATACATGCTGAAAGTGAAGGCCAATGGCCGAGTTTCATTAATAGATTGATACGTAGATCAAAAAGAGTATCACTAGTTGTTTGATCTTCTGTGTTTAGATGAATCGTTCTATTTTCAATAAAAAGACCTAATGAATTAGGAGTAATAGTTGCTCCAATGAATAACAATAAGAGGGATATCGTTACTATTTTCTTTGTTCTCATAAAAACCAGTCTATTTATTATATACAATATATATAAGTATTGTGATACGGCTATATACCTTTTTGTTATATAAAAACTAATAAACAATATCACAAACAAAAAGAAAGAAGGTTATAGGGATTTAGATATCATAAGGTTGTCTTGATGGTAGGCGATCATAATTACGCCAAGGAATCGCTAGCATAGTGCCATATTTTCTTAATCTAATCTCACCTTTAATTGGTCGTGCCCTTAACTTATTCCAGTCATCCCAGTAGTTTCTAAACCAAGTGTTAAAGAGGGAATGCAGAAAATCAGCTCTAACATTCTCTTCCCCAAATTTCCCTTCACTGTTATCGACACACTGGAAATTATTGTATTTGATAACATTTTTATTAGACAATGCCAATCGAATTCCACACCAACTAAAATTTGAATTCTCAATTTTTGAGATATTGTTACTAGAAATTACATTATTTTTTGACAATATTACTTCAATTCCCCAGCCACCAATTAAAAATATGGTGTTTTTTGTAATGCAGTTATTATTACAATCCTCATTAAGAAAAATAGCCTTTGTAGAGCTGTAATAACCTTTAGAGTAATCATAATTTTCTTCTGAGATATAGTTTTCAGAGATTACATTATTACTAGACCAGTATAACCGTATAGCACTATAATCTGATTCAAGAAAAACATTATCTATAATAACATTATTTGAGGATTCTGAGAAAAAAACTCCTACACTATTATTTACATAGGTGTTACTGGCTATTGTATTTTTGTTACAATGATACCATACCCTAACACCATTACTACAGTTATAAAAAATATTGCTGTCAATACGATTTTCATGGCAGTTATCTAGAAGGAAAATTCCATTATAAGAAAATGATATAGTATTATTATTTATTCTATTTTTACCTGCTTCCTCTAAGAAAACTCCATATACATGATCTAAAATTGTATTATTATTAAGCGTGTTATTATTTGATAATATTTTTATACCAGCACCCTGGGGTAAACTCGTGGTGCTACTGTTTATCACTTTAAAGCCTTCAAATAAACAATTATCCACTTTAATCACTACTGTAGACCCAGTTCCATTTGAATCTATAACTGGGATTCCTTCATCATTTTCTTCTACACCGATTAATCTTAGTTGTTTATTGATAACTATGTTTTCTCTATAAACACCGCTAAATACCAGTATAGTATCCCCAGGATTTGATGCATTAATGGCATCCTGTATCTTTGTATAATTCTCGTCACCGTCATCATCGACTGTAATAATATCACCAAAATTAGTTACAATAGTCTCGTTACCATTTATCTTTAACAAATCACCTTCAACAATAGATACAACATTTGGTATTAATAACGCTGACATTACCAATAACGCTGTACATTTTTTTAATAAATTCCAATTAGAATCCATATTTTATATTCCCCCTCCATAATCATAAGGTTCTGAAGTAGGATGCCAATCAAAATCATACGCACTGAGAAACGCTATTGGCAAACCTATATCTCTTTTTGAAAAAATTCCTATCTGCGTAACCCACAACCATAGCACTTGTTTTTCGATACGTTTCGGAGCTCTCTTAAAAATCCTATATTTCAATCCAATCCAGTCATCCCAGTAGTTTTCGTAATATTTATTTTTAGAGTTCCTTAGATCCTTTAATGACCCCACAACAAGAAGTAAGGACTCAATATGATCTAAGTTGTCTATGAAGTTATTATGATGGATGATGCTGTTACCTTCCGAAACGAATAATATTCCAGTAAGGGTTTCTTTAATTGTATTATATGATATTGTGATACCAGAAGGCCCAAGAACAAATATCCCATCACTCCAATGTGGCCATGGAGATTGTATAATATTGTCGGTTATTGTAACATTATGTGATTGAACCATAATAGCAATCCCCCATGATAAAAACGTAAAACCACTTACTTTAAAACCATCACCTAGTATATTTAATGCAAGAACAGAGGCCTCGATTATTGTTGTTTCTTTGTTTTCACCTATCAAGCTTATTGGTTTGATAACAAGAATTTCTTCATGATATGTTCCATTAAACACATAGACTATATCATCATTACCAGCACTATCTACCGCTGCTTGAATACTGCTAAAATCTTCATCTCCATCATCATCTACATAGAGTGTGTTAACAAAATTATTTACTAAAAAAGAAACCCGGTCTTCATATGTTCCATTATCATATATTACTTTTAATCTAATAGTATAAAAGATCTCTTCACAAACAGTTGTATCCCATGTGGTAATAAGATCATTTTCTATGCTTTCAGTTGAGTTACATATCTCCACCCAAGTATCTGGATAAGCACCCTTGCCATATTCTACAATATACTGTTGAAACCCTTCACCAACTGCTGTACCTCTTATATCTATAGAGCCCTTTGCCTCCCTAACATCCATGGAAAAATCTAGGTTTACAATAACCGGATAAGCTTTCTGTAAGGCTTTATAAGCATTTATTCTTCCAACACCCGCATATAAAGATGAATTTACTCCATCGGTGCTAGAACGCAAAACTGTTTTTACCTCCAAAGGAGTAAGATCCGGGTTTTTTGATAAAATCAAACCTGCTAAACCAGCGACATGCGGACAAGCCATACTTGTACCAGAGGAAACATAATACTCCTCATCAACAATATGACTTCCATCACCATACATATCAGTATCCTCTGCTCTAAGGGAGAGAATATCAACACCAGGTGCTGCAACATCAACCGGTGAACCATAGCATGAAAAACTTGCTTTTTTATCAGACGAATCCGTTGCAGCAACAGCTATAACATTATCATAACCAGCTGGATAAAAAGGGATAAATGCTAAATCTACATTTGAATTCCCAGCACTAGCAACAAGAACAATATCTTTACTATAAGCATAATCTAAAGCATCCTTTAATAGTTGTGACTCCTCAAGACCTCCCCAGCTCATGCTGATAACATCTGCACCATTGTCAGCAGCATAAACTGTTCCATTTACAGCATCTTCTAATCTTATTCCATATGAACCTATTCTAACAGCCATAATCTTACAATTCCAACAAACACCAGCAACGCCGATACTATTATTTGTCACTGCAGAAACAGTACCCGCACAATGTGTACCATGACCAAAAGCATCCATTGGATCGCTACCATCACCAAAACGAGAACTATTAGGACAATCCCAACCTCTCACGTCATCAACATAACCATTTCCATCATCATCGATACCATTATTTGGGATTTCCCCTTCATTAATCCAAATGTTATCAACTAAGTCTGGATGTTCATAATCAACACCAGTATCAAGAATTGCTACAACGATACTGCTATTACCAGTTTCTATATCCCATGCTTCAGGAGCATCAATATCACTATCAAACAAGCCTGGATACGAGTATCTTCCATCTGTTGGATACTCCTGACCAACATTATCTAAAGACCACTGAATTGGATATAGAGAATCATTAGGAACAACACATGTATGATAAATGTAGTTCGGCTCAGCATATTCCACATTAGGATCACTGTTATATTCTGCTAAAATCAACGAAAGATCCATATCTTTACAGACCTTGAATTTATAAACATTTGAGAAAATAGAATCTGATTTTTCTTTTGATATTCTTTTGACAGAGGTCACACGATATATCTCATTTAACTTATCTATAGATTCTAAACCAACTCTATGATGACCACCAACAGTTTTTATAGATATATCCACTTTTTCTTTGAATTTAACAATGATTTCACCAGGCTCATACTCACTTTCAAAAATCAGATTATTGACATCTTTTTGAAAAAAATTCTCTTTTATGCCAAAAAGCTCTCCTATTTTTTCCCTACTAATTTTAACTGAGTGTGCCTCTATAAGTGGACCAAAAGTTAAACAGATAAATATTATTGTAATCATTATCACCAGAATTTTCTTCAAATTTAATCCCTCTTAGGCTTTCACTAGCCGAATGCTATTAATAGTATTACTCATAACATATAATATTTATAGTATATAAACTTTATAGGAGAAGGAAACTTTTGCAACCAACTAGTTTTTTGTTATTTAAAATAATAACAATAATTAAACCCCACACACAAAACAAAAAGAATTAATTAAATAAAATACACGTAAATTATTTTAATAGATTACAGATAACCCGAGTTATAAGAAAGTCAATGAAGACTTTCCGAAGGGAACTATTTATTATGCTTAAATAAAAATAAATAGTTTGTTATTACGGGTATCAAGTATGGCATCTAAAACAATTAAAGATATCAAGGAAGCTGAAAATAAGGCTCTTCAGTCAATAGAAAAATCAAAAAAAGATGCTGAGAAAATCATTGAAAAATCTTATGGGGACGCTAAGAAGGAAAAACAAAAAATTATCAAAACTGTAGAGGATAAAGTTAAAAAAATGTTAAAGAAAGCTGAGGACTCTGCAGAAAAAGATATCATTAAGATAAAGAGCCAGAGTGAAAAAGAAATCACAGCTATACAAAAAAACGTTGATGAAAAAATTTCAAAAGCTGTTGAGTTGATAATAAAAGAGGTTGAAAAGGGGGAGTAAACAATTTTATTTCCAGCTCCAATGAGAAAGGTTACATTAATTGTACATCAAAACTATATAGAAGACGTTATACAGAGACTACATGAAACTGGTTTGATGGAGATAATTGATATAGCAAAAGAAGACCCTGAAACCTCGGAATACGCTAAAAATGCTAGTATGCATCCTGATGCTAGTGTTTGTACAACTTATGAGCTCAGACTGAGCAGAATTATTGATATTTTAAATAGCATACAAAAAAAGCCTGGTGGTTTCAAAGCTATATTGCGTCCTCAGTTGCCCGAGGTTAAACATGTTGATGAGGAAACTCTTGATGAGCTTTGTTCATATGCTGAAGGGGTATTAGATGAAATTGAAAAACATATAATTAAGGGTGAACAACAACTAAAGGAGCTAAGTGAAAAAAGAGAGGATATAAAGAATGTTATCCAGCAGGTTGAGTATCTAAAAGATTTCGAAATGGATCTCTCATATCTTGGTGAAACAGATTATCTCATTGTTAAAGCAGGTAAAACCATTGATCTTCAGGGCCTGAAAAAAGCAATTGATCAAATTGAAAACGTCACTATTTTTTCTAAACAATTTGGAACAGGTAAAAACGTTGAATGGGCAGTAGTAGTTGTTGCACATATATCTGAGAAAGATAAAATCGATAAAATATCCCGGGGAGGAATCATTGAGTTCAACCTTGATAATTTGTCTGGAACCCCAAATGAGATTCTTGAACAGTTAAAGCAAGATAAAAAAGAAATAGGTAAAGAACGAGGAAAAATTGTTGCACAACTTCGGAAATATGCTAAGGATCATCTACCGGATTTACTTGCATTACGTGAGGAGATACAACTTGAACAGATGAGAAAAGAGGTCACTAAAAACTTTGCAAAAACTAACACTACCTATGTCATTAAAGGATGGGCTTTAGAAAAAAATGAGAATAAGTTAAAGGCTTCGGTTGATGATGTAGCTAAAAACCATGTTGTTTGTAATTTAGAGACACCCAGTGCTAACCCTGATAACCCACCTACTTATATTGAGACACCTAAATGGGCATCATCTTTCCGTACACTTCTTGAGCTTTTTTCTACTCCAAAGTATAATGAGATTAACCCTACGATTATCATGGGTATATTTTTTGTCCTGTTTTTTGGTGTTATGCTTGGAGATGCTGGTTATGGTCTTATAATTCTTTCACTTTCTTTATTTGGGTATATTAAGTTTTCAAAATTTAGTGGATTTATCAGAGGCTGGGCTTTTTTAGGTATATGGCTTGGTCTAACAACCACGATTGTAGGTTTTTTAACTAATGGTTTTTTTGGGGATCTTATACCACGGTTCTTTTATAACAACCCAGATCAGCCTCTTTATAGTCTAACTATCGGGGGTGTACATCTACCTATTGAGCCTCTTCGCGATCCTCTCACAATTCTGACGATAGCACTTCTTTTTGGTTTGATACATCTTAACATAGGTATTATACTAGCTATTTATCAATCCTATAAAAACAGGGATTTTAAGGAATTATTTGCAAATCATTCCTCATGGCTATTATTAGAACTTGGTGGAGGTTTACTCCTGGGAGACTCTTTGCTTCACCTGGTGAGTTTAGGAACAGTTGAATTTTATTTTGCACTTATTCTTGTGATTATTGGTCTTGTTTTACGAATATGGCATGCTGGTCCACTTGGTTTCTTTGATATTACTGGTTTTGTTGGCGACTGGCTTTCATATGCACGTCTTCTTGCACTGGGTCTTGCTACAGCAGGTATGGCACTTGCTTTTAACATTATTGCAAAGTTATTCGCTGATATGATACCAATCCAAATTATTGGTGTGATAGTAATGGTAATTCTACTTGTATTAATGCATGCAATAAATCTAGGGCTTCAAGCTCTCGGAGCAGGGGTTCATTCTCTTAGGCTTCAATATGTTGAATTTTTCAACAGGTTTTATGAGGGAGGTGGACATGAATTTAAGCCTTTCTCTATAAAAAGAAAATATACTAAAACAAAGGAGTAGAATAGGTTAAAAAAAAATGTATATGGAGGAAAAAAGAATGGAAAAAAGAAAAATGAAAGTAAGAGCAGCACTAATCCTACTGGCTATCATGGCTCTTATAATGACAGCGGGAACCGCAGCAGCAGAGCCTTTAGCCGGGAAAGAAGGAGAAACGCAGTCAATGATTGTAATAGGTTGCGCACTTGCGATGGGCATAGCGGGAGTAGGATCCGCGCTTGGTCTAATGTTAGCTGGAACCTCTGCGGTAGCAGTAACAGGTGAAAAACCAGAGTTATTCGGTAGATGCTTAGTCTTCCAGGTATTACCAATGACTCAGGCAGTATATGGACTTCTAACAGCTATATTACTAATGATGGGTGCGGGGCTCCTAGGTGGAAGCGCATCAGCAGATCTATCTAACCCAATGATTGGAACATCTGCAATAGGAATAGGACTAGTAGTAGGACTTACAGGTATTTCAGCTGCTAATCAAGGTATGGTAGCAAGTGCATCAATAAGTGCCACAGCTAGAAACCCAAATGTTGCAGCTAGAGGAATAATTTATACTGTAATGCCTGAGACTATTGCTATCTTCGGTTTACTCGTAGGCATACTTCTCATGACTGGATTAGGACTATTATAGATGGAAGTAATATGACAGCAGAAAAAATCATTGAACGAATCAAAAAAGATTCAGAAAAAGAGATAAAACAGATACTAAAAGAAGCAGAGAAACAAGCCACTCAGATAATAAATGACAGTAAAAAAGAAGCAGAACAAGAAGCAGAAAAAATCTTACAAAATGGGGAAAAACAAAGTGAAAACATTAAAAAAATCCAGATTTCAAAAGCAAGTCAAGACACGAAAAGGAATATAATGAACGCAAGGGAAAAAATAATTGAGGATTGTTTTACAAAAGCGCATCATAAACTGTCAACGCTTAGCAAGGCGGAATATAAGAAAACAGTTACAAAGCTGACAGAAGAGGGGCTCAAAAAACTTGGTGGACGATGTAACGTGATCGTATCAAGAAGTATTGACAGAGAAATCGCTAAAAACATGGGACTGGAAGTAATAAGAACCGTGGAGAAATCTGGAGGAGTAATACTAAGATCTATTGATGGAAAAATAACCTTGGATAATACTTTTGATGGTGTAATAAAGCGGAAGAAAGATGAAATAAGAAGAAAGGTAGGGACGGTGCTTTTCTCTGAATAGAATAGGGTGTTGAATTGCTTGAATGGTTATTAAACCCATATAATTTGTTTTTCTGGATTCTTATTCTATCCATTGTTGTAGTTATTATGGGGTTGATTTTCAGGCCTTTCTTAACTCATGTTAAATTCGCTTATCCTAATGCTTTGTTTGAAGCGATGGGAAACCCGTATGTAACGGATAAGGAACTTAGTAACATAGTGGAGAGTAGAGATCTTCATACTTTTAAGGAGACAGTTAACTCAGCTAAAGATTACAATGTAGTTGGTGAAGATACATATTCAGTTCAGAAATCCCTGGATGATAATTTTCTCCATATAGTTGAGATGATGAAAAAAGGTAGTTCAAAAGAAATGAAGGGTTTCTATGATATGTACCGGGAAAAAATGAATATTTACTTGGTTAAAAACGAGCTTAAAAAAATGTTGCTAGGTAAAACCGAGGAGATAGAAATTGATGAGTCTATTCCCATGGAGACAAAAGAGTTATTACAGAAAATCAAGGATGCTGAGAAGGGAGAGTTACCAAAGATACTGAAAGACTATGGTTTTGAACAAGAAGTAATAGATGCTGTATCAGATGAAAAAGTGGATATTCTCATGTTTGACACAGCCATAGATAAACATGTAATCAACAAGTTTAAACAGGTAAAATTACCCTATAACTGTGAAAAACCAACACAGAAATTTATCAGTACAATGATGGACATACGGAACATAAAAAATGTTCTACGAGCAAAAAAACTTGGTTACAATGAGGAATCATGTAAGAAACTTTTCGTTGGTGAAGGACGAGAAATTGCGCCATGGAAATTTAATGAGATGACAGAGGTTGATTCAGTATCACAGGTGATTGCTAGCATTGAGGGTACCTCGTATTATGATGTGTTAAAAAACGCAATTGAACAATACAACAAAGAAGACTCGGTACAAATTCTTGAAAAAGCACTTGATGGTCAGTTTTTGAAACTAGTAGGGGATCTTTCAATGAAGAACTATATCAACATTGGCCCTACGATTAGGTTCCTTGTATCAAAAGAGTTTGAAATAAGAAATCTTAAAATCATAGCAAAAGGCGTAAGTGAAAAACTTTCGCCAGATATTATTAAAAAATACCTTGTATGGGAGGCATCCTAGTGAAAATAATTGGTATATGTGACAGAGACACAGCAGTTGGACTACGACTAGCAGGGGTACAAGAATTATACACACCCGGAGAGGATGCTGTTAAAATTTGGAATAACCTGACAGATAGAGAGGATATAGGTATTGTTTTTATAACTGAAAAAATCTCAGAAGATATTGGTAAAACACTTAAGGATTACAGGCTTAGAAATAATATCCCTATTGTTTTGGAGATACCCGATAAAAGGGGAAGAATTGAGGATCATGTAGATTTTGTTTCACATCTTGTAAAAAAAGCAGTTGGAGTTGAAGTTAAATAGAAAAATGTTTGGAGGCAGAAAAATTATGTCTGAAGGAAAACAAGAAGGAAAAATCATTCGAATCTCTGGCCCAGTCGTAGAAGCAGATGGTATGCGTGGTGCAAAAATGTATGATGTTGTAAGGGTTGGAGAAGAAAATTTGATAGGTGAAATAATCCGTTTAAATGAGGATAACGCAATAATACAGGTCTATGAAGATACCACGGGTTTGAAACCTGGTGAAAAAGTTATATCGACTGGTATGCCCCTATCTGTGGAACTTGGGCCTGGGTTGCTCACAAATATTTATGATGGTATACAAAGACCGTTACCTGATATTTTCAAAGAAACAGGTGATTTCATAACACGTGGTGTAGAAGCCTATGCGCTGGATCGTAAAAAGAAATGGCATTTCAAACCAAATGTGAAACCTGGTGATAAACTAGAAGGCTGTGATGTTATAGGGGAGGTACAGGAAACCTCTATTGTTAAACATAAAATTATGGTTCCACCAGATATAACTGGTAAACTTTTATCAATTGAGAAAGAAGGAGATTTTACTGTTGAGGATGATATTGCTGTAGCATCAACAGATAAGGGTGATGTAAAACTTCAGATGATGCATAGATGGCCAGTTCGTAAACCCCGGCCTGTTGCAAAAAAATATGATCCTACTCTGCCTCTTATAACGGGTCAACGGGTTGTTGACACGTTTTTCCCTGTTTCTAAGGGTGGAACTGCTGCGATACCTGGTGGTTTTGGAACTGGTAAAACTGTTGCACTTCATCAGTTTGCTAAATGGAGTGATGCTCAAGTAGTCGTCTATGTAGGATGTGGTGAACGTGGAAATGAGATGACAGATGTACTACGTGAGTTCCCTAAGCTTGAGGATCCTAAATCTGGTGAGCCTTTGATGAATCGTACAGTGCTTATTGCTAATACTTCGAATATGCCTGTTGCTGCTCGTGATGCTAGTGTATATACTGGTATAACTATCGCGGAGTACTATCGTGATATGGGTTTTGATGTAGCTCTAATGGCGGATAGTACTTCTCGTTGGGCTGAGGCTATGCGAGAGATTTCTGGGAGGTTAGAGGAGATGCCTGGTGAAGAGGGATACCCGGCGTATCTTGCTTCGCGTTTAGCTGAATTTTATGAGCGAGCGGGTAGAGTAAAACTACTTGGAACAAAAAACAAAGAGGGATCTGTCTCTGTTATGGGCGCAGTATCTCCACCGGGTGGTGATTTCTCAGAACCCGTGGCTCAGAACACACTTCGTATTGTCAAAGTTTTCTGGGCGTTAGATGCGGATTTAGCTGATAGGAGACATTTTCCATCTGTTAACTGGTTGAAATCCTATTCACTTCATCTTGATGAAGTCCGTGAATGGTGGCATAAAGAAATTGGTAGTGACTGGCTTAAACTACGTAACCGCGCTATGGCTATTCTTCAAAAAGAATCAGAGCTACAGGAAATCGTGAAACTTGTTGGACCTGATGCATTACCACCTCGGGAGCGGGCGTTCTTAGAGAGTGCGAGGATGATACGTGAGGATTTCCTTCAACAGAGTGCATTCCATGAGGTAGATACCTATTGTCCAAGTAAAAAACAATATGAGATGCTCCGGTTGATGCTATTGTATTCGGATAAAATACTTGAGGCATCTGATAAAGGTGTTCATATTGATGATATCGTTTCTATGCATTCTCGTGAGAACCTAGCTAGGATGAAAACAGTTTCAAATAAACAGTTTGAAAAACGTTTCAAAGAAATTGAGGCTGAAATGGGGAAAGAAATAGAAACTCTTGTCAAGGGGGTTAGATAAAACATGAGCAATAAGGACATAGAATATACCACAGTTTCTGAGGTTACTGGTCCTCTTATGATTGTCAATGGGATAAAGGATGTAGCATATAATGAAGTTGTTAAAATTAGGACATCTTTTGGTGAAGAGAGAACTGGGCAGGTTTTAGAGGCATTTATGAATAAAGCTGTTGTCCAGGTTTTTGAGGGTACCCGTGGTCTTGACACTGATAAAACCTCTGCTCGTTTCATAGGGGAAACAATGAAATTGGGTGTATCAAAAGATATGCTTGGTCGGGTTTTTAATGGGATGGGTAACCCTATTGATAATGCACCGCCTATTATCCCTGAGGATAGAAGGGATATTAATGGTAGTCCTATAAATCCATACTCGCGTGAGTATCCACGTGAGTTCATTCAGACAGGTGTTTCCACTATAGATGGTCTTAACACGCTTGTCCGTGGTCAGAAGCTCCCTATTTTTTCAGGGTCTGGTCTGCCTCATAATGAGATTGCTGCTCAGATTGCTAGGCAAGCGAAAGTTCTTGGTAAAGAGGGAAAATTCGCAGTGGTGTTCTGCGCGATGGGTATAACATTTGAGGAGGCTAACTTGTTTATTAAGGATTTTGAAAACACTGGTGCTCTTGAGCGTACAGTTATGTTCCTAAACTTAGCAGATGATCCTACTATTGAACGTATTATTCTACCACGTCTAGCTCTTACTTGTGCTGAGTATCTAGCTTTTGATTTGGACATGCAAGTACTCGTTATTTTAACGGATCTTACGAATTATGCAGAGGCACTACGTGAAATAGCAGCAGCTAGAGAAGAGGTGCCAGGTCGACGTGGTTACCCTGGTTATATGTATACCGATCTCGCCATGATTTATGAGAGAGCTGGTAGAATCAAAGGTAAAAAAGGATCGATAACACAGATTCCTATGCTTACCATGCCTGATGATGATATAACACATCCAATCCCTGATCTCACTGGTTATATCACTGAGGGGCAGATTGTGTTGGAGAGGGGACTTCATAAAAAAGATATTTACCCACCTATCGCAGTGTTACCCTGTTTATCACGTCTAATGGATCGTGGAATAGGAGAAGGACGTACCCGAGAGGACCATGCAGGTGTTTCCAACCAGTTATATGCTGCATACGCTGAGGGATGTGATCTACGTGATCTAGTAGCAATAGTAGGAGAAGATGCACTGTCAGATCGTGATAGAAAATATTTGAAATTCGCTGATGAATTTGAAAACAAGTTTGTACGTCAAGGTAGTCATGATGATAGAAGTATAATACAGACATTAACAATTGGATGGGAATTGTTATCTGCGTTACCTCTTTCTGAGCTTAAAAAAATAGATGAAAAATATATCAAAAAATACTCTAAAAAAGAAAAAGAAGGAAAAAAGAGTAGCTGAGAATGACGGAGCAAAAAATTGAGGGTGTAAACCCTACACGGATGGAACTACTGGAAATACGGAAAAAACTAACCTTAGCAGAAAAAGGACATAAACTACTAGAGGAAAAACGTGATGCAATAGTTGAAAGATTTTTTAGCATAATTGAAAAGAGAAATCAATTATCAAAAGAGATAGATGATGAATTCAAAGATGCATATCTATCTTTGATACAGGCTCAGATGATAATGGGTGAAAAAAAAGTTGAAGAAATCTCACAATTAGCAGATGACATGGGTGAAATAGGTTTTGAAAAAGATAATATCATGGGAGTAAAAATCCCAAAAGTAGATACGGAGAACTTAAAAAAAGAGGATAACATGTTTTATGGTTTTTTTGAAACATGTTCAAAATTTGATGATGCACAGATAAAATTCAATGATTTAATGTCTAAGTTACTTAATCTCGCTGATCTTGAAGGGGGAATAAAATCTCTTGCTATTGAGATAGAAAAAACCAAGAGAAGAGTTAATGTTCTTGAGAATAATTTAATACCTAGTCTACATGCTACAAGGAAGTATATTGAAATGCAACTTGAGGAGAGAGAACGTGAGGATTTCCTTCGTAGAAAACGTATTAAAGCCCTTATGGAATCAAAAAAAGCATAAGTATGACAAGGATTGAAGATGACCCTATTTTGGGAAGATTTTTTGATACTCCTGAGAAAAAAGCAAAATGGTTAGTTAGAATAAAAATCGGTTACATTCTTTGGATAGTCTTCATGATAATAGGTATATTATTCTTTTTAGCTTGGTATTTTTTAAAATAAAGAAAAGAAAAAGAGAGATAAGAAAAGTTTAGTCTTTTCCCATCTTCCATATTGCTTTTATTGCTAATAGGCCAACAGCTGGTGCGACAAATATTGCTAGGCACATTGATATGCCGGCTAACAAACCCCCTATCCATGGACCAGTTATCCATGTGGTCATTGTCCAGAATGCCGGTGCCATTACCAGAAGTGCTATTCCTGCCATTAAAAAGCCAGGTCCTTCCTTCGCAGTAATTGTCCCCTTACCGATGAATGCTAGGATTCCTACAATTGCACCGAGTACTGCTAGTAGCCAGACAACCCATCCGCCGGCATCAGTAGCGAGAAACATAGTTTCTCCTTCTGCTTCTATTGTATATGCAGTATAGAGACCGACAATTAGTGCTATTAGTATGCCGATCAAAAACGCCCAGCTTCCTATCTTGGTATACATATCCTTTGCCATTATTTTTTTCTCCACCCAAATTTTTATACAAATTCTTGAAAAGCAAAAAATATCTCGAAGTTTATAAATGTTTCTAGTTTTTTGACGATAAAAATAGATTTTGTATAGGTAAATTGATAATTATTTAAAAGAAAAGTTGATATATGTTTCGGATATACAACAGCGGTGAGAAAACTCTTAATTAGAGTTGGTTAGTCGTGAGTTATAAAGATATTGTTTACAAGGTAGATAGATTGCTACAGAAAATTGAAAAAAAAGAGTCTAGTGGTAAAAAAAAGAAAAGAAAGGAGTTACCACCTGTTGACCAATGGATTAAATCTCAAAAATTCAAAACCACCAAAGATATCGAGGTTCCTGAGATTTTGTTAGATCAAGTTATTGGTCAGGATAAATCTGTTGAAATTGTTAGGAAAGCAGCAGAGCAAAAACGTCATGTTATGCTTATTGGTGACCCGGGTACTGGGAAGTCTATGGTTGCCCGGGCTATGACAGTGTTCCTTCCAAAAGAAGAGTTAGAGGATATTATTGCTTATCCAAATAATGATGATTCAAATACTCCGCATATAAGAGTTGTACCTGGTGGGAAAGCAAATGAGATAGTGAAGGCACAGAGAAGAGAAGCAAAAAAGAAAAAAGAACAGCAGAGCAGTATGATAGTTTCAATAGCTCTTATGATTCTGTTTCTTTCTGCTTTTGCAGCTTTTTATGGGGTGTTATCAGGAACTAGTGATAAGATTAACATTGAATATTTGCTCATTGGTGGGATTTTTGCTTTTATGATTTTTATAATTTTTTCAAGAGGAGGGTTGACGCAACGTAATAGTTTAAATCAGGTTCCAAAAATTTTAGTATCTCATGAAAAAAAGGATATGCCACCTTTTATCGATGCTACAGCGGCTCATTCAGGGGCTCTACTTGGTGATGTTAGACATGACCCGTTTCAATCCGCTGGTTTAGAGACACCGCCGCATCAGCTCGTTGAAGCAGGTTCTATTCATAGAGCCCATAAAGGTGTACTATATATTGATGAAATTAACACATTGAATTTACCATCACAGCAGCATCTTCTCACTGCTATTCAGGAGAAAAAATTTCAGATCACTGGTCAATCTGAGCGTAGTTTTGGTGCTATGGTTAAAACAGAGGCAGTTCCATGTGATTTCATCCTGGTTTCTGCGGGTAACCTTGATGCGTTAAAAGGAATGCATCCAGCTTTGCGTTCTAGGATACGTGGTTATGGTTATGAGATCTATTTGAATAGTAGCATGGATGATACTGATGAAAATAGGACGAAACTTATTCGTTTTGTTGCTCAGGAAGTACAGAAGGATGGTAAGATTCCTCATTTTGATAAGGATGCTGTTGCTGAAACTATACATGAGGATAAAAGACGAGCGGGTAGAAAAGGTAAACTTTCTCTGCGTCTCCGTGAGTTAGGTGGTCTTATTCGTTCAGCAGGTGATATAGCAGTTGAAAAGGGGGATAAAATTGTTACAAAGGAGCATGTTTTAGCGGCTAAGAAAATTGCGAAATCGCTTGAACAACAGGTTGTAGATAGGGTTATTGAGCATCGTAAAGAGTATCGTTCTTTTAAAACCAGGGGTGCTGAGATAGGTGTTGTTAATGGTCTAGCTGTTCATTCTGCGGATCCATCTATGAGTGAGTTTAGTGGTCTTGTTTTGCCTATTGTTGCTGAGGTTACTCCTGCGGGTTCACAGGCTGAGGGTAAAGTTATAGCTACTGGTAAACTTGGTGAGATTGCTAAGGAATCTGTTTTGAATATTTCAGCTATTATTAAGAAATATATGGGTAAGGATATTTCGAAACATGATATACATATTCAGTTTATCGGGACTTATGAGGGGTTGGAGGGTGATTCAGCTAGTCTTTCTGTTATAACTGCTGTAATATCTGCTATGGAGGGTGTGCCTGTTTCTCAGGATGTTGCTATGACTGGTTCACTTAGTATTCGTGGTACTGTTTTGCCTATAGGTGGTGCTACAGCAAAGGTTGAGGCTGCTGCTGAAGCAGGTGTTAAAAAAGTAATAGTTCCAAGGGCAAATCTTAATGATGTTTTAGTTGAAGATAAATATAAGGATAAAATTGAGATTATTCCTGTTGATACGTTAACAGAGGTTATAGAAAATGCTCTTGAAGGTCCAGGTAAAAAAGAGTTATTGAAGAAACTTAGAGCGATGAAGCCTTTAGATGTATCAGCGAAAATTGAGTTGGAATCTGAAGAAAAAATAACAGCTCGTCATGATTTTACTAAGAAAAAAGGTGAAACATAATCTATAAAAAATATTGTTTTGTAAAAGTTTTTTAAAAATGGATTATAATATATATAATCAAGGATTTTTATGAAAATATCTTTAAAAAATGGCTTGTTTTTAGAAAATATTTAAATAATATAAGCAACACTTAGTAATGGGGTCTTGCTCATATTAAATGACGGCCATCTTTGTATTAGATGTTTCATTTATATCACCTTTCGAGCTAGACCCCCTAACAATAACTATTTTGTGTGATTTTATATATATAGTTTGTGTTTTTATAGTAACAAAATAGATAAAAAAAACCCTTATAGGGGGAACAACGAGTTATTATACGTAAAAAAACTAGGGAAAATGTTATTATAATAAAATTTTATCCGAAATGACCTAAAAGTATAGTTTATATTTGTATCTAACATTCATCTTTCTGGAATGATTATGAATGCTTTATTCATAGGACGTTTTCAACCATTTCATAAGGGACATATGCGGGTTATACAAAACGCTTCAAAGCAATACGATGAAATAATCATTGGGATAGGATCATCCCAATATGGAAACGCATTGGAGAATCCTTTTACACTGGACGAGAGGAAAAAAATGATAGGAAAATCCCTTGAAAAAATAAATGTTAAAAACTATAGGATTGTTTTAATTCCAGATATCCATAATCCTCCTAAATGGGTGGACCATGTTGTATCAATTGTTTCAGATTTTGATTTAGTAATCTCAAATAGTCCTATTACTAAGAATTTATTTGAAGAAAAAGGATACGTTGTTAAAGAAACACCGTTTTATAAGAGAGATATATACTCCGGTAAGGAGATACGTAGTAGAATAATCAATGGGGAACAATGGGAAAACCTTGTACCAAAAACCGTCTATAATATTATAAAAGATATAGATGGAACGGAACGGTTAAAGAAATTAGCGGAGAATTAGAATTTTAAAATTTTGTTATTTCGAAGTGCTTTTGGCCAGTTTTCTTTTTTAATTGAATCAATTAAACCTGCGATTATTGTAATAGCCGTTGCTAAGATACATAGGTAAAAACCAGGGCCTAAACCCCAGTTAGCAGACATAAAAGCTGTTTCACTGTTTGGTAGAGTTACTTCAAGAGGTCCTTCTCCTTGCAGGCTGCCTAGACCGATTTCACATATTTTTGACATACCAAATGAAAAAGCTACTGCTACTAATACTAAAAATATGATGCTAGCGGAAATTAATATTTTTGCATACCGTCGTTTTAAAAAGATGTTTGGTAAAAAGCTTATACCCATCAAAACAAAACCTGATACTACGATAAATAATAGAGCTCCTAAGAAATCAGTGAATATTTCTGGTATTGTTGCAAGATCTAGATTTGTTTTACCATTGTAATTAATTGTTTCTATTGTTACCTGTGGTAGTATAAAAGTCTCAGTGTTTTTAGTAGCTAGGGAGTCATTGCTTGAAGCGTTTAATGTCCACCATGGTTGGAATAATGATGCTAGTATGAGGGCCATGGCTAATAGTTTCAAAAAGGTGTTTAAAGAAATTCTTTTGAAAATGAGTAATACAATTATTTCTCCTATGAAAACTATAATTAATCCTATGACTAGGAGGGGTATTATTGATTTTTGTGTTGTAACAATTTTTAGGTTTTTATCGTTGGTTAATTGTATGTTTTTTGTAGCAGTTAATTCATCATCAGAGTGAACATTAATTGTGTATTTCGCTGGTGGTAGGTTTATTTTTTCATGTGGTTCTATTGATTCATGTATTATTTGTCCGTTTCTTATTATGTCTATTTTTTGATTGTTGTTTTGAATTGGGTTTCCATGTACGTCAAATAATTCTATGTCTAGGTTAAATGATGCGGTGAATTTGATATTTATAACATCGCTATCGCTGGGTAGTGTAATGGTTTTTTTATCAGAGAATCTACCAAATGATATTTGAAGATCATAGATCGCAGGGGGTATGTTTCTAAAAATGTATTTACCAGATCCGATGTTTTCAGGTGTTATCTCATATGGGTTGTACATTTCTGAGCTTATTAAAAATGGACGGACATCAACGCCTGGTGGTAGGCCGAGTTTATCTTTTACGTCTATAGTTAAATCATATAAATGTAGGGTGATATCGATCTTTTTTTTCATTGGTTTTATTTCTTTTTCATAGATGATGAAACCTTTGTAGAAAGCTTTTAAAACATAGTTTTCACGTAGGCTAAACGGGATTTTAAATTCTATTAGTCCGTTTTCTAGTGTTTCGTTTTTAACGATGATGGTATCATTTTTTAATATGGTTAATTCTATGCCGTGTATGCCATTGTTATATTGATCGAGGGAGGATATTTTTATGTTTTTTTGCCAGGTACAAAATATTGGTAGTTTGGTATCCTCTTCAATTTTAACAGGTTCAACACCGATATACCATTTTTCACGTTTCCCGAGTTGATGATAGATTTTTACAATGTATTCCCCTGGTGGTATCTTTGGGAATTTTATAACTGGTGCTCCAAGAAATGGTTTAACTGGGTATCTAACTGAAATAAGTGTATCATCTTTGTATAATTCTGCCCAGGTGTTGAGTAAATTAAATCCTGTGATATTAGATAGAATTGGATGGGATAGTATTCTACCTGTGATTTTTGGTATTACTGTTAAAGTGTATGTGTTTTCTTCTCCTTCAAATAAACCACTTTTGCCTTCTTCGCGATATTTAACTAGTTTTCTAAAAAGTTTAGCTTCTTCTATGACATCGTTATATCCGCCTTCAAGTGTGGTGAATAATTCTGCGTTAAACTCTATGATAAGGTCATTAGGAATAGTTAAATCATGGGCGCCGTGTTTTTCAAAGGAGTTTCTACCGAAGTTAATAGCGGCGTAGTCAACCTCAGCTCCAACGATATCTAGGTATTCTTTCTCAGCGACTTTGATCTGAATGCCATCTGTTTCATTAGTTCCTTGTTTAACAACGTTTTCATTTGAATAAAAAATAACTGCATGGGCTTTACCTGTTTCTCCTTCATCATATGAGAACCATGCTTCGTCGCCAATGTCACAGTCATCTTCAAGGGGAACTATCCATTCTCGGTCTTTGGTTTCTGGGTTTAGGTTCATATGATATTGTCTAATGTTATTGTTTTCATCGTAGACATGTAGGTATGGGAGGATTTCACCGAAGCGCATTCTATGTATTCTTTCGCTTCTGGATTTAAGAGATGCTAATGCGCCGAAACGTCCATCGACATTTTCTATTCCTTCTACAATTGATTCTTCTAAGACTTCGTGTTTCACGTTTATAGAAATACGTTTAAAGTTACTATTGGGACAATAATAATATTTGTAAATGTTAGTGGTAAGTAGGTTTTTACTGGAGGATTCACTGATGATGCCTACTTCTCCCATTAAATTTCCATCGATGAATATCTCTTTGGAAACAAGTTTCTGATCTGATGAGACTTCGTCCTCTTCTTCTACTCCTTTGTGATAAGAAAAAGCAAAAGAACCTACAACATCAGAATTAATGATACCAAATTCTTTACTCCCAGGTTCTAAATTAATTACGGCCTGGGAGATCTTACGATTTAGGATCTGTCCTTTTTGTCCTATGCCATAGACAATAACGCCATCTTGGGTTATTTTGTAGTAATCGCCTTCAGCTGAGATATCTGAGATGGGTTCATAGTAATAATATGCATCTTCGATTTGTATGTGATCTATATAATTAGGTGAAGGTTTACTACTTTCATCGTAATATATAAAATATTGTTCGTTTCCATCTGCTATTTCAGGTATTAGAAAAACAATTCTGCATTTGTTTATATGGTTTGAATCGGTGTGTTTAAGGTCATAGATCTGTGATTCTAGTTCATGCCATTGGTTTCCATCCCAGCAGCAGATTCTAATTGAGTGCTGGTTTTCATCTATTGCCCATGAAGGGTTTTTAAATTTGATGTTGAGGTCTATTGGTTGAAATTTTGCAAAAGAGTTATCTGTTGGGATTGGGATTTGTATTTCTTGCCGGTAAGACCAACTTCGGTTCCAGAATGGTGGGGGACCTGAGGCTGAGCTAACTGTTATTGTTAAAGCTGGGGATATAAGAGAAAATATGATTATACTGTAGATTACTAGTGTTTTCTTAGTAGGCATTTTTCCCCCTAAATTTAGGTTTTTTTTATTGTTTCAATATATAGTTCTTTTAATAATATAATAATATTTTGGGTTTATTGACGAAAATTTATATAAAAGAATAATAATTTGCTGGATATAAATATGAGTGGTTCAAAGTGAACAAAAAAACATCCACGATTGTGATATTGATACTACTAGTATCCTTACTGACAGGTTGTGTAAATGAAAAGGAACCAACAGAGCAAAACAAACAGGGATTATCTAACTCTCCGCCAATAGCAGTTATAACTGCTCCCGAGAAAGCATATTTTGGGGATTCCATAGAATTTGACGCTTCAAAGTCATATGACAAAGATGGAGAGATTATAAACTATAGATGGGATTTTGGTGACGGGGAGACAGTTGAGGGAGAAATTGTTGAACATAATTACGAGTTTCAGAGCGAGTTCAACATAGAGTATCCAATAGTATTCCCTGTTTTATTATATGTTTTAGATAATGATGAAAAATTAATTGTTACTCAGCATCAGATAATGATTTACCCACAGGAGTACAAGTTCTATCTTGATTCTGGGAGGTTAACAACTGAGAAATCATCTTTTAATAATGACAAAGCCAAAGCTTCGTTTGGTAAAATTAAATCAAATCCCCCAGGAGAACTAGTTTATGAGTTTGATGAATCTATAAAAATTCAGCCGTGTTCATGGGATTTAGTAATATTTTTTGAAAAACCGAGATTTACAATTCTAGATAGTGTTCAGTTAACATTTCAGAATGAAACAGATGATGAAATATTTAAAATAGAGAAATCTCTTAGAAAGCTGAATATTTTTTGGAAAGAGAAAAAAATAACAATCGATGGGGAAATCGATGAACCAATGGAGTTAAAATCAGTGAAGTTAACAATCTTTGGTTTTTCAATTAGAGAAAAAGTGAATATTTTATACGGTGGTGACAGCCCTAGCTATATTTGTTTTAACTTTACAGGGTTTTATTCCCCTATTATTTGAACTATGATGTTTCGGTTTCTTGGTCTTGTATCTAATTCTACGAAAACTATCTGCTGCCATGTTCCATGTACTAGTTGTCCATCTTTAACTGGAATTGTTAAGCTTGGTCCCATAAGGCTTGCGCGTATATGTGAGTGTCCATTGTCATCATGCCATGTTTCATGGTGATCATAGTGAACACCTTTTGGGGCTATTGTTTGAAGGGCTCTAGGTAGGTCTTTTTTGAGACCTGGTTCATATTCAATTGTTGTTATTGTTCCTGTTGATCCTGGTACGAAAACACAGGCGATACCGTTTTTAAGTTTTGATTTATTTATGATTTTTTGGATGTTATCGGTGATGTTTATTATGTCTACTTCTCCATGGGTTTCTATTTTTATTTCATCGCTGTGGACAACCATATTTTACTTCTCCACGGTTTTTTGGTTTTAAAATTTGATTTTTCTCCCCGCGGCGTCTCTTTTGTAGACGCCGAAGTCTTTGATGTTTTTTAATGTTTTTCCATCGAAAATTGGTCCGTCTTCACATACTCTTAGTCCTTCACCGATGCAGCATTGACCACAGATGCCGAAGCCACATTTCATGTATCTTTCTAGTGACGCTTGGAATGGTATATTTTTTGAGATGTCTAGTAGTTTTTTCATCATTGTTTCTGGTCCACATGTTAGGATAGAGGAGTATTTGTTTTCGTTTAGTAGTTTTTTTGCGAGGTCTGTAGCTATGCCTTTGTAGCCTTTTGATCCATCATCAGTGGATATGTATACTTTTGCACCATATTTTTTGAACCTGTTTTCAAAGAATAGTTCTTTTCTGTTTTTTACTCCTAGTATAATTGTTGAGTTGATTCTTTTTTTTGTTGCTTCTTCGACTGTTGGCCCTAGCATTGCTATACCTGTTCCACCGCCTACGACGAGGATGTTTCTACCAGTTATTTTGAAGTTTTTTCCATATGGACCTCTGATTCCTATTTTGTCTCCTTTTTTTAGTTTGAAGAGATTGTTTGTTGCGTCTCCGACTCGTTTGAAGGTTATTCCTTTGATGTCATCGTTGATGTATGAGACGCTCATGGGTATTTCATCTACGTTGGGGATCCATATCATGAAAAACTGTCCTGATTTAGTTTTTTCAGGGTGTTTGAAAAGGAGTGTTTTTACATCAGGGTTTTCTTCTATGGTTTTGATTATTTTTGTTACTTTTGGGTAGTTCATTTATGTGATGCTCCAACTAGTTTTGATAAAGTATTATATCCCTGGTGTTTCATCCATTGTTTTATTTCGTCGCAGATTTTTTTGAAAACATCGATTCCTCGGTAGTATATGGCTGATCCGATTTGTACTGCTGATGCACCAGCTATGATGTATTCTATTGCGTCTTCTCCGGTGGTTATACCGCCGCATCCTATGACTGGTATTTTTATGTTTTTTGATATATCGTATACGCATCGTACACCTATGGGTTTGATTGCTTTACCTGAGTAGCCCCCTGTTTTGTTTGAGAGTACTGGTGTTTTGAGTTCGAGGTCTATTTTCATAGCCTTGACGGTGTTTATTGCTACGATGCCGTCTGCGTTTCCTTTTTCTGCGGATTTAGCGATTTCTACTATGTTCATTAGATTCGGGGAGATTTTTACGAAAACTGGGATGTTTACTGATTTTTTTACGTTGGAGGTTATTTCTTTTACTAGTTTTGGGTCGGATCCTATTTCTAGTCCGTATCCTTTTGCATGTGGGCAGCTCATGTTTAATTCAAGGGCATCTACGCCGTAGTTTTGCATTTTTTTAGCTAGTTCTATAAATTCGTTTGTGTTTGAACCAAAGATGCTGCCGAATACTGTTATATTGGATTTTTTTAGAGTTTTAATCTCATCTTCAAAATTTTTTATACCTGGGTTAGACAGTCCTATAGCATTTAAAATACCATGTTCAAGTTCTATAACTGTTGGATTAGAATAGCCCTCTCTTGGTTTTAACCCGATAGATTTTGTAACAACAGCTCCTGCGCCACAATTAATAACTCGTTTCATACTACCGGCATCCTCATCCATAAGACCAGATGCAAGTATTGTTGGGTTTTTTAACTTTAAATTCTGGATTTCTGTGGTGAGGTCTACCAGGTTAACACCTCACCCTTAAAGTAAAAAGTAATATTAATAAGTTAGCTTCGATGCGGTTTCTTTTTTTGAAATATTATTTTATACCTGTCCAGAGTCCTACGCCGACATAAAACCATTCTGAACTATAAAATGGATAATTGTCTGAAAAATTAGTTGGAATTTCAATCCATAATCCAGAAGTCATTATAAAAAATGATTTTGTATAAATTCCTGGATTTTCATCAATCCCATATGTGTTGTTGCCTAATGCTGTTATTGAGTGATTCCCAGTAACAGTTGAAAATACATTAAAAATTCCAGATAGAAAATGAATTGGGGTAACTAATAAAATTAATGTAAATAAAAAAATAAATGATAATACTTTTGATACATTTGCGAAATTACTAAAGAAAAACGATAAAACTGGTATAACTGGAGCAAAAACATCAATTATGTTTAAAGTGTTAACATTTGATCCATTTCCCATAAATGATGTTGACATTGCAAAGGAGCTATTTTCATCATCATTTGTATTTAAAAACCTGTTGCATAAATCAATTATTTTTTGATTTTTTGAGTTATCAAATATATTATTTTCTCCGGTTGTTATATCAACAAATTTTTCCTTGTCTATATCATCTGATAAAAGTCCAAACTTTTTTAGTTTTGAATATGAGTTTTCTAGTATATTATTTGCATTTGCTTTTTCATCTTTTGATGATTCCTTTAATCGTAATGTTATTATTGCTGTTTGTATCTTTTTTAGCGTTTCTTTAACTTGAATTAATTCATCACTTGTGATTGAGCTTTTTATTGTCTCTTTTCCATCTTCTTTGATAATATAACATAAAACATTGACTGATTCGATGTTGTCTTTTGAGGATGATTCAATTTCTATGGATTTTGCATTAGTAATAGGTAAGAAACATGTTGTTAAACATAATAATGTTATTCCAATTACTATTATCTTTTTCATTTTTAGTCCTGGATTACTTCACTTATTATAAACTATTATATATTAAATGGTAAGTATATAAACTTTAAGTCCATCATTTTGTTTTTGTTTGTTGTGTGGGGTTATTATAATAAAACAAAAAATCATACACTCTATTTGGTTGAGTAGAGAGGACAACTGAGATGCCGAAACTTTATGGTAAAATCGTAACAACCACTCTTTTATCATTGCTTATCTCTACAGTTGTTCTTACAATAGCCACATTTAACCTTTGGATGCTAACAAATTTTCTATGGCTCATATATTTAGTTCCTGCTTTGCTGATAGGTTATGTTGTATATATCTTAGTAAAAAGAAAAACTAAAAGAGAAATTTCTAGTAAGAATACCAATGTTGTATGTGTAATCGTAGTTGCCATAGTTGTTCTCATGTCAGCTTTTTCTTATATTTTATTTAGATTCCCTGATGAGATTATTAATGAGTGGACTTGCGAGCAAAACGAGATATTATGTGTTAATGGTACTTGTTGTACAATAAATATCAGTTATGATGGGACAGTTGGACGGCATGATGGTTTTTTTATCGGGCCGAATTTAACATTTAAAGAAAGAATAAAATTTCTTTGGCATTATGATACATTATCTAATGAGATTACTTTATCTGATTTTGGGTATTGGTTTATTAATAATGGAACAAAACAAACGACTTGGGAGTGGGAAGTTAAACTAAGATTAGAAGTAACTTCTCCAGGAGAAATGACTACGTATTATGTTAGTAGTAAAAATGCGCCTTTTGATGCTGAGCTTTTAGATGGTATAACTTGGACAGCAAAGAAGAAATAAAAATATCTTTCTTTTAATGTTTCTCATTTTGTTGCATAAAAAACACCAAACCGAAGTTTTAAATTAAAAAAATAGTTTCATCTAGGATGGAGAGAAAAAAATATGCCGACAGTTCATGTAAACGTTTGGGAAGGGTTCGGAGAGGAAAAAGCCAAAACTGTAATTAAAGGAATCACTAAGGTCTTTGTTGATTTAGGTATCCCTGCTCGCGCTGTAGAAGTAATTATCCATGAAATCCCTAAATCACACTGGGGAATCGAAGGAGAACCTGCTTCAGAGAAATTTAAAGACATATCTTAATATAGTTAAGGGAGGAAAAAATGACAAAAAAAGAGAGACAAAGACGATATATTGAAAAAGGCATGAATATAAATCTTCCTAACGAGGAATCAAAAAAGAAAGGAAAAAAACATATAAGAAAACCTAAAATGCCTGCTAGGATTAAAAAAAATCAGACACATAGAAAGAACAGGTAAAAGATTCAAAGGAAAACAGAAATGGTTAAAGAAAAAGAACAGATAGGCTTTGGAATATTATCACTAATTTTAAGCGTTATACCTTTTTTCATAGTATGGTCAGAGATATTTAAGTTCTTCTCAGAGGTTTTTTTCTACATAATCTTAGAGCTACCAATGATAGTTTTAGCAATAATCTTTGGCCTTATGGCATACTGGGGATCAAATAAAGACAAATACCTAGGTTTAACAGGGATTATCCTTAGTCTGTTGTTCATCCCAATTGGTCTATTATTTTCTATCTAATTTTTAAAGCGTAAAATAAATTAAATAAAGTTTCTTATCAAGTCTCAAGTATTCACATGTATCTTATAACAAAATGGTTCGGCACATTCCTCTGCGATAAAAAGGGTATAAAAAACAAGATTCTCTTCCCAAAAGATGAAAAAGAAATCGCAAAAATACTACAGAAAATAAACAAAAAAGAGGTACTACCCCATGAAAAGAAACTCATAAAAAATGTTAAAGTAAAAGTAAATGAGAAGAGACTAGAGAAAATAGGTGACTACAGCCCAACTGACCAGTTTTTTAAAAACACAGGGATAGAACCAGAAGATTTTGATTACCCTAAAAATTTGCTTCATAAAGCCGCGATTCTGGTAACTAGAGAAAACGTTAAGAAAAAACTTGAATCAGAAGATCTGCAAGTTATCCAAATGGTTAATGCTCTTGATGATCTTATACAGACATCTAACCTTCTTTCAGAGCGTTTAGAACGCTGGTCAGCGGTACCAACACCAGAGAAAAAAATTCAGCCACTTAAAAACACGTTTTCCACTGTTGACGCCGGGATAAAAACCTTAGAACAACAAATTGAATCTGATATGAAAAAGATAGCTCCAAATACTTGTATGATAGTCGGATCCTTAATTGGTGCAAGACTGATATCATACGCAGGCAGATTGGAAAAACTAGCGGTTATGCCTGCTTCAACGATTCAGGTTTTAGGAGCTGAAAAAGCTCTTTTCAGATTTAAAAAAGAAGGTGGAAAACCTCCTAAACATGGTGTGATTTTCCAGCATCAATCCATTAACAAAGCCCATAGAAACTATAGAGGCAAAATCGCACGGGTAATAGCAGCGAATATATCAATTGCTGCCAGAGCAGATGCCTTTACCAGGAGAGATATATCAAAAGATCTCAAAGAAAACATGGAAAGAAGAATAAAAGAGATTAAGAATCTGTAAAAATATAAGTAGTTGTTATTTTATTGTTTTGTTGAAAAAAAATTTAATATTATGTGTTTAGGAGAAAAACAGGTAATATGAGTGATGCTAGAAGTGTCTCCAGGGACCTCGGTGGTATATTCATCATTGTAGGGTTTGTAACCCTAATTGCATTAATTGTACCTCTGTATTTTGGGGAATACGGAGATGGTAATGTTGAGGCGCTTGGGCCTATTCTGGTCACTGCTGCTGTGTTTTTTGGTGCTGGTCTACCTCTGTATTATGCTTTTAAAAAAGCTGATCCACCTGATTTCAAAAGTGCGATGGTGACAGCTGCGCTTGGATGGCTTTTTATTTCCATTATTGGTAGTATCCCATTCTGGCTGATTCCATACAGTGGAACTAGTCATATGGACCCTCTCTCTGCTTTTTTTGAGTCAATGTCTGGTTGGACTGGTACTGGTCTTACCATGGTTGCAAATGAGGCAGCATTGCCATACACGTTGCAGTTTTGGCGTACACTAATTCAATGGGTTGGAGGAGTAGGAGTTATTGTTCTAACACTCTCTATTCTTGCAAGACCAGGTACTGGTTCTTTTGTACTATACAAAGGAGAAGCTCGTGATCAAAAAACACATCCATCTATTACTTCAACAGTGCGAACGATCTGGTGGATATTCCTATTATATACCATTATAGGTATCGTTGCTTTGATTATTATTGGCTGGCTGACAACAAATGGTAT
The DNA here is from genome assembly GCA_964527715.1 of uncultured Thermoplasmatales archaeon. Lineage (GTDB taxonomy): Archaea > Thermoplasmatota > E2 > DHVEG-1 > DHVEG-1 > CAZGOD01. Next base: position 49,252 of record CAZGOD010000005.1, on the reverse strand, counting down.
GGATGCTTGGCAGTCACTTAACCATGCTATGACTGGTCTTGCTACTGGTGGTTTCTCTGTTACAGATAATAGTTTGGTAGGTTTTGGCAATATCACACAGATAGCTATCCTAGCGCTCATGTTCGCAGGAGCTATAGCCTTTGCAGCTCATTACCATCTTTTGAAAGGCAGGATGAAGAAGTTTTTCTCAGATCCTCAGTTTAAAGCACTAGTCGCATTAATCATCCTAGGAGTCATAGCTCTCACCATAGTCAACCTAGATTACTATAACGAGAATCTTCTATTATCATTGAAAAAATCTGGTTTTCAATTTGTATCAGCAGCTACTTGTACTGGTTTCGCATCAGAATCAGCAGAAGTCATTTCTCTAGAGTGGGCGGAATCTGCGAAACTAATAATGGCTTTTGCTATGATCATTGGTGGAGCAGCTGGTTCAACAGCTGGTGGGATAAAACTATTCCGAGCGATACTACTCTACAAGGGTGTTGGCTGGAGGATAAAAAGAGCTATATCAACACCACGCCGTGTTTTTGTTCATAAACTTGGTGATAAATCTCTTTCAAGAGATGACGCGATGGATCTCATCAACGAGGCAGCAATAATATCGTTTATGTGGGTTATACTATTATCAGTTGGTATAATGTTTATAGCCGCAGCATTCCCCAAAGAAACCCTAGGCAATGTGATATTTGAGGTATGCTCAGCTCAGGGTAACGTTGGTCTCACCACAGGTATGACAAGTATATCTATGCACCCTGGTGCGAAAACAATGCTGATTTTTAACATGTGGATAGGTAGACTAGAGATTATTCCAATCATTGTTTTAGTAAAATCTATGTTTGGTATTAGAAGAAATGTACTATAAAACCCGGACTAAAACATGGGTTTATTATTTTTCTTGTTTTTTCAAAAGAGTGAATTGTTCATCTTGGAATTTCTTAACATAATGATCAAGTTGTTGAATAGCAGTTAAAAGCTTATAGATATTCTCATCTTCTGGAGAAGGTGGCACAGTTGAATGAGGATTCGCCTCTTTTTTCTTATGAAACTCAGACTGGGAATACTCCTCATTTAGGATGCCACGAGCAGTTTTAAGGGTTTTAATTTTTCCACCAAGTTCTCCGAATTCAGTCATATTTTTTTCATCCCTCCAAGTCTTATGTAAATCTGTTCATGTATAATAACTTTTACTCAAGAAAGAGAACTTTTAAACCAGTTTTTTCATCAAGTCTTCTTTCTACTGGTATTTCTGTCTTAAGTAATACTATTTCACCTGTGACCTCTACCTGGGACTCTATTAGATGACCACCTAGAGCATTCTTTTTTTCATCCCCGAGAACAGCATGCAAATGAAGATTGTAATCATCTTCTTCTCGGCATATGTTACCAGATAATGATAGTAATTCAAGGGGCTTATCAAATACCTCTGGTGAATAATCATCTTTCTTTTTGAAATAACCAAGTTGAACATTTTTCAGTTGACCTATTCCAGATATTACAATAGCGGTTTTAACATCGTGAGCCTGGCATGTTTTTTTTAACTCGTCATTCAAGTTTTCATCTGGGAAGAGTCTTATAAAAATTAAATTATCTTTTTCTTTACTCTGCATGCTATCTCTCCAACTATGTAGAACCAAGAATATGGTGAATACATATAAAGATAAACCTAGATTCAGTTCATTAAATGTCCAAAAAAGATCAAATGCAGGATATCAGTGTTCTAGTTAAAAACTGTAAAAAATGTGATCTCTGGAAAACTAGGAAGAACGCTGTACCCGGTGATGGAAGTGTAGATACCAAGGTTCTCTTTATAGGCGAGGCACCTGGTTACAATGAGGACTTACAGGGTTTACCTTTTGTTGGAAAAGCTGGTAAAATCCTCGATGAACTACTACAATCAATAGGGATAGACAGAGATGCTGTTTATATTGCTAATATTCTTAAATGTAGACCACCAGGTAATAGAAATCCCCTGCAGAGCGAAATAGAAACTTGTACACCATATCTTAACAAGCAGATGGAGATTATTCAACCAGAGATAATTGTTCCACTTGGTAGTTTTGCAGCATCATATGTTTTTGAAAAATTTGGGCTTAAATTTGATAAAATAAGTAGTATCCATGGGAAAATACATACTGTTAACACGCTTTCTGGGAAAATCAAGGTGATACCAATGTATCATCCAGCTATTGCTACTTATAACCCTAATACCCTGGAAATATTAGTTGAAGATTTTAAATCAATAGAAAAAGCATTGAATCAAAACTAGGTTTTTATTTCATCTTGCTTTTTACATAATTGGTTTTAATCTTTTTGTGTTTGTCATTTTGTTGCATAAAAAAATTTGGGTTAAATTTCAACATTAAACGATTGAGCTATAAAATATATATACTATTTAGAATAGATTTGTCAGATAAGCTTTATAAACTCCAAAGGCGAATACTTGAAGATAAAAACATATAGGAAAAGGTGATAAAAATGAAAAAAATAATTGTATCAACCATTGTAATAGGCTTGTTATTAATGTCAACGATCGTGACTGTAGATGCAGAGATTTATGGAGATGTAAATAAAGAGATCTATATACCTAATGAAAGTAGGCCTAATGATTGGTGGCCGATGGATGGACATGACTCTGAGCGTTTAAGCTACTCTCTATCACAAGCACCTGAAACAAATAACATTTTGTGGATGTTAGATTTATCTAAATATGGTTCTCACACGCGTGAAATTGTTGGTGACCCTGTTATATATGAGGGGAAAATCTACTTTGGTACTAGGGATCTTAATGGAACAGTATTTTGTCTTGACGAGCTAACAGGAGAAGCTATTTGGACTTTTAATCCTCCCGGGAGCATAGTATTTGAAGATTGCGCTGCAGTTGATTATGGTACTGTTTTTATTCCATCTATGCCATCTTTTTTTGATGATAACCTATATGCATTAGATGCAGATGATGGAAGTTTAAAATGGTCAGTTCGATTAGAGGGGCAAATACGTAGACCATTAGTTCATAATAAGAAACTATATGTTGCAACACCTTTCGAATTTAATAAGGGGCTTCTTTACTGCCTAGATGTTGAGGATGGATCAACAATATGGAAATGTAACTTGGATTGTACAACTTTTTGTCCTCCATGTCTTAGCAATGGTCGAGTTTATGTTGGTGATGAAGGAGGTATTCTTTATTGTATAGATGCAGATACAGGGACTAAATTATGGAAATATTATACTAATGATGAAATTTTCAATTCACCTACAGCGTATGATGGTAAAATCTATTTTGGAAATGATGGCGGTAATATCTATTGTATTAATGCTAAAACAAAATATTGTATATGGAAATTTGAAACTGGAGATAAAATAGTATGTTCTCCAACTATTGCATATAATCGAGTTTATGTTACGTCCAAAGATGGAAAGTTGTACTGTCTTGATGCTGAAACAGGACAACATTTGTGGGATTTTACAGCAGGTATGGTTTCTTGGGCGGATCCTACAGTTGCTGATGGAAAAGTTTATGTCTGTTCATATGACAAAAATATTTACTGTCTTAATGCGATGAGTGGTGATCTTATATGGATGTATACCATAGACGGTTACGATTACATAAACTCCGATCCGGTCATCGCAAATGGAAAAATGATAGTTTGTTCATGGTATGCTGATATCTATTGTTTTAAAGATGACGTTAACTATCCGCCTAATATACCAGAAGAACCTTTTGGTCAGACTCCTGGTGAACCAGGAGTTAATTACATCTACGAGACTAATACCTATGATCCTGAAGGAAATAATATATCTTACATGTGGGACTGGGGAGATGGTACATACAGTGAATGGCTTGGCCCGCATGAGTCAGGTCAAACTGCGAATGCAACTCATACATGGATGTCTTCAGGTCGATATGATGTAAGAGTGAGAGCAAAGGATGAAGAAGGACCTTTAAGTGAGTGGTCTGATTATTTATCTGTTAATATTAATCCTCCAGAACCACCAACTATAACAGGTCCAACATCTGGAAAAGTAGGAAAAGAATACAACTATACATTCGTTTCAATTGACCCAGTCGGTGATGATATAGCTAAATATACAATTGATTGGGGTGACGATAATATTGAGGTTGTTGAAGGACTATTTGTTTCCGGTGAAGAAATTATTGTTAGTCATATTTGGAATATAGAAGGAACATACAATATCAAAGCTAAAGCTACAAATATTCATGGCGCTGAGAGTAACTGGGGCACGCTTACTGTTACTATGCCTAAGAACCAGCAAAGCAGTCAGAGTGGCCCTAGCAGTCAATCACAAAGTCAAAGCAACGGCTCAACCAGTCTCTAAAAAATCCTCTTTTTTTCTTTTTTTGTATGTGGGGTTTTATTAATATAATAATAATTACATAAATGTAAGCTTCTCCTTATGGTTATTTTTAATTAAAAACACTAATTTTATAAAAACTTTAATCAACTCTAATCTTGCTTTTTATGAAATCAACTAGTTGCTCCCTTGTGAAAGGTTTTTGTAAAAAGTTTTCATCTTTATCCATATTAATCGATGTCTTTGATTTTGGTACCATTGAAAACAATGCAGACGAGGTATCAGTTTTATCAGGTAAGGGTGTATCTATCAGTATTAGATCAAAATCGTTTTCTCTTTCTCCCTCCAGTAGCTCTAATGCTTTACGGCTACTTGAAGCGGTGATAACTTCATATTCATCTTCCTCAAGTGATGATTTTACCTGTTCAAGAATATCTGTTTCATCATCTACTACCATTATTGTTTTCATATCCCTTCCCATTATTAATATCAGTGTTAGTAACTTAAATTTTTCCTATAAAATAAGGGGGTTGAAGAGGGGGTCTAAGATGCAAGAAGAGGTGAATTAAAATTACTTGGGACCCCCTCCACTGTTGGGTTACTTAGATATTATAGAGTAACATGTTAAGATTTATTATTAGAAATATATAAGATTAACTTATAAAAACGTCAAAATGGGAAAAATTACTTTTTGACAAAATACTCTATAAGATATACTCCAGAGGATGTATCTATTCACCTACATATACACTTATTGGTTCTTTTACACTAAAGACTTAAATAATCTCATCATATTTTTAGGGGTAAATAAAAATATAGAGGAGTGGAGATGGAAGCAATATTCAAGAAAATAGGAAGTTGGTTATTCCTATTAGGAGTAATAATAGCAATATTAGTCGGTTTAATAGTTGGAGCCGATTGGTACGCAGATCCGGACGCATATGTCGCAGCATTACTAGCAGTGCTTGGATTTGTCGTTGGTATACTGTCATTCTTCGCGATTGGTAATATATCTGAAGAAAAAGTACCAACATTTTTGATAGCGGCACTAATATTAGTTATGATAGGCGCAGCTTCTACCACATGGACTATCGGAACATGGGCAGGTATTGAACCATATTTCACCAACATAACAGGATACTTGTTCATATTTGCTGCACCAGCTGCTGGTCTTCTAGCAATCCGTGCTATTTGGGATGCTGGTAAGACTGAAGAAATCGACATACCAAAAAAAGTAATACCAAAATAAAAAATTTGAGATAGACATTTTTTACTATCTCATTTTTTCATTTTTTTATGATTTTTAATCTAACCCCTCATTCCAAATTTTAAAAAATGATCTATAAACACTTATTATAACCATTACTAATAAGCCTGCTCCAAAACCAATTAAAACAAAAGCTATTGCAGGCATTTACTTATCCGCCACCTTCTCTTCAAAAATATCATTCATTATTTTATCTTCTAACATTTTATGTTCACCCCTTTATAAATAAAGAGTCCCGTGACATAGTCAAACTATATCATGTTAATATTTGTCATTAATGGTATATAATACTTTCTAGCAAAAATGTCACAATGTAAAAATCCAAAAATATTTTACTAAAAATATAAAAAAAAAAGACCATGAAAACAATTACATTTCATACATAACAAGACCAGACAACATCTTAGGCAAAAAATAAGTAGACTTCTGAGGCATATGCTCACCAGCATCAGCAATAGCCTTTAACTCCTCAATCCGAGTAGCATTCATAAGAAAAGAAAAATCAAACCTACCCTCATCAACAAATCTAACCGCTTCTTCATCAACACGAGTATACCTAACATGATCCTCAAGATTCTTATCACCAATACCTATCAAACCCTCAAGAATAATCTTATGCAAAATAGACACATCAAGATTACGCCAAGTCTTTGAACGATCACCTGCAAAACCATCCATAACACTTTCATCTCTAAGTGTTAAAACATAATACCTACCCTTCAGATACATCACGAATTTATGCTCACTATCTGTTTTAATCTCATCCTTAATTTTCTCACTAACAACACCATAACTATACTTTGAATCCATAATTTTTTTCTCTTCAACGATAAAATATTCACGTAATTTTATTATTAAACCCTCAACATCAACATCAGGTTTCTTTATCAATCTATGAGTGGGAAGAATAGAAAGACCCTCATCAAACATATTAGCAAGGATCACCATCCTATAATTAAACGGTGCTTTTTCATCCTTATCACCAGTTTTGTTTTTCATCTCACTTGCATAGTTAACCGCTGTTTGATACCGATGATGTCCATCTGCGATAAACAAGATTTTATCTTTGAGACTATTCTTTATCATAGAAATCATGCTTTCATCTTCTAATTTCCAAAGCTTATGACTAAAACCATCATACCCAGTTACATCAACAATGGGTTCACCAATTGTTTCATCAATTTTTTTCCTTATACTCTGCTCTTCATCGATGTATAAAAGCTGTATTGGTTCAAGGTTCGCATTCATAGCTCTCATAAGGTTCAAACGATCTGCTTTTGGCTTGGGAAGTGTCCTCTCATGGGCTTTAACAAATTTATACTCAGGATCCAACCTCAGTAAAACAAAGAAACCATTCATGGTTTTAGACTGGTTATCAGCCTTGTAATTGATTTTATACGGGAAAATAGCTGGTTTATCTGAGCCAACGAGTATTGTTTCATTTATCCATTTATCATATAGCTCTTTAGCCCGAGTATACCTATTGTTAGTATCAGTATCACCTGGGTTTTGTTTACCAAGTATGAACCTCACAAAATTATATGGATTTTTTTCATATAGTTCATCTTGCATCTCTGAAGAAATTATATCATATGGCGGGGACATTACATCACCAAGTTTGCTTATTTTATCCTTGTTATAAGTTATACCTTTAAATGGAGAAATTTCAACCATAATGTTTTTGCCTCTCCAGGTTTAACCCTGTATATAATTACTTGTTAAAAAGGTAGCGTTAGACACTTTTTTATGATTGTGTGTTAGTGCTTTATAAAACAAAAAAAACCATCTCAAATTTAATAATTGGACCATAAACATTATATATCAATGATAGAATATAAATAGTAATACTATGAGAATCCTAGTAGTCTGCATTATAAAAAAAATCTTAATCCTAACCATACTGCTTTTTATTATATCAGGTAATGTTTCATCAGCATCAATTGAAAAAGATCAAGTAGAAATTTCATCATCATCTAAGTATCAAGGCTGTTTAGATATAAAACTTACAGATGGTACCGGATTTTTTGAAGTTACTCAGGATGACGACGGCGTATGGTGGTTTGTTACTCCTGATGGCTATGCGTTTTATTCTGTTGGAGTCAACGTCGTTAAAACAGAATTTTCTTATATTTATGATGCTAATGTTCTTAAGAAATATGGTAGTTATAGGGAGTGGGCTAATGTTACAAGGGATAGACTTAGGATATGGAGTTTTAACACACTGAGTGCTTGGAGTAATTATAGTTTATTTGTGGATGATCCTATCCCATATACTCATACTTTTATTTTTAGGTTAGACGGCAGGGATCAATGGCGCAAAATTGTAAAAAAAGATATTCCTGATGTTTTTGATCCTTTTTGGTGGGAAATTGTACAGAATGGTATAAGTGAAGTTGCAGAGAGTTTAAAAGATGATCCTTATTTGATTGGATATTGGTTGGACAATGAGATACATTGGGAGCCTAATATTAGGGGTTTTTCCACAGAGTCTCTTTTAGAAGTTTATATGTCTGTGCCATATGAAAAGCTTCAGCCAGGGAAATTTAAAGCAGTTGAGTTTCTCATCAGTCGATATAAGGATGATGGTATTGAAGTATTTAATAGAGTTTGGAATATGAATTTGAAGAGTTTCGATGAGCTTTATGATGTAGTAAAACTTGGTAGGGTGGGTTGGAAGGCGCAGCATTTTATCCCAAGAGTTAAATCAGATATTCAAGATTTTGCTCGGTTGGTTGCACACATATATTTCGAAAATATAACAGGGATTTTGAGAAGTTATGATCCTAATCATTTGATTCTCGGTGTTCGTTTTCATCCATGGGGAGCACCTGAAGGTGTGATAGAGGAGTGCGGAAAATATTGTGATGTTATAAGCATCAACAATTATCGTGATTGCAAGCGGGTGTACGATCCTCTTAAGAGAATACAGATTCTAATTAGAGATCTAGTCCCCCTTGATGATTGGATGAAAAGATATTATGATATTACGGGTAAACCATTAATTGTCTCTGAATGGAACAGTGATCCTCTAGGCGTCTTGATATTTCTGAGAATTAGATCATCAGAAGAGAGCAAAGCCAATTATTATGAATGGTATACTCGTAATTGTTTGAAAAAACCGTATATGGTAGGTCATCATTGGTTTAGTCTTGTTGATAGGGCGAAGGAAGGCGTTGTTACTAGTACTGGTGTTGTTAACCCTTATGACAAAGAGCATACCGTTCTTGTTGAACGGATGGCAGAGGTCAACAAACAAGTTTATGAGCTTCATCGATAGAGCAGAGATCGTTGTGCAAAGCCAAAAATATCAAACAGTTTAAAAGATATTATAAAAAGATGAAAAAATTGTTTTTTTATAAAACCACACAAAAAGTAAATGGGTTTTAAAACATGGGTTTATTTTCAGCATTGATTTTTCTTGTTAAAAAAGTTGCTAAACCCATTGAGTATATCTTCGTATACTAATATTTAAAATACTATTTCTTGTTAAGCCCTTCAGATGACTAATAGTCTGAAAGATAAAAAAAACATTCAAATAGCAGAAAAAACCCTAAAAAAATACAAACTATGCGATCATTGCCTGGGAAGAGTTTTTGCACAAATTGAAAAAGGAAAAACAAACCAGGATCGAGGGGAGGCTATTAGAAATCTTACTAAAAAAAACAAGAAAACAGAGATATGTGATTGCTGGCTCTGTGAAGGTCTTATAGAGGAAATCCCGCATTTTGTAGATTTAATTTCAAAATCCCTAAAAAGTTATGAGTTTGATACTTTTCTTGTTGGTACAAAAATTGATGAGGATATACTAGAAAGAGAACAAAAACTTTATGAGTATACAGGTTCCGAGTTTTCTGAATCCATTAAAACAGAGCTAAACCGAGAAACTGGAAAAATCCTAGAGGAAAAACTCAGAAAAGAAGTTAATTTTGAAAAACCAGATATAATGACAGTTGTCGACACATGTTTCGATGTTGTAAACTTGCAGATACACGCTCTTTTTATTTATGGGCGTTACAAAAAATTTAGTAGAGAAATCCCTCAGACAAAATGGTTCTGTAAAATTTGCAGAGGAAAAGGCTGCAAAAAATGCAATTACACTGGTAAAATCTATGATACAAGTGTCGAAGAGTTAGTCGCAGAAATATTTTTAAGAGAAACACATGGAAATGATGAATCATTCCATGGAGCAGGTAGAGAAGACATTGACGTCCGCATGCTTGGAAACGGACGCCCATTTATCCTAGAAATCAACAACCCAAAGGTTAGAACCATTGGTTTAACTAAGATCGAATCAGCTATTAACAAAAAAAACAAGAATGTAATCGAGGTCAATGATCTTCGTTTTTCCGATAGAGACGAAGTAGCAAGAATTAAAGGCGCCAAACTAAAGAAAATCTACCGGGTTATTTTTAAATGCGAAAAACCTGTAAAATACGAAAAACTTATAAAGGCTGCTCAGTCATTACGAGGTAAAAAGATAAGTCAATCTACACCATCTAGGGTGGCTCATAGACGAGCTGATTTGATTAGACCTAAGTATGTATACAACTGTAATGTTGAAAAGATAGATGGCAATATATCAACATTGACTTTAGAAACAGAATCAGGCACCTACATAAAGGAACTGGTATCTGGTGACAATGGAAAAACAAAACCGAGCATTAGTGAACTAATCGGTGTTCCCTGTAACGTTACACAACTAGACGTGATAGAAATCAAGGGGGAATAAAAATTGGTTAAACGATCAAAAGGTATTAGAAGCAAAAGCAGAAACATACTAAGAAAAAGACCAAGAGACAGAGGTATAAAATCGATTACAAGAGCATTGCAACAATTTGAACAAGGAGACTCAGTAAACATCGTTATAGACTCTGCAGTTCACAAAGGCATGCCACATATAAGATTCCAGGGTTACACAGGTAAAATCGAAGGGAAACAAGGAGAATCATACCTAGTTGGAATAAACGATGGTAAAAAACATAAAACATTGATAATTAGATCTGAGCATTTAAGGAGAGTGCAATAAATTGAGCCCTGAAGAAGAACTAAAACCTGTTTCACTAGCAGAAGTAAAAAACATTCTAAAAAAAATTAGCAAAGAACGAGAAGAAATGCTATACGAACAAAAAATTGCGCTAGAGCATGCTCAGAAATTTGCAAAACTCAATGTTAAAAAAACAAATGATCTAATAAATGAGTTAAAAAAACTTGAAATCCTAAATGAAAATCACGTGTATAAAATAGCTGATATACTCCCAAAAACCGAGGATGACATCAAAACCATCCTAGCGAAGGAGAGAATCACAATAGGTGAAACTGATATAAGAAAAATATTAGAAATAGTAAGTAAATATAATATAGAGTAGATGAGCGGGAGGTCTAAAAAAATGGAGGACTATGTATATGTTTTAGATTACCTAGCCAAGGGTAGAGGAGACTTACCCCCTCATAAGAGACAATCACTGGTCTATGCGGTAGGTGAGAGTCAGTTTACATTACTTGAACTAGTCCCCAAAAAGGAATCATCCTTTACCATTGGTGAAAAAATATATGTTGGAAAGGATGCTGATAAAAGACAAAAAATTGCGAAAATCAAAGGTAGAATTAACTATGAGGATATGACCTCCACAGCACATGGCGAGATGCCCTATGTCCTACTTGACGTAGTAAAAGATAATGAGGATCGTTTCATCAAGTTCTATAATGATTCACCTGCGATATCTACTCGTTTTCACGTACTAGAGCTTCTCCCGGGTCTTGGTAAAAAAATGATGCATGATATCCTTGAGGAACGTAGGAAAAAACCATTTAGTAGTTTTAATGAAATGTGTGAACGTATAGATTTCCTACGTGCACCTGATAAACTTATCGCGAAAAGAATAGAACTGGAACTCACTGATCCTAATCAGAAATATCGTCTTTTCACTCGACCCCCGGTCTCAAAGGGTCATCATTATTAGTACTATGAAAAATAAACTTGGTCAAAATTTCTTAGTTGATAAAAAAATAGCTGAGAGAGAAATAGAACATGCAAATATTACCAAGGATGACATAGTATTGGAGATAGGACCCGGTAACGGTATTCTAACAAATCTTTTAGCAAGGAGAGCAAAAAAAGTAATCGCAGTTGAAATAGACAAAAAACTTGTAAAAAATCTCAAAAAATTTTTACCAGATAACGTAGAACTATTACATAACAATATATTAAAAATTGATTTTGAAACTCTACCACGTTTTAACAAAATTGTTTCAAATCTACCCTTTCAAATATCATCCCCAGTTACATTCAAAATACTAGATTATGATTTTGACCTTGCTGTACTTATTTACCAGAAAGAATTTGCATCTAGAATGATCGCAACACCTGGAAACAAGGATTATTCCCGTCTCTCTGTAGGTGTATATTATAAAGCCTGTTGTGAAATCATTGATACAGTTCCTAAAACTTATTTCCATCCGCAGCCAAAAGTTGACTCGTCCATGATCAAGTTGACTCCTAGGCAGGAAGCCCCTTTCAAGGTTTTGAATGAGAAATTCTTTTTTGATTTAACAAGGGAATTATTTAATCATAGACGTAAAAAAATAAAGAACACTCTGGAACTTTTGTATAAAAATGATTTCGTTGATGTTCCTTTTTTAAATAATAGAGTTGAGGCGCTTTCTCCTGAGCAAATTGGCGAACTTAGCAATATATTATATAAGATGATTCTAAAGTAGTATTTTTTCAATTTGCAAAAATCACACGATATCTTTATATATAAAGCACTTCAAAGTATAACATGTTAACATTCGCATTTTAACTCTTATAAAGGAGAAGGAGAGAGGAAGAATGGAAAAAAAACTCATGATCGTAGATGATGACCCTGATGTATTAATAGTTATAAGAAGAATTTTTGAAAAAGAAGGCTACGAGGTTTTCACTGTTGACAGTGGAAAAGATTGTATCAAAGAACTAGAGAATGGCTTCAAAGGCATAATACTAATGGATATAATGATGCCCTTTATGGATGGATGGGATACAATAAAAGAAATAATCGATAAAGGACTAGCAAAAAACGTTGCAATATCAATACTAACAGCAAAAGGCACACAGGATCACGAAAAAATGAGAGGAGTTGAATCCTACATACGTGATTACATCACCAAACCTTTTGATGTTAGCGAGTTAATAACGAACATTAACGAAATGATCGCAGCTTAACTCTAAAACTATTTTCAATATATTTAAATAAACTTTTTTGTTACTTTTAGCGTGGATGCCTTGTGGATGTTATAATTACTAAAAATTTAACCAAGTATTATGGAGAAATCAAGGGAGTAGAAAACCTTAGTTTTACAGTGAAAAAAGGAGAAGTTTTTGGATTCCTTGGACCCAATGGAGCGGGTAAAACTACTACAATCAGAACACTTCTTGGATACCTCCAGCCAACGCGTGGTAGTGCTACTATTTTTGGAAAAAACATTGAAGAAGATATCGTAGAAATCAAACGAGAAGTCGCATACATCCCAGGTGACCTGAACATATATGGTCATCTAACAGGTAAACAGTTCCTGGATTACTTCGCTGCACTTAGAAGCCGTGAGATGACATTACTTGATGAACTACTAAAAATATTCAAGGTTCCACTAGAAAGAAAAGTCAAAGGATACTCTAAGGGGATGAAACAAAAACTAGGGATTATACAAGCTTTTATGGATGATCCTGAGATGGTAATTATGGATGAACCAACCGCTGGTTTAGACCCGCTTTTACAACAGAAATTCTATGACTTCATATTAAAACAAAAGAAAAAAGGTAAAACTATGCTTTTCTCCTCACATATTTTAAGTGAGGTTGATAAAATCTGTGACCGTGTAGGTATAATACGAAACGGGGAACTAGTAGCTCTTGAAGATGTTGAAACTTTAAAACATAAACGGGGGAAAAAAATCCGCTTAAAAATCAAAGGAAAACCTGAAACATTCAAAGGACCAAAGGACATTAAAATCAAAGATGGTTGGATAGAGTTTGTTGTTACAAATAATATTGACCAATTAATCAAGAAACTATCAAAATATACAATCTTAGACTTAGAAATCAATGACTTTGCATTAGAAGATATTTTTATCCATTATTATGAGGGACAAACATGAATGATATATTTCGTTTAAGAATTGCTTTTCAAACAATGAAAGATAATAAAAAAATTACAATTATTATAACTCTTCTTTTCATGGGAATGGCAGCAATGTATTGTGGAATGTTTCCATCTTTTAAGGGCGTATTAGAAGATATGATAGCAACAGGTGGAGCAGAACCATTTGAACCATTTTTTGGCCCAGCTGCGGCTGATATGGCCACTTATGTTGGTTTTATAAATCTGGAGCTCTATCAAATATTTTGGGTTGTTATTTTAGGAATTTTACTCGGTTTTATTGCAGCATCTCAGATATCTAAAGAAATTGAAGGAAAAACAATTGATTTACTGATGTCAAACCCTGTTTCAAGAAAACAGATTGTATTTGAAAAATTTATTGGATTAATTCCTCTAATATTAATTATTAACTTTGCAACGATGTTAACAGTTATAGGTACCACTGTCGCGATTGGAGAAGACTTGAATCTTTATTATTTATTTTTAACTCATTTAGCATCAATCCCTTATTTACTTGCAGTAATTGGTATAGGGCTACTTATCTCCGTAATAATCGATGAAAAAATGAAGGCTAGCATTTTCTTCATTGCATTACTTATGGGCATGTATGTACTTGAATCAATTTCTAAAATTGTACCCGATTATGAAGGCATAGGTTATGTTTCAATAACTCACTATTTTAATCCATATGATTCATTAAAATTTGGAAAGGTTGACATTTCTGGAGTTATTGTTCTAATAGCTGTTACCACTGTTTGCTTAATTATATCTATGCTTTATTTTGAGCATCGTGATATAGAAGTAACATAGAAATAAACTAAAAATTTTAAATACACTTTCGTAATTAATGCCAATTTGGAATATCATTAAGGGCATTGTTTTTTTGCTGTTTCCAGCCCGTAAAACCAGGAAACAGAAAAGATAATTTAACTAGGGAAATGATAGTTTGAAAAAAATACCATTCTGGTTTCCAAATAAGAAAAATATCATCTGGTACATCCTCTTCATTGTACTATTCATTATATCCCTAGATTTCTGGGGTTGGGAACAATCACATCCAATGTTCCTTGGGCTGCCTCTCTGGATGTACTACTCGTTGTTTCTAACATTATTCACCTCACTTGTTTTCTATGTGTTTTCAAAAAATTATTGGGAGGATAAAAAGTGATATTCATAGGGCTTGTTGTTATTTATTTTATTTTTCTCATCGCCCTAGGAATATTTGCCCATAAAAGAACTAAAAAGACCCCTGAGGACTATTTTCTAGCTAATAGAACATTTGGCCCGCTCATATTGTTTTTTACTTTAGCAGCTACAAATTTCTCTGCATTTACGTTTCTAGGATTTGCAGGTAAAGCCTACTCAAGTGGTTTTGGGCAATATGGGATAATGGGTTTTGGAACCGCTATAATGGCCATAATGTTCTACATCATCGGTAGAAAAGTATGGAAACTCGGGAGAAAAAAAGGCTACATAACACCTCCAGAGCTCATAGGTGATAGATTCAACAGTGTTAGCCTTCGCCTGATATTCATGTTTGTTATGGTTATTTTTACCATTCCATATTTAGCAACTCAGGCGATTGGGGCAGGTTTACTAATCAATTATATGGTGCCAGAGATCACCTGGCAGATAGGGGCAATAATTACTATGATAGTGATCATGGTCTATGTTTTATCAGGTGGTATGAGAGGATCTGGATGGACCGATGTCGTCCAGGGTTTGATAATGATAATTGCTATGACCCTCGCGGTTGTGTTTATAGCAGTTGAACTTGGTGGTTTTGAAGCAGCAAATACAGCCACGTATGCTGCTAAACCAGAGCTTTTTACTCGCCCCGGTGGTGGTGATTTTTTCATGCCGCAGATGTGGTTCTCATTTATGTTACTCTGGATATTCGCTGATCCAATGTTTCCCCAGGTTTTTTCAAGGTTTTACACAGCAAAAGATGAGAAATCTTTGAAAAGGGCCATGATCCTTTACCCTGTAGTTGTATCGTTTCTGTTTTTATTCCCGGTTCTCATCGGTGTTTGGGCACATGGAACGGGTCTTGAAATTGCTGCTGGATCGGAGGATATGGTTCTACCTATGATGGTAGCAACCTATACCCCCTCCTTTGTTTTCGCGTTTGTAATGGTCGGAGCGCTTGCTGCTTTAATGAGTACTGCTGATTCTCAGCTTCTTTCACTTTCAACTATGCTTTCAAGAGACATTCCAGTAAAAAAGAAGCGTGTTAGTGAGATATTATTTGGTAAGATTTTGATTATTATACTCTCATTGTTTGCAATATTATTCGTAATCGGCGGATATGATCCAAAGGTCGGAATAATGGGAACACTTGTTTCAACAACGTTTTCAGGTCTAGCAGTATTATGCCCCACTGCGATTGCGGCTCTTTATTGGAAAAGAGCTACAAAATATGGCTGTATAGCTAGCATAATAGTTGGTGAAATCTCTGTGTTTTTATTCCAATTTGAATTATTACTGGGTTATGGTTTTCTATCAGCGATATGGGGAATAGCTATCGCTATTATTGTACTTATTATAGTAAGTTATCTAACTACTTCAAAAATAGAAATGTAAATTTTATATAAATTAATTATTTTGTTAGTAGTAATTATTACATAATAGTAACATTGTAGTTTAGGCGGTTTTTATCTGTTGTTTGTTCTGAGTTGAGATTAAATCATTATTATTATTACGGATTATGCATAATAACTTCTTCAGATTATTTTAAAATAGTAATAAAATGTGATAATAATAACTATAAATGCGGAAATTTAGCCTTTATAACAGTATAAGAGCTATGATAACTAATATAGCCAGAAGTTGTATCAATAATAACATTAGTTATAAATAAAACATGCAACTATAAATAATAAATGGGTAGAAAAACATGCAAGAAAAAGCGAAAGATAAATTAATCGCTATATGCGGAGTGCTGGTATTAATCATAGCATCCATTGGCATACATGTCTGGAATCCATTTGAAGAGAACATAAGTGAATCTATCACTGTAAAGGATTTTTATGATGTTTCAGGCAGTTTTTCTAGTTTACCTAGTGGAATATCTGTTTCAGATAGTAATCCTTTCTTTGCACTTATTGTCACACCACTAGCAGTTCATTATAACCAAAATAAAGAGCCAGGAGTTATACCTCTTTACATTGAAGATTATATTAACCCCTCTCGTGCTGTTATAAGGGCTAAGGATATGATTGGAATAACTCCAGATCTAGCAGTTGGTGATTCTAGATCTCTAAAGGATCTCTCCCTTGACATTGCAGAGAGCTATTGGAAGAGCAGCGATGCAGCACTTATTATCCAGAATAATCAATCTGGTTATAACCTTGGAGTGCTTGCTGCTCCTTTAGCATCGTATCTTAGTATACCTCTCATTGTTGTTGATGAGTTGGATGACGATGTTAAAAAAGTTCTTGAGAATCTTGGTGTTGAGAAGTCGATTGTTTGTGGTGATATCGAAGGTTTCGGTGAAGTTTTAAGATTTGATAATGTTAACGACATTGTTAATGCATCTATTGATCTAGTCAGGGAAAAGTTTGGCAATGTTAATTATATTACTCTGACTAATCCAATTGATGTAAGAGAACCTGATATTTTAGATAGTATGACAGAGACTTTTGGCCCTGTTAAATTGAAGACTGTATCTTCAATACAGCTTGTCGCACTTTTAAAAACGGCAATACAAAATAATGGAAACCTCGATTTTGAACTTGGTAAGTTTACCATTCCGAAAGACTATAAGTATGCTTTGGTCAAGTTCGAAGGTGTTAATCTTAACCCTGAACATGTAGACCTTTTAGGTGATCATGTAGGTTTCAAAGTTAAAGGACTACTAAGTGGTTCTACTACTACCTCTCCATCAATATATGACTCAAAGGGTAACACGATTGTCGATAAATATTATGCTGAGGCAGTTCTCTACGACATGGGTGGAACTGAATATACTGTAACTGCATCTCCCCACTGGATTGTTAAAAAGCAGGGTGAGGTTAAGGCCACTGTTACTATTGAAAAGCTCAGTGATCCCCTTTATCCTATGATGAAGGGGCTTTCTTCTATTGCCCCTTATTTGACGGCTTATCATAGAGGTATTATTTTTGGTAAGCCCGAATTTGCCTTTGTTGCCAATGATAATGTATTAACTGAAAAGGTAGAGACCTGCCCAGGACACTACATGCCAAGAAGTAACGAAGAGTTAAGAGGAGCTTCTAATGATCATATCTATAATAACATCCATTTGCCGTTGAATAAGTTACTTGCTAAGCTTGCTAATATCCGAGTTAACGATCCTAGAGATGTTAAGGATTTAAGAGACTATTATTTAGAGAATCCAGTTTATATTGCTTTAGTAGGCGGTGCAACTGTTCTACCGCAGTATATATATAAAGCGACCGTCGGATATGGCGGCACATCAACTGATGTACTCTATGGAAATATTGATCCAATTCCTGGCTGGGAGAATGTGCAAAATGACGTTTATTCAGAGTATCCTACTCAGGAGAACATTGTTGGTAGGATTACTGGTTGGGATATGCAAGATGCTAGCGCGTTGGTTACAAGAACAATATTCTATGATAGAATCATTGATGGTCTAGGTGATTGGAAGGACAGAGCAACGGTTCAAACAGGATGCGGTGTGGAGTTTGCAACACCTGTTATCCTCTATGCACTAGCAACTAACTTAGGTAGTACAGACCATGTTGCTGAAGATTATAATGAACCA
This sequence comes from uncultured Thermoplasmatales archaeon, assembly GCA_964527715.1. Lineage (GTDB taxonomy): Archaea > Thermoplasmatota > E2 > DHVEG-1 > DHVEG-1 > CAZGOD01. Next base: position 30,786 of record CAZGOD010000005.1, on the reverse strand, counting down.
ATGAAATGGCCAACAGGATTTAGTAAATATGTTGCTGATGGAATACAAAAAACTTCATTAGAGCCAATGGGCTTTAAAACAACTAGAGATACCTATTTCAAAGCATCACGAAAGGGTCTTAGTAACCAGGCCATTAGTCTATTAAAGAAAGCTAACTTGTTAAACCGTCTATTGTTATCAAAGCTTCAGTTAAAATTATCCCTCGGAGAAGACCGGGTTACTGGAGGCGAAGATCAGGAAAATAGTAATTTCATTTTTATCAATGGTCACGGTGATAAACCCGGATATGGTATTGGAAATGTTGCCTTATCAGGTATAGGTTTAGGTTATGTAGTTCTACCAATATTACTGCAAATAATTGCTCGTGTCGGTAAACCATTTGGCCCTGGTTCATCCTTAGGAGCTCTTGGAGATTACTATGTTAGAGGTGTAGAAAACATGAATTTTGGGCCCTCATTCAAGTTTTTCGAAAGCTGCCTCGTTGGTGCAATTGAAGGAAGACATCCTGGAACATGTATTAGCCAGGCTTTTCTACATGCTGGTATGAATGCAATCATAGTTTCACCTACGCCAACGAATGTTGCAGGTGGATACCTTGAACCATATCGACCGAGTTCGACGGCACTTGGTACCATTCCTGGGTTTATTTCGACTTCACTTAAAGCAAGGAATGGTATTTATCCAGAAACACATTTTGGAGAAAAAATGTACGAAAATATGTTGCAAGAACTAAAAGAAAAAGATGTCAGTGTAGGTTTAGCTTTACGAAATGCTAGAAATAGGTATCTACCAGAGGATGCAGAATATTCGATGTACTGGACACCTCCTCTTGGTCTATTCAATAATCAAGAGACAAAGACAACAGCTATCGAAAATAAATATGTTTGTTACCAAGAGTATTGTCTGTATGGTGACCCAGCGTTTAACCCATATGAACCATGTAACCTGGGATAAAAAAAGGTGATCCTGATTTCGGAAAAAAGAGAACACTGGAATTCAAGATTTGCCTTTATAATGGCAGCAGTTGGTTCAGCTGTAGGACTTGGAAATATATGGCGTTTTCCTTATATGTGCTACAAACATGGTGGAGGCGCCTTTTTAATTCCTTTCTTTATAGCAATTTTTACACTCGGAATTCCCTTAATGATCCTTGAATTTACATTAGGACATTGGTCCCAGGGTGGAGCTCCTAAGACTTTTGCTAAAATTGGTCGTAAATGGGAATGGCTTGGATGGTGGCCCCTACTTGTCGAGTTTATTACAGTTATTTATTACTCTGTCATAATGGCATGGTGCTTTAATTATATGATTTATTCTCTTGATTTACGTTGGGGATCAAATTCTGAAGGTTTTTTTATCAGTGATTTCTTAGGTTTAACAAATGCCCCAGAGATTCTTGGGTCAATAAGATTACCAGTTGTTTTAGGATTACTTTGTATTTGGCTGTTAATCTATTTAATAATTCGAAAAGGTGTTAAAAATATTGGAAAAGTAGTTTTAATAACTGTTCCATTACCAACAATACTACTTGTTATTTTAGCAATTAGAGGGTTAACTCTCCCTGGAGCTATAGAAGGAGTTAGTTATTATCTTACTCCTGATTTTTCAAAACTATGGAATGCTGAAATATGGCTAGCAGCATATTCACAGGTTTTATGGTCATTTAGTCTTGCTGGAGGAATAATGATTACTTATGCAAGTTTCTTACCAAAAAAATCTGATATTAACAACAATGCAATAATAACCTGTTTAGCTGATGCTGGTACTAGTTTTTTTGCAGGATTTGCAGTTTTCAGCGTAATTGGATATCTTGCTTATTCAACTGGGGTGGGTGTAACTGAAGTTGCAAAAGTTGGTCCGGAGTTAGCATTTATTGCATATCCAACTGCTGTAACACTTTTACCATTTGCAGCAGCGTTCTTTGGAATAATATTTTTCATTGCTCTATTAACATTTGGAATAGATAGCGCGTTTTCAATGGTTGAACCTCTACCTGTTGGTATAACTGATAAATGGAAAATTAGTAAACAAAAAGTTACAGCAATTGTTTGCCTTATAGGTTTCTTAGCAGGACTAATATATACTACCGGTAGTGGTCTTCATTGGTTATCAATTACAGATTATTTCATTGCTAATTTTGGACTTGCGTTAATTGCTCTCTTTGAATGTATCGTAGTAGGATACATGTTTAATATTAGAAGATTGAGGAAGCATGCAAATGATACATCGGAAATAAAAATAGGACGTTGGTGGGAAATACTTATTAAATATGTAAATCCAATAATCCTGATCAGTCTGTTTTTAATGGTTATTTATGAAAATATCACAGGGAGATATGAAAATTATTCAACATTTGCACTAATGATAGGAGGTGTATGCTTAGCAATTGCTGCATTTGTCTTATCATTTGTCTTTATGAAAGTTAAAGGGGAAAAAGAATTATGACTTTACCATTATCTGCGATAGCAATGCTAATATTTGGGTCAGTTGTACTTTATGGTGGCTTAATATATTTTCTTTATAGAGCTCTAAAACATAAGAAAAAATAGTTTTGTTTTTTTGTTTTTATAAAACCCTATCACACAATCTTTATTTAGTAACAATTGCAAAATAATTATCAGGATGCTTTGTTGAATGTAATTTAACCTCTTGTAAATCTATTATTTTAAACCCAGCGTTCTGAAGATCACTAGTGAATTCCCTTTTACTATACAAATGATAAAAACGTGGAATATTAAGACCATGCTGTTTCCAGTAAATGTCAATATCTCCAAATTCTTCTTCACCAGTTTGAGTAAACCATTTCCTCAGGAATTGTTTCCTATATTTATCCTGCCAGCGTGACCAGACACTTATCAATGCCTCTCCATCTTTTTTCAATATACGCTTTACTTCCCTAAGAGCCTGTATACGTCTATCTCTACCTTTAATATTGTGAAGTGATGCAATGAAAAGCACATAATCTACACTATAGTTCTCAAGTGGCATGTTTACTATGTCAGAGTGAACAAGATTAACATTCCTAAGATTATTTTCATCTAGTTTTTTCTGAACGATATTTAGAAGCTCCTGAGAAATATCTAGACCTATGACTTTTTTACAATGCTGAGCACAGGGTATAAAGTGTCTACCATTTCCACAGCCAACATCAGCGACGACACTAGGCTCAGGTAGTTTCTCTACGAAATCAATGACTTGTTTCCATGGTTTACGCCTTGTAATATCAAAACTCTTAGCAATAGCATCCCATGTTTCCTGAGAAGTTTTCACAAGTTCATCTTGCATTTTTTACTCCACGTAAATAGCTGGTCGTAGTGGAATAGCAAACTTGGATTTACTCGTGGGGTCATAAAGGTTTTTTTCATCAACAGTATAAGTCTCAATTTCACAGGAAAAAACACTTTTAAGATATTCCTCAGCGTTTACTAGATACTCTTTTTCTTTGAAATCAATCAAGTATTGTTTCTTATCAGTATCACTAAGTCTTTTAACCTCACCAGGTAGTTTACCAACATATTGAGAAACCTGTTTAGCTATAGGTTTCATATTAGGATCTGACATGATATCTTTCATCATACTTCCAACATCTAGTTTGCCTTCTGATTCAAGCTTTATTGCTTTTCTGAATACACCCCATTTCCAAACTGGTGAAGTATAAAGACAGATCTTTTTTGGTTTAATCTTAGTGACTTTTAATATTTCACGGATATCCTCAACAACCTTAGATAAAAGGTATTCACCAACTTCGTCTTTTTCAGATATATCCGTAGAGTTGAACTTAGGATAGGTTTCATCTGAGACAAGGGTTTTTTCCCGGATATGCCATAGCTCCTCAGATAGGTGTGGTGTCACTGGTGTCATAAGTTTTGTCCAAGTGTTAACATATTTTTCAAGTAGTTCCTTGTTTCCACCACCTCGTTTTAAGTACCATTGTATATCTTTCTGACATTCAAAGAAAATCTCATTAGAAGCGATACGAAGATCAAAGTTTTCAAAAGCCTCCAGGGTTTTTTGTATCCTACGGTTAAGACTGCTTTTCAACCAGTTATCGAGATTTTTATCCTCTTTTTCTTTAACATTTGCCAGCTGATTAATTAATTTGTAAATATTCGCAACCTTGTTCTTGTATTTGAGGACAATCTCAGGGTCCCATTCTATATCTACAAAGGGGGAACCAACATGTGCATAGTATAGACGCATTGCGTCAACACCATAAGTGGTTGCAGCTTCATTTATGTGCTCAGCGCCACCCTTGGATTTACTGATTTTTTCTTTTCCTTTTTGTGTAACCCACCAGTGAACAAAGATACCATCGGGTCTCTTATCACTGGGCATAACAGCTACATGGTTCATTAAAAACACTGGGAAATGCACAGTTTTATGTTCCTTACCGCCTAGGTTGATGTCAACTGGGTACCAAAAATCAAAATCAGATTTAATCTCACTCCATACCTGATTCTTGGGTTTGCCTTTACCCAGGAATACGTAGTCGAAGAATTCCTCTGTCATATCCCCGGGTCTTATCTTATTTTCATTTACATGTTTTGAAATGATATAATAAGCTGGATAAAGTGTAGAATCAGATATTGGCTCTATTATCCAGTCTTTTTTAAATGGGAACTCAGTTCCAAGCCATGAACCCTGTCGTATACATGCTCGGTCATCAAACCAGTCGAGGACACCTGGCATCTCTTTCTTATAGTCCTCAGGGTAAATATTCATGTTAGCTACATGGTCTTTTGATTTCTCTGTGAGCTCCTGATCGCTGTATTTTATGAACCATTGATCAGGTATTTGTTTTATTAGAACATTACCACCACATCTACATATTACCTGTTCTGAGAACTCTCGCATTACAACAGCTTGCCCCTTGTTTATAAGCTCGTTTTTAACTTCATCCTTTATATCAGAGATACTGATACCCGCGTATATTCCACAGTTCTCATTGAGGTACCCTGTGTGAAACTCTTTCTTGTATACTTCCTCTGTTGCTAGGTCAAGTTTCTCTGTTTCAGTTTGACTCTTAATACCTAGTTCATCGCAGGCTTCCTTAGCAGGGTTGGTTCCATATCCTTTAACATCGATAATCGTGATAGGAGCAATATCCTCCTTTGATTCTACTAATGCAATCCAGTCATATGGTGCATGAGCTGGGACAGACATAACTATCCCGGTGGCAACACCTGGGTCTGCAAATGTCCCAGATAGAATCGGTACCCATCTATCACCTAGTGGTATCTTACATTTTTTACCAATAAGGTCTTTACCAGATATGGTTTCTTTAAGAAGCTCAACATTATCAAGTTGATATGTGAGTTTATCAAATGCCTCTTTTGAGAGTATCCATGTTTCACCGTTTATTTTGGCTTTCACATATTCAACATCAGGGTTTACCCACATATTAGTAACACCAAAAATTGTCTCAGGACGAAGTGTTGCAGCTGGTAAAACTGTATCATCTTCCATAATGAATTTAATAGTTGTAAACTCAAGGATCTCAGCTGATCCACCCCTGGAGATATCTGTCTCTGATTTGTCAACAGCAACTGGTCCACAATTAGCACAAAACGGGGCAAAATGAGGTTTTTGAACGAGTAAATCCTGTTGTTTTAGTTTTTTAAACTGCCATTCAATGAATTTTTTATAACCATCTGATATAGTACTCATTGTCCTAGAGTAATCTATAAGAAAACCAAATTTTTTCCAGTAATCTTCTACATATACCTCACCAAAATATCGTACGACTTCCTCAGGATTAACTAGTTTTTTAATTAAGCTTTCTGAAACACCGTATTCTTTTAGATTTTTGATAGTTGTTGGATCTTTTCTTTCTACTTTTTTTGCAAACCCAACAGAGGGTATTCCTGAGGCATGGAATCCTGCGGGGAATAGTACTGAGTATCCTATCATTCGTTTATATCTGGCGATTATGTCACAGTAGGTGAACCCTCTCATATGTCCTACGTGTAGGTATCCTGATACCCCAGGGTAAGCAAAGTGTAAGAAGAATTTTTTTTTGTTTTCTTTTTTAGATTCGTAGATTTTTTTTTCGAACCATTGTTTTTGCCATTTTTCTTCTATATCTTGGTAGTTGTAGTTTTTTGGTTTCATAGTTGTTGTCCTTGGGAATAATAAGGGTTTATTTAATGGTTTTCTCCTATTTGTTATAATTACATACACGACACAATTACACAATATGTTTAAATACTATTAGTTACAGAGTATAACTTAGAAAAGGTGGTGAATAAAAAAATGAAAATCGTCAGTGAGGTAAGAACCCAACAAGAATTGAACGAACTAAAATCCACAATGGAAATATTCATCGTAAGTAACAGAATAAGACAACTAGCAAACCAAACAGATTAGACAAGCATCTATAAGCCAAAAAAAATTACGGTGAACCCCCTATCATCACCTAAAAATACCACCTACTTTTTTATTCTTCTTTTCCCCTGAAAGGTATCGCTTTCTTAAGTTTACCTAATCCACCCTTAAACTTAGAAGATTTACTCTCAGTTTCTGATTTCTCCTTCGTTTTTTTAGGTTTTGGTTTCTTCATATCAAGATTCACAAGTTTACCATCATCACCAAAACCAACATTAAAAACAGCAGAAGAAGCAGGCTTAGTCTTAGAAGGCTCAGTTTTTGTTACATCTTTTTTAGGTGGTACTTTTTCTCCCACTACTTCACTAACTGGCCCAGGTAGTTCAACTGGTTCCTGTAATTCAACTTCCTGATCCGGTTCATCTGTTTCTATTATTGGCTCAGGTAATTCCTCCTGTTGTTCCGCCTCAGTTAATTCCGCGAATTCTTTTAACTGTTGAATCCCAGTGATTCTCCCTCTAGGCTGAATATCTGACTCATCATATTCTTCCTCAGATATATCCGGTTCAACAATTTGTTCAGGAATATCTTGATTAGTAAATTCTGGTTCCTCCGATTCAGTATCAACAGGATATAGTTCAACATCCTCTATTTCAATATCTTCTGGATCATCTTCTTCTATTTCTATTCCGTCATATTCCTTGAAGTTTTTTTCAAATTTCTCGACATCCCTGATCATTTTCTGGATTTCGTTATGAGTCTTTACATTAGAAGTAGTATCTTCCTCCCCTTTGTCAGCTTTGTTTTCTATCTCTTTTACCACAGTATATTCTATCACATTTTGTATATAAAGAGATTTTGGAAAAATCTAAATCAAAAATAAAAATAGGTTATTAGCGAGTTTTTTTATTTACAATTTCCCTAATTGGGATATACGCTAACAATACAGCTATGAACAACCAAATTAATAAACCAGGCCACCAAGGAGCATATTTGAAGAATTCAAGATTAATATTCATCACAACAATCACAGCGATAATAACACCCATTAGGGCTTCTCCAGTTACAAGACCAGCTGTAAATAAAAGACCATTTCGTACCACCTTCTCCTTTGGTTTCACATTAGTTTGTTTAATTGCAAGCTCCCAATCACTGATCTCTTCCTCCTCCGCACTTCCATACCTCTTTTTGAGGAATCTATCAGTTAGATGCCGTATACCTCCACCAGCAAAAATTGGTATAGACAAAGTGAAAGGCAAATAGATCCCTATTGCAACTGGTAAAACCGGTAAATCAATAAGAATCAAGACAAGAGCTAGTACCATTCCTACAAACACATATGGCCAGAGCATCTCTCCCCCTAGTACACCCTTGACAATACCCGCCATAAGATAAGCCTGAGGCGCCGAGAGATCACGACTACCAATTTCAAATGCTTTATGAAGAACTCCTATAACAATTCCTACAACACCAGATACCGCAAGAACTCCAAGGGTCATTGAAATCTGTAACTTTTTAGGTGTAGCACCAAGCATTTGACCACAGGCCATAGACTGCAAGAGATCCCCAGAGATCGAACCACCGATACAGATAACCGCAGATATGAAAATAGCAATAGCCATACCCGCTGGACTAGTTACACCAAGCCCTAACAATATCAGACTAACAATAAGTAACACTGCAACAGTCACACCAGATATCGGACAATTTGATGAACCAACAAGACCTGTTAGATAACCCGCTAGAGCACTAGCAATAAACGCAAAAAGTATAGTGATAACCGCCATAAGCAAAGAAATTGCAATCAAATTTGAGAGCCATAAATACAAGAAAAAAACAGGTATAACCATGAGGATAATAGAAACAAAAACAAGCTTGTAGCTAAGATCATGCTCTGTTCGTTTCTTAGTCTTAATTTGCCCTCCTTTTATCCCAATAACAGCCTCTTTAACACTATCAACAAGGTTATTTTTTATCGACCATATAGCCCAAAGCCCACCGACAAGCATGGCACCAACGCCGATATACCTTATCTGATTACCCCATATCTGGAAAATACCCCATATCTTAGCACCAATATCAAAGTTACCAGAGCCCATTTCAATAGCCTCTGTAATATGATCTGGATCAACTGGTACAGGGAGACCTGTCGCAAGTGCAACAAGAGGTAAAATAATAACCCATCCAAGTAAACCCCCTACAAGTACATATGATGCAATACGTGGTCCAATAATCCATCCAACACCTAAAAGAGCTGGTGAAGTTGTCAACCCGCCATAAAGCATTCCCTCTCTCGCCTGTCCACCAATTACATATCTACCTATACCCATAACATGTTCTATTGTTCCTCTGAAAAGGTTTAATGCTAACTCTCCAAATTTATACAGACCAGCTATAAGAGCTCCAACAACAAGCCAGATGCCACTTGCCCCACTACTTTTTTGTCTTTTCTCACCTGAGGTTTCTCCACCAACTGTAGTGGTAAGCACAGCAGCAACAGCCACTCCCTCAGGGAAGGGTAGATCTGTTTTAATTACAAGCGCCCTTCTAAGTGGTACCATCCATAGTACACCTAGGAATCCACCCAGAAGCGCTATAACAGTTGTCTCAAAATATTGTATTTCAGTCCATGTTTCAAGTATTATAAGCGCAGGTATGGTGAAAATTACTCCAGCTGCGATACATTCACCCGCAGCTGCACCCATAGTTGCAAGGTTAACCTCAAGTATCGTTCCTTTAAATGGTCTAAGAAGTGCTAGTGCCATAACTGCCCCAGGAATAATCGCGGAGACAGTCATACCTGCGAATAAACCAAGATAAGCATTTGCGGCTCCTAATATTATAGCTAGAAAAATACCTACTAATGCTGCTTTAAGCGTTAATTCAGGTATTTCTTTATTAGCAGGAATAAAAGACTTGAAGTTCTCACGATCAATCATACAAATTATATATATTTCACATTAATATATTAAATTTGCTAAAATAACTAGTTTCTTAAGTTCTAATAAAAGTTTTAATACAAATAAACCATTAGAACAATGCAATGGAAGGAGAGCAAATATCACAAGATTTCAACGAAAAAATAAAAGAACTAGAAGAAAAACTAGAAGAAACTGAACAAAAACTAAACGAACTCAACCATAACCTGGAACAAAGAGTACTAGACCGAACAGTTGAAGTCAACAGATTACTTAGACATAAAACAAAATTCATCGACAGCCTAAGCCATGACCTTGGAACACCATTAACACCACTTGTCACCCTTCTACCAATAGTAAAAGAAAACACAAATGATCCTAAAATGGTTGAACTGATTGACACATGCATACGAAACGTCGAATACATCAAACGAGTAGTAAACAGCACCCGTAAACTCGCTGAGATAAGCTCCACTGATTTATTACTAAAAAAAGAAAACCTGTTTGATGCAACAGAAGAATTGAAAATCAAATACGAAGTTGTCTTCAAAAGCTTCGGAATAGAAGTAAAAAACGAAATCGATAAAGACGTATTCGTTAAAACAGAAAAACCAAAATTAACAGAAATACTTGATCAACTCACATCTAACGCAGTCTACAGTATGCCAGATGGGGGAGAGCTAACATTTGAATCAAGATATGTCGAAAAAGAAACTGGGCCCTTCATACAAATTTCAATAACAGACACAGGCATTGGTTTAACAAGAGATGAAAGCGACCATATATTCGAAGAATTCTACAAAATAGATGAATCACGACATAAACTAGACTCCACAGGCCTCGGACTCTCCATCTGCAAAAGCATAGTTGAAAAACATGGTGGAAAAATATGGTCAGATAGCCATGGTAAAGGAACTGGTACCACTATACATTTCATTATTCCATCATCCAAGTTTAAAGCCACTAGAACCTTTTAGCTAATAAAAGGAAGAATTTAAATAAGAGATCTTTATTTTGCCTTGTTTGGGGAGAGGCATAGTTATGCTTGACATAAAAGAAAGAATCTTCGATAGAACAAGATTTGGAAAACTAGAATTAGTAGATAAAGAAATTTTTTTCATATCATTTAACACAAGAGATACCTAGAACAGAAGAAAAAATAAATTCTGTATTTTACCAAAAATATCCAAGAAATCCAATCCCATTAGAACTACAAATATAATCACTATTATTACTATTAATACTAAAGCAAATTTTATTAGTTTCCATGCAACAAGTGCAACGATTATACCAACTAAGAAAACAGCCCAAAACGGGATATCAACTCCATATAGCTCCATACTACTCAACCAAAAAAACATCGTTTAACTCACTAATAACATTTTTGAATAACCAAGGTTTTTAACTATTTATCCCAAAAATGTTCTAAACCAACATCCCATTTCCCGTCTTGTGTATATCAAAAATAAATTTATCAAACCAGAAAGCGTTGAACGCAGAGAATACCAGATAAACATAGCTAATTCAGCCAAGGACGACAACACGCTTGTAGTATTACCAACAGGCCTCGGAAAAACAATTATCGCCCTTTTACTCATAGCTAATAAACTAGAAAACAAAAAAGATAAAATATTATTCCTAGCACCAACTAAACCACTGGTAATCCAACATGCACAGTTTCTAAAACAATTCCTCACTCTCAACGAAGATTCCATCGCAATTTTCACTGGCGAAGTATCCCCTGGTAAAAGAAAAGAAATATGGAATAAAAACCAAGTAATCGTCTCAACCCCACAAGTAATAGAAAACGATCTACTATGTAAGAGACTGGATCTGAAAGATGTATCTTTTATAATATTTGATGAGGCACACCATGCCATAGGCGAATATGCCTATGTCTTTGTCTCAGAGATGTATCAGAAACAACGAGAAAAACGACATGTCCTTGGTATAACAGCTTCACCAGGGAACGACATCTCAAAAATACTTGAGGTATGCAAAAACCTCGATACCGACAACATTGAGATTCGCACAAAATATGACCCCGATGTTAAACCATATGTCCATGATCTTAAGATAACATGGAAAGAGATATCTCTACCAAGCGAGTTCATCCACACCGTTCAGTTATTAAGGAAGACTTTGTCAGAGCGTTTAAAAATTTTAAAAGAAAATGGCATAATTGAGAGCTCATCCGTCTCTCTTATAAACCGTACTAAACTACTTGATGCACAGAAAAAAATACAGAGTGAAATAAGATCAAGGGTCAAACCACCAAAAATATTGTTCAAAGCTGCATCTACTCAGAGCGAGGCGATGAAAATACACTATGCACTTGAGCTTCTTCAAACACAAGGCGTTAACGCGTTGAAAAACTATTTCCAAAGAATAGGTAAAGAAGCAACTTCCAGGGATGGTAGTAAAGCCTCAAGGGGCATAATGTCCGATAACAGCATACTAGAGGCTGTCGCCTACGTAAAATCCCTTAACATTGAGCATCCTAAACTCGGTGAAATCGTAAAAATCATTAAACAACAACTAGAGGTTAAACCCAGTTCAAAAATCATAATATTCACACATTACAGGAACACGTCATCTTATGTAACCGAGTTATTAAAAAACGTTGAAAAAGCAAAACCCGCGAGATTCATAGGACAAGCAGGAAGAGACGGAGATAAAGGACTCACACAAAAAGAACAAGCCCAGGTAATAAAACAATTCAAAGAAGGAGAATACAACGTATTAATAGCTACCTCAGTAGCTGAAGAAGGACTCGACATACCCTCAACTGACATGGTAGTCTTTTACGAGCCTATACCCTCAGAGATAAGAGTCATACAGAGGAGGGGTAGAACCGGGCGTAAAATGCCTGGAAAGGTTATAATACTTATAACAAAGGGAACATCTGATGAAGGATATTATTGGGTTGCTAAAAGAAAAGAGAAACGTATGAGATCAGAGCTGGAGCTTATACGTTCTAAACTCAAAAAAGAATTCGAAGACGCAGAAACACTATATCAAAAAATGGAGGGAAAAACAGATCAGAGAACATTACAGGATTTCGAGAAAAAAGATAGCAAAGTAAAAATCGTAGTAGATCATCGAGAGTATCGTTCGAACGTGGTTAAAAACCTCGCAGTGAAAGGGATTTTTATAGAACCACAACAACTCGATATCGGAGACTATGTTCTATCCTCACGTATAGGTGTTGAAAGAAAAAACGTTGATGATTTCCTGGAATCACTCATTAATGGTAAACTGTTCAAACAAATAGCACAACTCCGGGAAGCCTATTCCCGGCCAGTTCTCATATTAGAAGGAGAAAACCTTCTCACAAAGCGTAACATAAATCATAACGCGATTTTTGGTAGCCTAGCATCAATATCCGTGGATTTTGGTATACCTGTTCTAACCACTAAGAACGCCCTGGAAACCGCTGATCTCCTACATGTTATCGCTAAACGTGAGCAGAGAGAAGATAAAAAAGCAGTAGCTGTACGTGGTGAAAAAACCGCTATGTCCCTGCCAGAGAGACAACAGTTCCTAATAGAAGGTCTTCCTAATGTTTCAGCGGTTATCGCTAGGAGACTTCTTGCTCATTTTGGTAGCATCCGAGATATCGCTAATGCCTCTGAAGAGGAACTTATGCAGGTTAAAGGTGTTGGTAAAAACATCGCTATTGATATACTCGAGCTGCTGAACGCACATTTCCCTGAGGAATAAAAAAAATTATTCCCAAATATTTTTATCTAGTACCGTATTACAGTGCTAAAAAAACCAAGACTTAGGTGATCTATTATGACTGCTGATGATAAAATCGCACAGGTTTGCGATGGTTTAGATATGCTCCACGAGGATAACTCAATTCCTAGAAATATTAGAAGGGGTGCTGAAGAAGTTAAAAATGCTTTACTCAATAATTCTGATCCTCTTGATGTAAGAGTTGCCGGTGCAACCTCTCGCCTTGATGAATTAGCTAATGACCCAAATATCCCACTTCATGGCAGAACCCTAATCTGGAATATAATGAGCCGACTAGAAGAAATAGCCTAAAACTCAGATTTCTTATTTATTAATCGAAAAGTTTATTATGTTGTTTGAACAAGATGTTAGGCTTTCAATAATAATGATTTAGAGGAATGTTTTTATGATACGAATAGGACCCGCTGGTATACCCTTGTCTTGTAAAGGTAGAACAAACAAGGATGGGCTAGTTTATACAAAACAAGTACTTGATCTGAATGCTATGGAAGTTCAATTTGTCCGCGGATTATACATAATGGAAGACGAAGAAGCACAATTCATGAAGGATTACTCAAAGGAAAACGATGTAGAACTACATGTTCACGCTCCATATTACATAAATCTAGCAGGTACTGACGAAGAAATCAAACTCAGCTTTGAAAAAATAATGTACTCAGCTAGACTCGCAGATAAAATGGGTGCTAAAACCGTGGTAGTTCACCCAGGATACTACGGCGAGAGCAGTGCCACAAAAACAACAAAAAAAATAATTAAAAGCACAAAAAAACTACAGAGCCTTTTCAAAAAAGAAAAAATTAAAACAAAACTTCTTCTAGAGACAATGGGTAAACAAAAAGTCTTCGGAAGCCTAGATGAAATCATTGAAATCTGTAAAAACGTAAAAGGAATCGCACCCTCCATCGGGTTAGGCCATATACATGCTCGTACCAATGGCAGTCTCAAGAAACGCGAGGATTTCGAAGAGATCTTTAAAAAACTTAAACCACTCCGATTAAAAAAATATCTCATACATGTCACCGGTGTACTCTATGAGAATGGAAACGAGTATTATCATCTGCCAATCAAAAAAGGAGATATGCCACTCGCACCACTCATCGAGGTTATCCTAGATAACAACTATGATGTCACATTCATATCAGAATCACCCTTGTTAGAACATGACGCAGTTTATATTAGACTACAAGTTGAAAAAGCTATTATGAAAAGAACCGGTAAAGAAGAAGCGGACTATAGAGATTTATCGGAGATTAAATGACCAATAACAAGGTTTTCAGTGAATCAATTAAATATATTCAACTTAAACTAAAAGACATCCTCAGTAAAATATCACAAGAAGATATCAACCAGGTAAAAGAACTTTTTTCTAAATCTGATCGTATCTTTGTTTATGGTGCTGGGAGATCAGGTCTCGTTGCAAAAGCCTTCGCTATAAGACTCGTTCACCTAGGATTCCAGACTTTTGTAATAGGTGAAACCATAACAGGACCTGTTCAAAAAGGAGACCTAGTAGTTATCGTCTCAGGCTCGGGTGAAACAATACCAGCAGTTATGACAGCTGAAATCGCTCATAACCTAGGAGCAAAAGTAGTATCCATCACAGGTAAAAAGAAATCCGAAATAGCAAAATACGCAGATATAACCCTATTTATTTCATCATTTTGTAATGAAGAAGAGCGGGAAAAATATGCTCCACTTGGTACTCTCTTCGAAGCTAGCGTATGGATCATACTAGATGGCATCATCGCTGAACTATTACATAGTAAAAATGAGACAGAAGAAGACATGCGACAACGTCATGCAACCCTTGAACAATAAAAAAAAATTAGGAGTAAACTTTTTTCATAACTATTAGCAGTATACAACACGTTACACCAAAAATATTGGCGACTATTACTGCTAATGCTTCAAGTAAAACACCATAAATGATCCACAACGTCATCCCAAATGTCAATACAGCAGGCATATAATATGAGATGTCATCGAGTTTTTTTGTCCTATAACCTCGCATTAGTTGAGGTACAAAACCCATTGAGGTTATAGCCCCTGCAAATAAACCAAATAACTCTATAGGATTCATAGGAGCATGTCCATTATTAAATATGAAATATTAAATCTTTCTAAAAAATAGTGACAAGTTTTTTGTATAGAGATATTTATGCATACCCGGTTTCTTAAGGGCCCGTGGGGTAGCTTGGCATCCTTCTACCTTGGGGTGGTAGTAACTCGAGTTCAAATCTCGGCGGGCCCACTGTCACTTCTCGGAGAGATTTTTTTAGATTGGCCCTTTTTTTGCCAACAATCTAAATTAAGTTTATAGAGAACTAAAACTTGGTAATAAATGAATGTATTTTATAGACTCTTATCTTTACTTGGGAAGTTATACCTCAAAATACAACAAGCGGATAGTTTTATAAAACGATAGAGGTTGCAGGGTTGCAAGGATGCAAAGAAAAACAAATTTTATTTATTGATTATTCAGATTTTAAATGTGAGGTCGATTAAAACGATAATGGATGGATTGGGAAAGCGAGTATCAAAGTATCCAAAGGCAACGATAGTTGCAATTGTAGTAATAACTCTGATTGCTATGGGTTCCATGCAAATATTTGGTATTGAACAAGAGTTTTCAGAAGAATCATTTATGCCTGACATGGAGATAGTAAAAGCCTCTAATGAGATCTCTGAGGAATACACCGCTACATCCAGTGTATCAATACTCGTTAAATCGAAGAATGATGATGTTTTAACTTCAGATACTCTTGTAGAGATGCTTCAAATCGAGAAGGCTATCATTAATGATTCAAAGATTATACCTACTCTAGAAACTCCTGAGATACCATCTGTTAATGTAAACTCTGTTGCTGATATCGTTGCACAAATGGCATTAGTTCAACAAAATGTAACTGTTCCAACAATGGACGAGAAGATTTTTGCGATTCAGAGTATGAACGACATTCAAATAAAACAACTTATAAGTGGGATATTAAGTTCGAATCAAACTCTGGCAATGGTTAAAGGTATGTTTTCAATGATGCTAACAAAAGATTTCGATCCTGCCGGTGAGATTAAAGCAAAGGGTACAATAATTATGATCAATCTAAACGCCTCAATGACTAGTGGCGATATGGCCTCTTCAACGAGACAATCAGGGTTACCAGAAACAGAAAAAAGAATGGACGAAATTGTCAAGGGTACAAAGCTAGAATCAACTGAGATGACTGTGATGGGCATGAGTATAATTGCGGATGAGATAATGGACGCCGCTACTGAATCTATGGCAATACTCTTACCCCTCGCTTTTGCGTTAGTTATCATTATATTAGCAATTATTTATCGAAATGGTTTAGATATGGCGTTTAGCCTTCTTGCACTAGGTTTTGCAATAATATGGGTTTATGGTTTTGGGTCTGCAATGGGTTATACATTCAACCCTATGACCCTTGCTGTACCTGTATTACTTGTTGGACTTGGGATAGACTATGGTATACATATTACAATGCGATACCGTGAAGAGATCAAAAGCGGCAAGAAGATTGAACAATCAGTAGGTATAACTATAAAATCTGTGGGAATGGCACTATTGCTCGCTACAATAACAACCGTAGTAGCATTCTTATCAAATATAGCATCTCCGATAGGGCTTCTAGGAGAGTTTGGAGTTCTATGCGCTATCGGGATTATCGGTAGTTTTGTTACCATGACTACTTTTGTACCAGCATGTAAACAACTTCGAGATATCCATAGATTGAAAAAGGGTAAACTAACAGTTAATGAAACAAAAAATAATAATTCAAACAAAAGAAGAGAAAAGATAAAAAGCGTTGGTGTGACAGCTCTTAATAGAACAATGAGTAGCGGAGCAGTAGTAGCAGAGCATCACCCGATAGCTGTTATTATTGTAGTATCTTTAATTACGATCGGAGCTGCAGGAATGACTTTACAATTAAAAACAACGTTTGATTTTGAGGATTTCTTACCAGAGGACCTGGAGATATCAAAAGACCTAGAATTTATGATGAACGAATTTGAGATAACTGGTGGCGAAGGAGAAGAGGTTAATATTTTAGTGAAAGGTGATCTTGCAGACCCCGGTCTTTTAAGAGATATAGGAAGAACAATAGAAAATACGAAAGATGATGAATCTGTACTAAAAAACCCATACACAGGTGAATCTGATGTTCAATCAATATTAGCCTTTATGAGAGACTGGGCAACAAACACAACAAAGTACGGAATGCAGGATTCCAATTTCGCCCCTAGCTTTAAAACATTATATGATAATACTATGACGATAAAGGGCATACCAAAAACAAATGCTACAAAAGAAAATATCACTGATTTGTATAACTGGTTATATTTAAATCCAGGATCAACAAAGGGCATACAAAATATTTTACATAGAACTGATAATAACAATTATGATGGTACAGTTTTACGAATTTCTGTTAATGTAGATATCGATGATAATGAAGCAGTTGAAACACTTCATAATGATTTAGAAGATGATAAAAAACCATTAGATGACAGTGCAGATAAATCAGTAGTAACAGGTGGTCCTATTTTAACAAAGATTATTATGGATTCTTTAAGTGAGAGTCAAATTCGTTCGTTGATTATTACAATTATTATTTCTTTTATTATTCTGACTATAGTGTTCTGGTATAAATGGCGATCGTTAATACTTGGAGTGATTACGTTAACACCTGTAATATTTTGTGTTATATGGACTCTTGGAACGATGTATATCGTAGGTTGGTCATTGAACGTCATGACAATCATGATAACATCTTTAACAATTGGTCTGGGAATTACATACGGAATACATATCACTCATAGGTTCCTGGAGGATCTTGAAAATCATAATTCAAAAAATAACCTTGAAACGGAAAAGAGAGTCAGATGTCCTGATTGTGGTAAGATTTCAACTTGTTCGGGTAAACTTGGGGAAGTTATAAGAGTTATTTGCCCATTATGTGGTTCCAAGGGAGAAGTCACTTTTAAAGAATCAACCACAACTTCAACATTTATTGATGATGCATGCCTGAGTACAGTTAGTCATACAGGAACTGCGTTATTTGGAGCTGCATCAACAACTATTGCTGGTTTCGGATTGCTTGTGTTTGCATTAATGCCTCCCTTACAACAATTTGGAGGTATAACCGCGCTAACTATCCTGTACAGTTTCTTGGCATCAGTGTTCGTTCTTCCGACATTTCTTGTAATGTGGGCAAAATGGAAACAAAAACATACTAAGAACATCAAGTGATAAACATTAACATGAGCTGCTTGAGGTTTTATGTTTGGTCTTGCCTTATTTGCTGTTGGAATACTTTGTCTTTACTTTGCAGGACAAAAAAGAATAGGATAATATGTCTAGGGAGAAATCTTAGACAAGGTTATTAATAACTCATTTGTTTAAGAAGAAATATGAGAGTGTGTTTTAGCGGAACTTTTAATGTTTTACACAAAGGACACAAATATCTTATCGACAAAGCATTTCAAATTGCTGGAAAAAATGGTACCGTTTTTATAGGTGTCACAGAAGGGAGAATGCTACAGGAAAAGAAATTTTCTAGACCATTAGATAAAAGAGTGGATGCAATACAAGAGTATTTGTTAACTAAAGGTTATGATAAACACGCTGTTATCAAAGTAATATATGATAAATATGGCCCAGCTATCAACGAGGAATATGATGCAATTATTGTTTCCTCCGAAACTATAAAAAATGCAGAGGGAATTAATAAAAAACGGATTGAAAATAATAAAAAACCATTAAAAATTGTAAAAATTCCTCATGTCTTAGCTGAAGATAATAAACCAATTAGTTCGACAAGGATTATAAATAAAGAAATCGATGAAAATGGAAAAGTTTTACAGTAACAACTGATTCTATTGATTTTTCAAATTATCTATAATCTTTTGAGCGATATCAATAAGTCTATTTGCATCTTCATCTGTTAATTTGTTTTTCCTATCAAATCTTTTAACTATCCTTACAAACACGTTTAATCTGTTTATCACCTTTCTTATTTTGTCTCTGTTAAGAAACTTAATTGCCTTCTTAAGTTTAAAAATTAGTTTCTTTTTCAGACGTTTTGGTAAGTTTAATAGCATTACTTGTTCAATAAGTTGTTCAATAGTTGGCTCTTCATCATCAGATGAATTTGTATCATCTGCGGGTGGTGGATCCTCGTCACCTCCATCACTGGGTGGCTGCGGCTCAGAAGTCGCATAAGCTATTTCGATGTACACTTGCGTACAAAACACAGCACTACCACGATCACAATAATCCGCGCAGATTCCAAACACTAAAAACTGGATATCCTCATCCTTCCACTCCTGCCCTGTGAAAGGATTCAATTCCCAAGTATAAGAAAGGGTGTACCACTTCCCACTACTCGGCAACTGAACTGGTGTTGAATAAACCATGGAATTACTAGAGGTGTCATATAACAATAGAGAAAACGTTGATCCTTTAAAATCAGTGATAAACCTACCAAAAACTGTAACACTTTTAACGCCAGTGATAGTATCCGCAGTAAAAGAGTATATATCTTTTCGTCCATCTATCGATGTTCCAATGTAAGTCTGCGTTCCATCAGCAAGCCCTTCGTCTACTTCAGTATAGCCTACTCCAGTACCTGGCCCCCACTCGTTAATAATATTACCTGTTGGTCTAAAAGTATAAATACCGCTATCAACAGTTTCACCTGAAACAGTAGAGCCCACAATAAAAATAACATTGAATGTAACTAGAATTAGAATACAACTTAACAGTAAAGCAATTTTCCTAAACATACCTCTCAGACCACCCATCCAATAGGCACTATGTTATAGTTTGTCACCCGTGTTATATAAATTTTTCCTGGTAAAATGTCAAAAAAGAAAAATTATTATTAGAGTAGAACAGTTATAGAAAACTAATCAATGGAGAAAGTGAGGAGGAAAAACAAACTGAAAATCACATATTTCTCATGGGAATACCCACCTGCAATCTGGGGTGGACTAGGAACATTTGTCTACGAGATCACAAAAAAACTAGTATCAAAAGGAAACACGATAACAGTTTACGCGCTCAATGACCAAAATAAACTAAAAACATCAGAAAAACAAAATGGATTAGAAATATATCGACCAAAAATTATTGATTTAACCTCCACTTATAGCCTATTTGCAAATCAGGATCTTAAATCCTGGAGGGGAAACTTCAAGTTTTTTTCAGATGTAATAAACTACAATATATCATCTGCATCACATCTCATCAACAACATGGTTAAAGAAAACAAAAAAACCTATGACCTCATCGATGCACATGACTGGCTAGGAATCATCGGTGGAATGACCGTTAAACAAGAATTAGACATACCATTAATGTTTCATATTCACTCAACAGAAACTGGTAGATCCCTTGGTGGCGGCTCACAAACAATAAAAGAAATCGAGCAAAGAGGCTCTCAAACAGCGGATTGCATTATAACAGTATCATATGCTAT
Organism: uncultured Thermoplasmatales archaeon; assembly: GCA_964527715.1. Classification (GTDB taxonomy): domain Archaea; phylum Thermoplasmatota; class E2; order DHVEG-1; family DHVEG-1; genus CAZGOD01. Next base: position 10,283 of record CAZGOD010000005.1, on the reverse strand, counting down.
GAAAGAACACCTAAAAAACTTAGGATACCCTGAGGAAAAAATAAGGGTATGCTGGAATGGTGTCGACCCAGATAAATACAACCCAAATAGGATAACAATGGCTAGCAAGTTAGCTCTTAAGAAAAAATACAACATCAAAGACGATGAGACAATGTTGTTTTTCATAGGACGCCTAGTAACAGTGAAAGGCGTAGATAATCTCTTAAAAGCAATGCCTGAGGTCATTAAAGAATATCCAAAAACCAAACTTGTCATACTCGGTGTCGGCGATCTAGAAGATGAACTACAATCATATATAAAACAGTTAAAACTGAATAATAATATCGTTTTAAGAACAGAATTTGTCAGCGAAGAAGAACGAATACTACATTACGCCACGGCAGATATTGTTGTTTTACCATCACTTTATGAACCATTTGGAATCGTCTGTACAGAGGCAATGTCAATGGAAAAACCAGTAGTTGTAGGAGCAAGAGAAACAAATGGTATGAGAGAACAAGTAATCGCTAGTGGAAATGAACAATGCGGGATCCATATCAACCCATATGATCCAAATGATATCTCATGGGGACTAAAACAAGTTTTAAAAACTAACGACAAAGGAAAACAAATGGGTAAAAACGGACGGATACGAGTTTTAAAAGAATTCACATGGGATACCGTAGCAGATAGAACCCTAAATATCTATAAGGAGTTTATTTAGAAAAATATTGGGTTATTGTTGTTTCTTTTTATCACGTAGAAGAACTTCTGCATGCGGATACGCGAACTCTACATCATCTGCATTTATTACCCGCCGATGGATCACACGTCTTATGTTAGTAGCTATCGCGTTTCTAGTACTTACAACAGTATTATATCTAACTTTTATATCCACACCTGACTCTTTGAATAATAACCGGGTATGTGGTTCTATAGGGACTCTAACAGGGAATCTATCCCAGAGGGGCGTCATTACTTCTTCAACTGCGTCTACCATCAATTTTTCTGCTTTTTCAAGGTTACTCTCATAAGTAACAGCAGTGCTTACTTCATCTAGTATGTAATCATCCCGTGCAGTGTAATTTATTAATTCCTCCTCAAAGAGCATAGAGGTCGGGAGCATAACAGTTCTACCTGAGCTTTCTTCCCCCTCAACTGTACCCCCAACTTCATCCAGATGAATATGAGTAAGTGTAATATCCCTGATGTCACCCTTCACTCCTGAGATACTAATTCTATCACCAATCCCAAAGGGTCTCCTCGTGACAATTACTAACCATGCGAAAACACCAGCTATAGGCCGCTGTAAAGCCAAACCAAGTGCAATGCTGAGTAAACCAGCGATAAAGCCAAGTTCATTCCAACTATTATAATAAGAGAAAACAACCACAAGGATCATGAAGAAAACAAACAAATACTTTAACACGTGGAGAAAAACTGTTACATTAGAGATCTGTTTCTTTGTTTTTACTTTCTTTAATAAATATTTTTTAATTGCGCTAAGGATGATACTGAAAATGATAAAAGCCGTAACTATCACAATAGTTACTTGTATAACGTACTGGTGAGAGCTTAAAAACTCTACAATACCAAACAGTGACTCTTCCATACCACCAGAGGACTAATTAGACTTTATCTACTTAAATATTTACATAAAAAACTATTAGAAAATTTTCATCGAAAAACATATAACCCATTTTGTGTTATACTACTCTTGGTGATGCGGATGCAGAAAACCTTGTTTGATTTTATAGAGGAAGACGACGAAATTAGCAATCCTCGAAAAAATTGGAGCTAGAAAATAATCTCAAAAAATAATTACCAATTTTTTCCTTTTAACAAGTGTTGGGGAGGGAGTTAAATCTTCGGTGTTTTGTTCTTACGAAGTCTCCAAATACCAATAGTTAACAGGATTGCAAATATTACTAGACAAGCAATTGCTATCCATTGTAGAGCAGGATCATGAAGAACACCTATCTGAGATACTGTAACACTAGACTCACCGTTTGCTCCTGATAGGGCCATATCCTTAGTAAAACCATCACTATAACTACTTGCTACTTCTTTAACACCATCTGCAGCGTTCTCCCAATCAATATCAGTGTTAGAAAGAGTGTTACCAAGAGTACCTTTAACGTTACCCTCATTTATCAATGTTTGAGATAACATATCAGAGGTTTGATTAGCACCAGTAAGAGTAATTGGTGTATCTGAAAAACTGGCTGCTCTAAAAAGATGATCGCTTTCTTCAGCAATATGTAAATCAGTAGTACCCGAATCTACAAAGGTTCTAGCATAACCAACAACTGTTCCTCTCACATAATTCACCAGTTGAACAATACCAAGAAACAATGCTATAAATGTAGCACTGAACAAAATCACTATCTTTGTGTTCTCAGGGTGAAGAAGGCATTCGCCTTTCCATGAGAGTTTATAATAAACCCATTTATGACCCTCTCGTTCATTTTTTTCCACAAGACCTGCTTCATGAAGTTTTGATAGGTGTTCATGGAGGGTTGCCTTGTTAAGTCTTGTAGCACTAGAGATGTCTTTCAAACTCATTTTTTTACCATCAAGTGATTTTAAAATATCTAGACGAGTATCAGAGGCAAGTGCCTTAAAGGCTGCCATATCTAGAGTTACTTTTGGCATATACACATTATTTATTCCTAGATTGTTTAAATACTGTTTGTTTTTGTTTGGTTTTCCCCGAACGTTTTCTAGGTTTTTATATATCAGGATGGACAAAACAATAGGTTTGGTGATAAAATATGTCAATATCTAAAAGAGCTAAGAAAGCAGGTCTGTTACTAGCAACAATCTCTGTGATAATAATAGTTTTCGCAGGAGTAGTTTTACCGGGAATAATGAAAACAACAGTTGCAAAGAAGACGTACCCTGAGGAGCATCTGTTTGTTGATGCAACTTTCCTGTTAAAAACTGGTGAAACAAATGACTCAGTAAATATTACCTGTGATATTTATCTTACAAACATTTGGGATAAAGAATCTGGGGAGATAAAAGCAACTGCGTATGTAATAGAAACGGGTAATAATTTCGCAGTCTATAAGGACACAGATGAAATAGGAAGTATAGGTGCAGATTCAACTGCGGTTATAGAGATACCTGTTGTACTATCAAATAATAGTTACAAAGTTGAAGTCTTATTATTTGAAGATGATAAGCTAGTTATAAAGGGTAGACTAACGATTAGTGCATATCCTATCTATCACTGGGAAGAAGTAGAACATGCTGGTCAAATTGAGAAATTACAGGTATTCGATGGCTGGAGTGTATCAAACTCGTATCAATTATTTGAACAAATACGTTAAAAAAATAGTTTAGTAAGGATACATCAAGGTATCCTTACCTGTTTTTTCTTTTTTGTTTCCTTTTTTTATTTTCCTCTAAAACATGCTCAGGTGCTCCTCCAAACCATCCTCCTTGAAGGAGCTCTGTATCTCGTTCTATAATCGATTTATAAGATTTCTTTTTCTTTTTTGTATTATCTACGCCTGTAACCATTTCATTTTTTCTAATGATATCATAGATTATAATCTTTTTTGTGTTGTATTTTGTTACATAAAAACAACCAAAACGAAGATCAAAAATTAAACAGTTCATCCCATAAGTTATAAATCATCATCCACTATTACTGTCAATTTGTATGGATAAAGAAGAGCTTATAAAACTGTTTAAAGAATGCGGAGCTATACAATTTGGACGTTTTGTTTTAACATCTGGAGCAGTAAGTGATTACTATATCGACATCAAGAAAGCAAGCACCAACCCAAATATCCTAAAGAAAATCGCTGAGGCAATGGCCGAGTACGCTAAGGGATATGATATCATAGCAGGTATGGAACTCGGTGCAGTACCTCTAGTTGTAGCTTTATCTTTAGAGGTAGATGTACCCTATGTAATCATCCGTAAAGAAAAACAAGAACACGGCACAAGTAAGCAGATAGAAGGCGGAGAAGTCAAAAACAAGAAAGTCCTCGTCGTAGAAGATGTTACCACTAGTGGTGGATCAGTCGTTAAAACCTTGCAGGTTCTCCGTGAGAACCAGGCAAAAGTTGATGAGGTTTTAGTCGTAGTAGATCGTGAGAGTGGCGCTGAGGAGAAACTACGTAACCTTGATGTAAGTTTTATCCCACTTCTCTCCGTTAGCGATATAATAAAAAAATAGATTAGAGTTAAATATAGGAATTGTATTTGTATTTTTTCCCGGGAGGCTGATTAAATTTGAAATTACTAGTAGTCGGTGGTGGCGCTAGAGAACATGCTATATGCGACGCGGTTTACCAATCAAAAAACGCTGAGCTTTACTCTGTTATGAAAAATCTCAACCCCGGCATACAAATAATGTCAAAGGAGTATCTCCAAGAAAAAGAGACAAACATCGAAAAGATTATAGAATACGCAAAACAAAAAGAAATTGACCTAGCAATAATTGGACCTGAGGCACCATTGGAAGCTGGAATTGTAAACGAACTAGAGAAAAATGGTATCAAAACTTGTTCTCCAACAAAAGAGGCAGCAAGAATAGAAACCGATAAAGAATGGATGCGTAACCTCCTCAAAAAACATAATATACCTGGCCAGCTTCGATGTGAAGCCTTTACAGATGTAAAAAAAGCTGGAAAATTCATTGAGAGCTTAAACGCTGAAGTAGCAATCAAACCCATAGGTCTCACAGGTGGAAAAGGAGTACGAGTAGCAGGTGATCATTTCAACGGTGTTGACGAAGCAACGGAATATGTAAAAGAAGTCATTGAAAACAAAATAGGTGGACAATCAAAGGTTCTCATAGAAGAAAAAGCCATAGGCGAAGAATTCACATTACAAGCATTCTCAGATGGAAACTCGATATTACCATTACATGCTGTTCAAGATCATAAAAGACTGTTACCCGGTGATGAAGGACCAAACACAGGTGGCATGGGATCCTATTCATGCTATGACGGTTTTCTACCATTCCTATCAAAAACAGAATATGAAGAGGGAGCTGTAATTCTGCAGAGAATAATAGAGGCACTCAACCAGGAAGGCTGCAAATACGTTGGTCCAATATACGGACAGTTCATGTTAACACCAGCGGGACTAAAAATAATAGAGATTAACGCACGGTTTGGTGATCCTGAGGCTATGAACGTACTACCACTTATGGAAACAGATTTCGTTGAAATCTGCCAGGCAATGATAAACGGTAATCTTAGCAGTAAAAAACTACAACTTAAGAAAAAATCAACGGTATGTAAATACGTAGTACCAGAGGGCTACGGCGTAAAAAGCATGATAGGAGTGAAAATCCTAGTAGATGAAAAAGCTATAAACAACATAGGATCCAAATTATTCTACGCATCTGTAAATAAAGAAAATAACTATGTTTCCACAACTTCTTCACGTTCATTAGCAATTGTAGGAATAGAAGACAAACTCTCAGAAGCAGAAAACATATGTGAACAAGCCTTGAAACACGTAAAAGGAGACCATATCTTCATACGTCATGATATCGGTACACCTAAACTAGTAGAAAAACGCATCCAGCATATGAAAGAACTCCGTGGAATATAAACATGAAAGAAGAAATATTCCTATATTTTATTGGAACCGCAGGATCTGGTAAATCCACTCTTACACATAGCTTCAAAGAATGGATGAACCATAGATCACTTGATGCTATCACAGTAAACCTTGACCCTGGCGCTGAAAATTTACCATATGAACCAGATGTCGACATACGCGACTGGATATCACTAAAAGAAGTAATGAAAGAATATGGCCTAGGGCCCAATGGTGCACAGATAGCATGCGCTGATATGTTAGCATTAAACACGCAGGATGTAAAAAACAGTATAGAAGCATTCAAAACAGATTATATACTAATTGATACACCCGGGCAACTAGAGCTTTTTGTTTTCAGAGAAGCCGGTAAATACATAGTCAAATTTTTAAACCCTCAGAAATCAATGATAGCATATCTAGTAGATCATGCACTAGCAAAAACTGCATCAGGTTTCGTATCACAACTCCTACTCTCAATAAATACAAGTTTTAGATTAGGACAACCACAAGTTAATATACTAAGTAAAGCAGACATGTTATCTGAAAAAGAAATCGAACAAGTTAAAAGATGGTCAGATGACCCAGATACTTTAGAAAACATCCTGTTGAACGAGGAAGCCACAGTTTACAGAGAAATGAGCGAAAAAATAATGCACTTGATATATGATTTCGAGAAACAATTAAAACTATTCCCCATAGGTAAAGAAAACTATATGGGAATAGAAGATCTTTATGCTGCTATACAGTTTCAATTTGAAGGTGGGGAAGACCTTCTAAAAGATTAAGGAATTTTACCTTCTCTGTTTAAAACAGTTATATCAACTGTTAATGGCTCATATAAACCAATAATTTTAAAAATTTTCAACTGGCCAACCATGCTCTCTACAAATGGGTTAAAAATAAATGGAGCATTGACTGTCACATTACTACCATACTTCAACCTTGGTATATGATAAGGTAAGGTGAATAAAATCCAAGCATTAATTGGGTCGCCACTACCATCTGTTATAGATATTGTGAAAGACTCTCCTTCCATGATTTGTAACTCTGTGTAAATGTATACTATATCCACACTTGTCTGATTTATACTATTCACAACTAGTTTAAGCTTATATGTTCCACCTTCTAGCAGTAGTGTATTCCAAGCATAGAGAATACCATCATTAACCTCTTGATCATTTTGATAAAGTTTTACCCAGCTATCATCGCTTGAATAGTACAAACTATAATTTTGGAAATCATCTGCCATCGCAGTTCCATAGATATTTATCAAACCTCGACCAATTTCACCGGATGTATCTAACATAGCAACAGGTGGGGCCTCAGAGAGGTTTACTGCTGGGAAAACATCAACTAGTCCATATCCCTGAGTATTAAGATTTTCACCTAGGTCTATAGCATTATTTCTAATAGCCATTTTGATCTCATCTGAACTCCAATCTGGGTGCATTTGTTTCATCAGCGCAGCAGCACCAGCGACATGAGGAGTAGCCATACTTGTACCAGAAGCATAAGTATAATCCCCATTAATAGGAGAACCAAAGTTTGTACCACTAGCAAGAGCAGAAGCAACATGAACACCAGGGGCCACAACATCAGGCTTAACAGTACCAATAACTGTAGGACCACGAGAACTAGTACTATAAACACTAGAACCTGTCTTATAACATGAACCAACTGTGATGGCTTTACGAGCTACACCTGGAGAGTTTATTGAGCCCTCTTTTGGGCCTGTGTTACCTGCAGCCACTACAACTACAACACCAGATCCCACAGCATTATCAACAGCAACACTCAATTCATCATCAGGATCACCTGAAGCACTACCTAGACTAACAGAAATAACATCAACACCATCAGATACAGCTTTTTCCATACCTGCAATAAACCAAGATCCCTGACCCTCACCAGATGCATCTACAACCTTATAGGCATAAAGATCTGCATCAGGAGCGACACCAGTATATGTTCCACTTGAAGCATTACCATTGCCAACTGCTATACCCGCACAATGAGTCCCATGTCCATTATCATCCATAGGATCAGAATCATTTATATCACCTGGGTCATCATAATCACCATCGCCATTGTTATCTACACTGTTTGCAAAATCAAAACCACCAACGTAATTATCCTTTAAATCAGGATGATTATAATCCACACCAGTATCAACAATAGCAACACTAATACCCTGAGCAGTGACATTCCTATCAAGGGAGTCCTTCAAAGCCCATACATCATCAGCGTTAATCAATGGCACAGATTCATCTAAACAAATGGATATCTTGTAATCAGGAACAACACTATCGACATATGGCAAATCCTTAATTTTATCTAACAAACCTCTTGGAAGGCTTTCAACAACAATACCATTAAACAGATCAGTGAACTCTAAAACAAAAATCTTTTCAGATTTTAATTTCCCATCTATTAAATCTATGATTGAATTCTTTACACTATTATGTGTTGATAAAATCTTGTTTTTATATTCTACAAGTTTCTGAGCAAAAAAATCCCCCTCGCTTATAAGACGTTGTTTAAAAACCGAAATAGGTTCATCGTCTAACTTAATAATATACCTGTTGTAACCAACAATATCTTCCTCAACATCCATATCTTTCTTAAAATGAACATTAAAAGCGTTAGTCTGTGGATTATAAACTGTAAATAGAAGAATAAATACAATTATTATTACCAAAGTTTTAGCATATTTAATACTCATTAATAAATAATAATATCTCTATTATATATTAACTTTATTTCTCAATCCTTGCCGTTTTTGGTTTTCTTTCTAACAAAACAACCCGTGAATCAGGTTTCTCCATCGAAAAATTGTACCCGAGATTCTCAGCGAGATTAGTACTAAAATCCCGAACTTTCTTGTGAGAGGGCATATTGGAAAGAGTCATACGTTTACGAGAGTAACCAACAAAAACATATCCTTTAGGTTCAATAAACATAGGAGATGCCTTTTCATCTAACTTAGCGTACTGCTTGATAAATTTATCTTCCATGTTCCATTTTTCAACTAATGTATGACGAATTACAGTACGTGTATCTAAAGAGGGTAAAAGTTCTAATGTTTGATTAATTCTTTCCCAACCATCAGAGATCATTGGCGAACAGATTTTTTTATAAACATCTTCGTTAGGGGCAACAATTGAGATATACAACTGCGTTGGTAAAGGATCTAAATTCTGCAAAGCCTCAGGGTTTGTACCATTTGTGACCAAAAAGGTTGTGATACCTTTTTTATGGCATTCTTCAAAAAACTCTCCTAACTTTGGATATAGGGTAGGCTCACCTGAGAGAGAACAGGCAAGCATATTTGGATGATTTGCTTCTTCCCATTTTTTTTGATCACATCTTTCATCGCCTTTAAAACCAGTGATAAGTTTTCGTTGAGCGTCTATTGATTTTTCTAGAATATATTTTGGATCATCTATTTCTTTGAAGTTTTTTTCAGTGAAACCTTGATGTCTCCAACAAAAAAGACACATATGTGTACATTGATTAATAGCAGGGGTCATTTGTAAGCAACGATGGGATTCGATGCCGTAAAATGTCTGTTTATAGCATTCTCTCTTGAAAAGTAGGCTTTGTCTCATCCAATGACATAGTTTTACACCGGAATGATTTCCGATAATAGCGTAGTGTTGTTTTTTAAGAATGCTGACTAGTTCAGAGTCCATTTATTTATCATTTATGAGGAAGTAATACAGTTTATATTAAGTCTACTATTGTTATATGTGTAACAAATTTAAGGCTGTTATGAGGGTAACAAAAAGTTAGTAATAGCTATTAGTCGCTTAATTTTTTGTGATTAAATTAACATATTATAACACAATATATTTATAGAGGGATAAATACACTAGAATGTGACAAAAATATTAAAATGATTTGATTTGAATAATAAAATGAATAATAAAATATATATAACATAAAAATGCTTCATATTTGCCAATAAAAATATTGACACTAAGATAAAAATATGTGATTGGGGGATAAGAAAAATGTCAAATAAGAAAAATAAAATAATTAGCTCCATAGCATTACTGATAGTATGTTCCTTGTTGTTAGGAGCATTAATACCAACAGCTCAAGCTATTGATACAAAATACATAAAAGCGTGTGACAAAGGACCATCACACCTACCTGTTGCCACTACACAAAAAGTAACCCTTGTCAATTATGACGAAAATAACTACCTTGATGATTATGCTTATCTAGCAGCAGTACCCACAGCAGTATTCAACTATGATGACAAACTAATTTCACATCCACTCTTATTCTATGAAGATGAATATAAATATGAAGAAGACAGAGAAAGAAGCCTAAACGCATACCAAGGACTAGACTACTTCATGGAAGACTGGGTTAGCTATAGCAACGGCCAACTAGATGAAATGGTTCTAATAAACGTAGATGAGGAAGACGTAAAACAATGGACAGCAAAAGATACCATCATCACAACAATCAAGGGAGATGACCCATATGAAATCGCCAATAACATAGCACTACACGACTGGTCATACTCAGATGAAGCAGTAATAGCAGTTATAGATGAAGAATTCAAAGAACCTAATAATTTTATAAGTTCAACAGTTGAAGGGACATTACCTGGTGATAAAGAAATAAAGGAAATAACTTTCTTTACAAATCAGTTAGATAAATTAAATCCTCGTTTTCACGAGTTTGAGGTTCCTGAAGGCTACAAGTATTTGAAATCTCGT